>PBAM01000031.1 GCA_002716285.1 Acidimicrobiaceae bacterium
CAATGGCTGTTGCGGAAGGACTTCCAGCCAGTGGATTAATCCTGATCAGTTATCCATTGCATCCACCTAAAAAGCCAGAAAATCTTCGAATAGAACACTTCAACAAAGTAGACATTCCGTGTTTGTTTATTTCTGGTGACAAGGATCCATTCGGATCAAAAACAGAGTTTAAAAAACATTTGAAAAAGATCAGAGGTCCCGTAACAACTAAGTGGTTCGAAGGGGCTCGTCATGATTTAGCGAATTTAGATGAAGCTGTTAGTGAGGAAATAAACGCGTGGGTGGCTTCTTTATAGGTGTTAACTAGCTCTCAGAAATTTTTGGGGTTTACATCTCCAGGATTGAGGTCTTCAAGTTCAACTCTCGCAGTTTCAGGAAATTTACTGATTACTAGCAATGCTGCTAAAAGGGGGCCAGCAGCAATAAGTGCGAAAGCGTGACCATAGTTGTCAAATAAATCAGTCATATACCCCACTAACAAAAGTCCTGAAGCGCTTCCCAACACACCAAATGCGACAATGACACCATTTGATCTGGCTCTCTGCTTTGTTGAAAAAAGTTCAGGGCCATACACGCCTAATGCAACTGTAAGTGACCCGAGTACGGCCCCGAACAAATGGCTAGCCCACATTAATAATCCCGACGAATAGTAACTAAGAACAATAAATACTGTCCCTCCTAAAAGCCCTGATGTTGCAATTTTTTTTTCTACCGTGGGTATCAGCGAAACGCCCAGCTAGAAATATTGCTATTCCCGCTGGAGTCGAGGTCAAAAGCCAGTAAGCGGTTATTCCAGAAGCGGAGTACCCCCTGTGTTCCCGGAGGAAGTCATTTTGGAATTGCGAAGCGGGCGCAGCAAATATCAAAACCAAAAAACCAACACCAGCTAACAATAAGAGACGCTTATTTATAAAAGGCTCTTTTCCTCTTCTGCTTTTTACATTAGAAATTTCAGGTTGAACAATTATCGAGTTGGCTTTATAACGAAGTGACTCCGGCAGATTCTTACTGATTCTCATTAAAGCTGGCAGAAATAGGAGAGGTACCAGATACACGACCCTCCAACCTTTTTGGTTCAGGTCAGCGATTGGTAATACCCAAACAGAAATCCCTGCCCCCAAAGCAGCAGACAACGACAACATGCTCACTCCATAAGCTCTGGAGCCTTTCGGTAACTCTTCAGCTGCAATAACTCCAATCAAAATTCCCATTCCTGTAGTCAAACCACGCGCAACCAACTGGGTGCTCCCCAGAAACCAGAAGTTGGGAGAGACTGATCCTAAAGCTGTTGCTAAGACTGCAAGTACGAGGGTTAGCAGAAGAACGTTTCTGCGGCCCTTCTTGTCAGCAATTACAAGAACTCCAAGAGAGATTAGAATTCCGACACGGATGACAGCGAGCGTAATCCCTTGTGCTGATGAGCTGTGGTCGAATTCATCAGCAGCGAATGTGATTGTTTGAGATATGACAGAACCTAAATATCCGTCGATCACCTGGATACAGGCAAGTATTCCTAGAATCCTCGCAGAGCGTTCATCCAAACGGTCAGGAGGAGACCACCAGGGTTTTGATCTTTTAGGTAAGGCTTTCCCAATTAAAAACGAAAAGAATATTCCCCAAAATGGAATTGAGAGCCGCCAGGAAAAACTTTCTACAACTCGATTCACACCTTCCGATTCATTTCTGACACTGATATGTCTTTCATATTTAGAAAAAGGACCATGAAGTAATTCGTATTTGTCTTCACCAACAAATTTCTCAGCTACTAAGTCATTACGCGGTTCACGTAAAGCAGCCAAACCTTCATCATCAAGTGTTTTAGTTATTTTTAGGTATTTGTCTCGCTTAAACAAGATTTCCCTAGTTTCCTCGTATCAAATTAAATGTTTTTGCTTGAATAATTGCATGTGAACGCAAACTCTGTCGACAGCGAAGCATACTTAAATCGTGGCAAGTAATTCTTTTTCCTCTGAATTTGGAACAACTTCTTCACATAATGAAGAAGGTTCAGTTGTTCGCGTCCAGCAGTCGACAGGTTTATCCGGGACAGTGAGAGTCTCTGGAGCGAAAAATTCAGTACTAAAAATAATGGCAGCCTCATTACTAGCACCTGGACAATATGTACTTAACAATGTTCCACACATAGCAGATGTTAGATGGATGGCCAATTTGTTGGAAACAATGGGTGCTTCAATTTCACACCAAAAAGATGTGATGCAAATAGAAATCCCTGAAGAAATGACCCCAATAGCACCGTATGAATTAGTGGAGAGAATGAGAGCTTCCATAGTGGTCTTAGGACCTCTATTAGCAAGATTTGGTAAAGCAAAAGTATCTGTACCAGGCGGGGATGATTTTGGACATAGACCTATAGATATGCACCTAAAAGGTTTAGAAGAGCTAGGAGCCTCCTTTACTAACAGCCACGGATACATAGAAGGCGAGGTGGAAAAACTAGTCGGAGGCAAAGTATTGCTTAATTTCCCAAGCGTTGGTGCTACTGAAAATCTACTTATGGCAGCAGTATTAGCTGAAGGAAGAACAGTTATAGAAAATGCCGCACGTGAGCCTGAAATAGTCGATCTAGTTTATTTCCTAAATTCTATGGGTGCTCAAATTACAGGAGAAGGAACCTCAACTATTCAAATTGAGGGAGTGGATTGCTTGTCACCTGTCGAACATACTGTAATACCGGATCGGATTGAGGCTGCAACCTATATGGCTGCCGTAGGGATGGCCGGAGGCCAGATAGTTATAGAAGAAGCACGATTAGAACATATGGAGATGCTCGCTGAGAAATTGCATGAGATGGGGATAGAGATCGGGCAAGTTGACGGAGGTATTAGTGTGTGCGTTTCCGAGAGGCTGAGATCAGTAGATCTAGCTACATTGCCTTATCCCGGTGTCGCCACTGACTATAAGCCTTTCATGGTTGCTCTTTTATCGATTTCAGACGGGGTAGGGATTGTGACAGAAAACATTTTTGCCGGAAGGTTTCGTTATGTTGACGAATTGATCAGAATGGGCGCAGATATCAGAGCAGAAGGGCACCATGCTGTTGTTTGTGGGGTCGAAAGACTTTCAGGAGCACCTGTTAGAGCTCCCGATATAAGAGCGGGGGCGGCGCTAGTTTTGGCGGGGTTAGCAGCTGAAGGAGAAACTCTAGTTGGAGCTGCAAGTCACATTGAACGTGGTTATCAGAATTTAGTAGGCAATTTAAATTCTTTAGGGGCAAAAATAGAATTGATTAATCATCAGAATATTTAGAGTCGTTTTCTGCCCCAAAATCTGATTTTTTTTCTGGGTCCATTTTCCCTGCTTTACGGTTCGCGGCCCACAGTAGCCATGCCAGCAAACCTAAAGGGGCTACAACAAGGAGAATTTCATCCCATCCGCCTTGATGGCCGAAAAAGAGATGTTCTAATTTCATCATTTAAGAATATTGTCAATCTCGTAGAAGTAGGTGTAGTCAGCCAATACTCGTGCGAAACTATACATATGACAAATGTTTCAGTAGAAGAATCGGATAGAGACCTAGAAGCGCTCGTGAAAGAGGTAATAGAAGTTATCAGACCTGCGCTCCAAGCAGACGAAGGTGATGTCGTGTTGCATGAGGTGAACGAAAAAACTGGAGAAGTTACTGTTGAACTGATCGGTGCATGCGTGAGTTGTGACGCATCAGATCAAACAATGAAAGCTGGGATAGAGAGAATTCTAAAAGAAAGAGTTCCAGAAATAACCTCTGTTCACAATCTAGGTGAGGCTATTTCAGATGAAGGAACAGCGGTAACTCTTTAGGAAGAAAATGACTAACAACAATTGTTATTGGCATTCTGACCGATATGCCGGAGTTACTTGTCAGCGCTGTGAACGTCGAGTTTGCGCTGAGTGCATGCACACTGCTTCCGTCGGGTTTCATTGTCCTGCGTGTATAACGCCTCAGAACATTCATTCCCGGAGGCAACGTGGCTCATCTTTAAGATTTGGTGGTCGAATTGAGAAAGTTTCCGAACAGTCATTAACTACAAGATCGCTTATAGCAGTCAACCTCTTGGCTTTTTTTGCAGCTCTTTTCAAAGGGGGGTCATTAGGTTCAGGAGGGGGAGATATAACAATTGATTTCGGTCTGGTTGGATATGGTCGAGTCCTATCCGCATTCTCAATTGATTATGTAGGCATCGCTGAAGGTGAATGGTGGAGAATGTTTACAGGAGGCTTTCTGCATGCAGGCGTCATACACCTTGCATTCAACATGTTTCTCTTGTGGATGTTGGGAAGTCAACTAGAAAGACTATTAGGAACAACGAGTTATTTAATTTTGTATTTTGGTTCCCTATTGTCCGGAGCCTTAGGGGTGATGTTGCTTGACCCTCTTGCTTTAACCGTTGGAGCTTCCGGAGCGGTATTTGGATTAATGGGTGCAACGGTTATTTATCAATTTCGTAGAGGAGCGAGTCCTTGGTCAAATGGAATTGGAAGCCTACTAGTCATAAATTTGATCTTTACTTTCGCTCGACCCAACATCTCAGTAGGGGGCCATTTAGGAGGTCTTCTTGGTGGGCTACTAATCGGTTGGTTGATTGATGAGCTGAACAAAAAACGCATATCAGGTTATATAAGACTTCTACTCCCGTTAATAGTCGCAGTTGCTTTTGGTTTCTCTTGTATTTGGGCTTCAGAGTATTGGTATGACCCAATATTGGGTTAATGGATTAAGACTTCTAGGGCATCTCGATAAAGTGTTTCAGATTGTAAAGATTTTTTCTCCAAATTTTTTTGAGTGTAGGTTTTGCAAAAAATTCAACAATTTTACCGCCCAATAGATTAGGGAAATCTAGATTTTCTTCCCAGACAAAAAGTGTTCTGGCATCCGAGGTTCTTTCAAGAATAAAACTGCCTTTTCCTTCGACGAGACCCTTGTGGCTAATAGTCAATGTTTGACCTGGGATCCATTCGGTAACTTCCATCTTGTCAGTTGTTCTTAGCGGACCGACTTTTGTATCGCAATTGAAAGTGACACCCACCCCTTCAGTTTGTTCTGAGGTGATCTCTATTTTTGAAGCATCCGTCATCCAAGTAACATGCGTCTGAATATCTGAAATAGTTTTCCAAACTACTTCCGGCGAAGCTTCAATTTCTTCAGTGATTCTTATAAACATTGATCTTAATTATGCCGATTTTTTGTTAGTAAAGCAGTTGCCTTTAACCTAAAAGAATGGATATATATCTCGATCATGCTGCCAGCACGCCTGTGCGAGAAGAAGTTATCCAAGCAATGATGCCATGGCTTTCAGAGCATCCAGGAAACCCATCGGGATCTCATCGGTTAGCGCGAGAAGCACGTAGAGCTATTGATGACGCGCGAGATCACGTAGCCTCACTAGTTGGAGCAGAACCTGGGAATGTAATTTTCACAAGTGGAGGAACAGAGTCAGATAATTTGGCAATAGATGGCACACTCGGTGTCAAAGGTGGTCAAGTCCTGTGTTCCGCAATCGAACATCCTGCAGTGTTGGAACCTGTTAGGGAATCTGGCGGGATAGTGGCACCCACAGATGCCAGTGGAAGAGTTGATCTCGAAAGTTTGGAAAATCTTTTAGATTCATTCGCTGATATTTCTTTAGTCTCCGTCATGATGGTGAATAATGAGACTGGAGTAATTAACGACATCAATACAATTGCCGATTTGATATCGGAGAAAACACCAGAAACTGTGATTCACACAGACGCTGTCCAGGCGACCTCATGGCTGGATATATCCGAATCTTCGAAAAAAGTACACTTAATAAGTATTACTGGACATAAATTTGGTGGCCCGAAAGGTGCAGGAGCGCTAATCCTAAGAGATGGTGTCAACTTGTCTCCAGTAATTCGTGGAGGAGGGCAAGAGAGGGAAAGACGCAGCGGAACCCAAAACGTTCCGGCGATCGTGGGACTTGGAGAAGCGGCCCGCTTAATTCAGATTGAACGATTAAAGATAAATGAAAGAGTTACTGATTTGAGAGACAAATTGGAAAATGGATTAATAGAGAAAATTAGTGGGACAAGCCGCACTCTGCCGAAAGAAACACCCAGAACACCTGGAATCGCACATCTTTGTTTCAAAAATATAGAAAACGAAGCACTACTTTTTCTTCTAGAAAATCAAGGTATATACGCGAGTGCAGCTTCATCATGTGCAAGCGGAGCACAAGAAGTATCACATGTTTTACAAGCAATGGGTGTAGATCTAAAAACAGCTGGAGGTTCAATCAGATTTTCGTTAGGCCAAACCACAACCGATGAAGAAATAGAACAGGCATTAACAGCCGTTCCTGATGCTGTTGATCAGCTAAGAGGGTTTGAAAAATGACAAGAGTGATGGTCGCTATGTCAGGAGGTGTTGATTCGTCAGTTGCAGCTGCTCTTGCCTGTGAGAATGGGGATGAGGTGGTTGGGGTGACACTTAAACTTTGGGGAGGAGATTCCGATTCTGGATGCTGTTCAATATCAGATGTAGATGATGCAAGAAGGGCAGCCGACTCTCTAGGTATAGAGCATCATGTTTTCAATTTGGGGGACGATTTTGATGAATATGTAGTAGCCCCTTATGTTAAAGCGCACTCAGCAGGTTTAACTCCAAACCCATGCATTGAATGTAATAGGCACATCAAATTTGACCGCCTGTTGAATAGAGCAAAAGCACTTGGTTTTGAAAAAATAGTTACAGGTCATCATGCTCGGATAGTTAAGCAAAAAGATGAAACCTTCCGCATTGCAAGAGCAGCAGATGAAGCAAAAGATCAGTCTTATGTCCTTTACATGCTGAACCAAAATCAGATGTCTTCATTACATCTCCCAGTTGGAGAGATGACTAAAGATCAAGTCAGAGAGAAAGCAAATAGTTTGGGGCTTAGGGTCGCGACCAAGCCTGATAGTCAGGATGTCTGCTTCATTACACGTGAAAAGGGAAGAGCTGACTTTCTAAGGCAAAGGATCCCCTTGACCCCTGGACGAGTAGTAGATGAAAACGGATCTGAAGTAGGTCATGTAGAAGCAATAGAATTAGTTACTGTTGGACAGAGGCGAGGCATGCTTCTAGCAGGTGGTAAAGAACCGAGATACGCGAACAATATTGACATTGAATCCGCGACAGTCACTGTAGGAACCCCTGATCAGCTTTTAGTGAAACAAACAGAATTTCGAGATCCTCTATGGTCCACAAAAGAGATTAAAGGCGAATTCCTTGTTCAGACAAGTGCACATGGGAGGCCAAAATTAGCGAATATAGAAGACGAATTACTTGTATGGGAACAACCCCACTTGCGAGTTGCTTCAGGCCAAAGTCTAGTTTTTTACGAAGAGGACCAAGTCATAGGCGGAGCAATTGCCGTCTGATTAAATTCTCAGACCTCTTTTTTGAGCTTCTGCCAGCAAAACATTTGGTCTCGCAGGATTTATCAGAAAGCTTTCGACAACCGAGGTTTCATTCGTGGTTTTTCTCGTTCCTGTTCTCAGCATCATTGAAAGAGGAGTCAAGCACTGTATTTCTAATGATAAACCGAAAGAGTTTTGACTCAGGTCCAGAGCGTTAGTTTCAACTTTTGCAGGAGAAAAATTTGCCAGTTGGTTTCTAGGGATAAGAGTTGGATCCCCAACAGATAAATGGTCGTGTAAGAGTATTCCTGCTGGAACTAACACAAGCCAACGTTTTCCCAGCTGATATATAGCATTTGACGCTAATACTGAAAGAGGGAACCCACATAAAGAGATTAATGAGCCAAATAAAAAGTTTTTGTTTAATAAAAGAATCGGCCCCACGGTGAAACCGGCTAAAGAAGTTAGCCATGCTAAAGGTCCAAACAGAAGTAGCACAGGGCCTGGTGCTCTAAGGAGAAAACGACGTTCATCGCCGTAAGAAGCCCCATCTGAAAATCTGTCCCCTAAAGGTGCTGAAAGAGCAACACAAGCTGCGACAATGCTAGCTACAAGACCAATAATTCCTGAAACTGAACCATTAGTTTCTAAAGCACTCCAGAGACTAAGAGCCGCAGCGGCAGGTGCTCCTATTCGAATTACCGCTAAAGAAATTGGAGTCGCAATGAAAGTCGACAAAAGTATTAAAACCCAGAAGACCCAAAGACTAATCGAAACTGTTGTTCTTAAAAGTAATTTGAAGTCATTGAAACTATCTGCAAGAGAGGGGCCGCAGAGCAAAGGCAAACATATCCAAATAACTCTCATTATTCCGGTAGTAACAGACTCGCTACGCCTTCCAAGGGTTTCTTTAAACAAAAGTTTCACAAAGAGCAGACTAGAGGGTTTCTGTACCGTCACGGACTATTCGTGGGTCAACGGTATTATCGAACTGTGGGTAAAGGCGATTTTCTAGAGGAAGAAAACGATAAGAAAGTCTCATCGCGTCTAGGTGAACTTGGCGAACTTATTAGATTTCATAACGATTTGTATCATGGACAAGGCGCGCCGGAAATACTTGACTCCGATTTTGATTTACTCTGGCGAGAATTGCTCGATTTAGAACAAAAGTATCCCCATTTAGCAGATCCAAACTCACCTAGCGCAACAGTAGGAGGCAGACACAACACACCTTTTGCAGAAGTTGAACACCGTGTACCAATGCAATCACTAGATAATGCATTCGATATAGAGCAACTGAACTCTTGGACCGACAAAGTGCAGAGACGCCTAGAGAGTGAACAAAAAATTTCTACATGGGTTTGTGAATTGAAATTTGACGGATTAGCTGTTTCGATACGTTACGAGAAAGGTCAATTAGTCCAAGCCGCTACACGCGGAAACGGAATTATTGGAGAAGACGTAACAGAAAACGTTTCAACCATTTCTGATGTTCCTAAAACCCTTGGAAAAGAAGCTCCAGAAATATTAGAAGTTCGAGGAGAAGTGTATTTAGGGATAGAAGCCTTTAATGCTCTTAACCGCTCGCGGGAATCTTTAAACGAACCCACTTTTGCAAATCCACGTAACACAGCAGCAGGTTCATTGAGGCAAAAAGATTCAAAAGTTACCGCCACTCGCAACCTTTCATTTTGGGCTTACCAGATCGGAGAAACAAAAGGTTCACCTGAGATAGATGGACATTTTGAAACCCTGCACTGGTTAAAAGGCTTAGGCCTCCCTATAAATGAGCATGCTAAGAAATTCACCGACTTTAAAGAAGCTATTTCATACATAGAAAATATTGAGAAGATGCGTCATGACCTCGACTATGAAATAGATGGCGTAGTTGTAAAAGTCGACGATTTAGCTTTACAGAAACAACTAGGAACTACAGCAAGAGCGCCACGTTGGGCGATTGCTTACAAGCTCCCTCCAGAAGAAAGAACAACTCGACTGATTGACATTGAAGTNTCAATAGGTCCAGGNGGACANGCAACCCCATTCGCGAAATTAGNACCTGTTTTNGTAGGTGGNTCNACAGTAGGTACAGCCACTCTTCATAANGCCGACCAAGTGAAAGAAAAAGATGTAAGACCAGGAGATTTAGTAGTAGTTCGTAAAGCAGGAGACGTAATACCTGAAGTTTTAAGACCTGTTATGAGCGAAAGGCCGTCAGACTCACGGCCTTGGAAATTTCCAACTTCTTGTCCAGCTTGTAATAAACAATTAGAACGAAGAGAAGGAGAGGCGGCAACTTTCTGCAACAACTATGAGTGCCCTCGACAAATTCGCGGGCGAATAGAACATTTTGTTTCAAGAGGAGCAATGGATATTGAAGGATTCGGTGAGCAAAGAGTCGANCTGTTTGTTTCAGAAGGTTTGATAAATGATGTTTCTGACATTTTCGAAATCGATTTCGAGCGTATTTCTAAAATGGAAGGTTTTGGGGAATTATCTGTTACGAATCTCAAAAATGCAATCGAAGAGGCTCGTTCGAGAGATTTGGGGCGCTTGTTGTTCGCTTTAAGAATTCCACANGTGGGAACCACNGTNGCTCAGTTAATANCGGAAAATTTTCAAGACCTTGANGCGTTGAAAAAAGTACAAATGCAAGACNTNGAGATTATNGATGGGCTGGGACCGAAAATTGCTGCGAGCGTTTTTAAGTGGTTTACGAATGAACGTAATGGCGTTTTAATATCAAGACTTCAAGATTTGGGAGTCAACCCAAAATCTGACATNCCANTTTCAAGTGATGTGGAAAAGACTCTTTCAGGTNTAACTATTGTAGTAACAGGCAAGTTGCAGGGTTTAAGTAGAGAAGAAGCGCGCAAAATTATTAAAGAAAGAGGTGGCAAGTCTCCTGGGAGTGTTTCAGCTAAAACAACTTATCTGCTTGCCGGTGAGGGAGGCGGATCAAAACTAGACCAAGCAGAAAAGTTTGATATTCCGGTCATAGATGAGACCGCTTTTGAAGATCTAATCAAAAAAGGTGATTTACCGAAATAAATTTTCANCCAATAACTCGAAAACACCAATTTAAGCTTGATCGCCTACTAGGTGTTTGAACCTCCCAAAAGACGATGGAAGCACAAATATTCCCAGCGGGTAGTCGCTCAATAATTTTTCCANCTTCAGGTCTAAATACCACCGAATTTAAAGCAGGTTCAACTCTTTGTTGATCAAGTGGGATCTGTGCATCACCGATACTAATAATTTCGCCTGTCCAGGTAGGTGAAAAAACAACACCTACATTTGTTTGAGCGATAACTTCATCACCGCGACTTGGTATTAGCTCTAATACTCCAGGATTTGAGTTCAACACAATGTCACTATCGTCCCCGTCAGCAATAAGTCCGGCTAATACCAGTACGGCTATTCCAAGAGCGAGAAGAAAACAGATGATAATTGAGTTGCGACGCGTCACACGTAAAGGCTACCTAGAGGTAACCTTTACGTGTGGTAGAAAAACGAAGAGATACTGGATCTTTTGGTAAAGGAAGTCCTTGGGGTCCTCAGNATATGTCTGGTCGTACATTTGGTGNAAGGTACAGACTGCAAAACATTGTAGGGACTGGAGGATCTGGTTCTGTGTATCTAGCNAATGACTTGAGTCTGAATCGCCAAGTAGCAGTAAAAGTTCTACACACTCAACTCGCTCAATATCCAGGATTCGTAGAACGATTTAAAACAGAAGCAAAAATTGCCGCCTCTCTTACAAGTTCTCACACAGTGCGAGTTTTCGACTGGGGGGTTGATGATCAGGCCTATCTGGTAACCGAATATCTAGGAGGTGGNAGTCTTAGAAGTATTTTAGATAGTGGAAGAACTCTCAGCCCTTCACAAATATTGCAAATCACTCTCGAAGCGTGCAGAGCACTAGATCACGCTCACACACAAGGAATAATTCACCGAGATCTTAAACCTGCGAATCTTTTATTTGGGCAAGACGGTCATTTGCGAATTGCAGATTTTGGATTAGCAGCTGCATTGGCAGATGCGACCCAAGCAGAAATTTCTAATTCTGGACCGCAATTAGACGAATTAGGTGGCTTACGCGGCTATGTGGGTACCGCTCGGTACGCGTCACCTGAACAAGCGAGCGGACTTACTTTAGGAGTNAAGTCCGATATCTATTCCTTGGCTTTGTGCATAGTCGAAGCATCCACAGGGCACCTTCCTTTTGTTGAGANTACGGTTCTCGGAACTTTAAGAGCGAGAGAAGGACAAGATGTGCCTATCCCTGAAAGTTTGGGTGTTCTAGCACCAGTGGTTCAAAGAGCTGGTTCTGCTGATGCAGAAGAAAGACCCACTGCCGGAGAATTAGGCAGAATGCTNCTTGATGTCGCGAGTAAAATGGCCCGTCCAGAGCCTCTACCCTTTGTCGGACCAGGAGAGGTAGGTGCAGATCCTCTGTCAGGCGAAGAACCTCTAGTCCCTACAAGCGCTTTTTCTCCGCCGGATCGGCCTACAGAACGAATGGAAACTGTTTCAGTTGAACCAGAGCCGAAANAGGCTAATNCAGTAAAGCCTCTAAGACGACGTTGGGTAAATGCTTTAATAGCAGGCTTTTTGGTAGTTGGTGTGACCGTTGTTGGGGCTTTTTTATGGGAAGCAACGAAAACAGAATCAAGAACCTTGCCTCAACTAGTAGGTTCTTCAGGAGATAGTGCAAGGGAATTAATTGTTGCTCTTGGATGGAACGTGGAGGAACGTTTTGACCGTCTTGATGACACAGTGGAAGGGGAAGTGTTAGCGACTGAACCTATTGGAGGGACGGCTCTCGAAGAAAACGAGACTGTGGTTTTAGTTATTTCACTTGGCGCAGAACGCGTTCAGATACCGATTGACTTGGTAGGTAAGAGCCTCCCAGGTGCAGAAAGACTGATCCAGTCAGCTGGCTTGAAAGTGGGTGAGATCTCATTTTCTTATAGTGAAACTATAGAAAATGGAATGATCGTGGATGTTCTTGCGCCTATGTCTGAACTACCACTAGGAGGAAGTGTTGATTTACTTGTCTCTGATGGAAGAGTTCCAGTAGTTATCCCANTTGGTCTAGAAGGTCGCGAGGTNNCCGAAGTTGAAGCAGCATTAGAAACTTTAGGACTAATTTCACGCCGTATTGGAGTGAGGGATGAATTTGTCCCTAAAGGTTACGTAGTAGCTTTTGAACCNCCGTCACAAAGTTCTGTCAGAGGCGGTTCAGAAGTTGAAATATTAGTCTCGACTGGACCTGAGCCACGNCCTATTCCCGACGTGGTAGGACTTTCAGTCGACGCTGCAGAATCTAGATTAGCTGCAGCTGGATTTCGTTCTATTTCAATTGATGGACCTTCCGGTGGTTTAATCACTAGACAAGAACCTCCTGGCACCGCCCTGGGATTGCCAGAGACTCCAATCGAATTAATCAGTGGATAAAAGTCTTGTTTGACGATATGTCCTCTACCCTCTGAACTGTGGTTCAAAGAATTTCTCGTGAAGAAGTTGCCCACGTGGCACGTTTAGCTCAACTTGCGTTGAGCGAAGATGAGTTGGCCGCTTTCACNTCGCAGCTAGCCGCTGTNTTAGATCATGCGGCTGATTTAGAGTCTTTGAACGTAGATGATGTAGAACCGAGCACGCACCCTTTTCCCTTGAAGAATATTCTTCGCATTGATGAACCCAGTGAAGGTTTTGAGATNGAAGAAGTGCTTGAAGTTGCGCCGGAAGTGGAAGAAGGCCAATTCCGGGTTCCGCCGATTCTGGGGGAGTCGTAATGAAGGCAACAGAAATAGTAGAAAAAGTTTCGTCTGGCGAGATGAGTGCTCGCTCAGTCGTTGAGCATCATATTGAAACTATTAACAAAATTGAATCTGATGTTAACGCNTTCAATCTTGTNACTGCTGAACAAGCTTTNATAGATGCNGATGAAATAGATTCAAAAATTGCTTCTGGAGAAACATTGGGGCCTTTAGCAGGAGTTCCGATTTCGGTTAAAGACAATCTTTGTACACGTGGGGTTGAGACAACGTGCAGTTCGAAAATCTTAGAAGGTTGGAAACCTCCTTATAACGCCACTGTTATAGAAAAACTTAGAGAAGCAGGAGCGGTCATCATGGGTAAAACCAATCTAGATGAGTTCGCTATGGGTTCTTCAACAGAGAATTCTGCTTTTGGCCCAACCAAAAATCCTCATAATTTGGAACTTGTTCCAGGAGGTTCATCAGGAGGTTCCGCAGCAGCTGTAGCAGCAGGATTCTCTCCTCTTGCTCTGGGGAGCGATACCGGAGGCTCTATAAGGCAACCAGCAGCTCTTTGCGGTGTTGTCGGAGTGAAGCCTACATATGGAAGAGTGTCTCGCTATGGACTCATCGCATTCGCGTCCAGTCTTGATCAGGTCGGTCCTTTTGCTAATACGGTTTCTGACGCTGCTTTAACTCTCGAAGTTATTAGTGGTCATGACCCAAGGGACTCCACTTCAATTCCAGAGAAACCATTGGAGATTTCAGAAGTTTTAAATCAAGGGGTCGACGGTATGCGGATAGGAGTGATTGAGGAACTCTCTGGGAAAGGTCTAGAAGGGATTTCACCGGATGTGAGTTCTCGAGTCGAAGAAGCTATAAAAGTTTTTTCTAATGCAGGGGCAACTGTTGAACCAGCCTCGGTTCCAGCTTCTATTTACGGTCTGTCCGCTTATTATGTCATAGCGCCTGCAGAAGCATCTTCTAATCTTGCAAGATACGACGGGATACGTTTTGGTCCAAGAACAGAAGAGGCAACCACTGCAGAAACAATGACAGCTACTCGAACAAAAGGTTTTGGTGACGAAGTAAAACGTCGAATCATGCTTGGGACTTACGCACTCTCAGCTGGATATTACGACGCCTACTACGGTAAATCTCAGAGAGTAAGGACATTAATAGTGAATGATTTCGCAAAAGCCTATGAGAAATTTGACATTCTTATAAGTCCCACTGCTCCAACTACAGCTTTTCCATTAGGCGACAAAACCGCGGATCCTATGCAGATGTATTTGCAGGACGTATGCACAATCCCCTCTAACCTCGCAGGACATCCAGCTATGTCAGTTCCTTTCGGCTTTGGAGAAGACGGAATGCCCGTAGGGATCCAAATTCTTGCCCCAGCTATGGCTGAGCGGGAGATGTTCCAAGCTGCAAAAGTTCTTGAATCTGAAAGCGGTAAAGATATTGAATAGTCTTGACATCAACGGTTGGGAAACGGTAATTGGCCTAGAGGTCCATGCAGAATTAGCTACAAAAACTAAGATGTTTTCATCAGCGCTTAATTCCTTTGGCGGAGAACCCAATAGCAACACAGACCCTGTTTCTCTTGGATTACCTGGATCTTTGCCGGTTTTGAATGAAAAAGCGGTAGAGCTAGCTATCAGAGTGGGTTTAGCTTTGAATTGTCAAGTACAGAAGTCAGTATTTGCACGAAAGAACTATTTTTATCCAGATATGCCTAAGGCTTATCAAATTTCACAGTTCGATTTACCTATAAACAAAGAAGGGTGGTTGGAACTTCCTGACGGACGCCGAATTGGAATTGAGAGAGCTCACCTTGAAGAAGACACCGGAAAAATAACACATATAGGAGGAGGAGGACGAATACATGAAGCTTCTTATTCTTTGATTGATTACAACAGGTCAGGGGTTCCTCTGATTGAAATAGTAGGAGCGCCAGAACTTCGAGGTCCTGACGATGCAAGAGACTATGTTTCTGAGTTGCGTTCAATATTAGTGACAATTGGTGCTTCTGATGGAAAGATGGAAGAAGGCTCCCTGCGTGTTGACTGCAATGTGTCAGTCCGTCGAGATGGAACAGAAGAGCTGGGGACACGTTGCGAAATCAAAAATATCAACTCTTTGAGATCTCTCGGAAGGGCTATCGAGTACGAAGCAAAAAGACAGATCGAGATAATTGAATCAGGTCAGGAAATTGAGCAACAAACACGCCATTGGGATGAAGCTGAGGGGCGTACGCACAAATTGCGATCTAAGGAAGAAGCTTTTGATTACCGTTATTTTCCCGAACCCGATTTAGTACCAGTTGAACCATCTGAAGAGTGGATAAAAGAAATTGCTAACTCTTTACCACCATTGCCTAGAGACCGAAGACACCTGCTAGCTGAGGCAATCGGAGTTGAACCAACCGAAACATCATTAATAGTGCAAAGAGATTTGGACACTTTCGCTCTTCAAGCAATTTCCTCTAGCGCCGATAAGAATCGTGTTCTTGTGCATTTAGAGAACAATCTTGCTGACGGAATTGGAAAGCTGACACCTGAGGCGTTTGCATCTCTTACGGTAATGGAGACGAACGGCGAGCTCACAGCGACACAAACCAAAACAGTTTTAGCGGACTTGGTCGAATCAGGCGGAGACCCTCAGGAGATAGCTAAGAGTCACGGCTTCGAATCTATGGATAATTCTGAACTGGAAAAAATAGTTGATCGAATAATCGCTGAAAATCCAGATGACTGGGGTGCTTTTGTTGTAGGAGATGAAATAGAGCAAAAGAAAAAATCAGGTTTTTTCGTTGGGTTAATAATGAAAGAGACCAGCGGTCAGGCTGATGGCAAAGTAGTTAATCAAATTTTAAGTGCTAAAGCTGAAAACTAGCTTCCCAATTTTTGCCACTTATCACTTCGAAAACGAATATATAAAGTTGTAGAACGAACCAACATAAAAATCCAAATGGATCCCCAAATCCAACCTATACCGAGACCAAATGCGACGCTTAAAAGCATTAAAGATATGGAAATAACCGCCGAGAGGCTCATGGCCTTAGCAAGGAAGCGCTGATCACCGGCACCTATCAGAATGCCGTCTAGGGCAAATGCTACCCCTGATAATGGAGCCATTGCAGCGACATGTAAAAGAAGAAAACCCGCAAGTTCAACTACTGCAGTATCTTCAGAAAAAATTCCCGCAAAAGCGACATGAAATATCGCAAGAAGAGAACCCGCAAACACACCTATTCCAATGGACCAGATAATAGCTTTCCGACCCATTAGACGAGCTTCATGGGCGTCACCAGCCCCCAGAAGGTTTCCTATTATCGCTTGTGCTGCTATTGCGATTGCGTCCATTGACATGGCAAGAAAAAACCATGCTTGGAATCCCACTTCGTGTGCTGCAACATCAACATTCCCCAGACGAGCCGCCATAGCTGTAGCAACAATAAAGGAAGTAGTTAATGAGAGGTTCCTAAGCAAGAGCTCACTTGAGCTTCTTAAAAGTTTTATTAAAGCTAGAAATTTTGGTTTGAAGGAAACTTTATATTCACCTATGGCTTGTCGAATCCAAACCAAGTAAATCAGAGCACCAACCCATTGAGAAGCAACAGTTGATGCCGCAGAAGCTCCTATTTCTTTGTTGAAACCATAGATAAGAACCAGTTCGAGTCCCAGATTTAAAAGAGCAGTTCCTATTGCCACCCACAGGGGTCTGACTGTGTCCTTGACCCCACGTAAGTAACCTACTCCTGCAAGCATGATCAACATGGCCGGAGCGCCGAACATGCTGATACGCAAATAAATGCGAGCTTGATTCAGAAGTTCCCCATCAGCACCCAAAAGTTTTAATAGAGGGTCGGCGGCAAAGTATCCGAAGAAAGCTATTGCAATGCCAAGAAAAAAAGCTAACCACATACTTTGAATGGCTTGATTCGAAGCTTTTAATGGTTCACCTGCTCCAGTAAACCTAGCGACCGTTGCAGTAGTCCCGTAAGCCAAAAAGAAACAGAGTCCGTAAATTAACAGCAGGGCAGCGGATGCAACGGCTAACCCTCCGAGAGGCAACGTCCCCAGATGACCAACAACAGCAGTGTCGGCTAACAAATATAATGGTTCGGCTACAAGTGCACCTAAAGCTGGGATTGCCAGTGCTAAAAGCTGTTTATCACGATCTGGGATGTTAATGATGAGAGTCTAAACGTATTCAAGTCGTCAAACCATTGATTTGAGCCCTACCCTTCATGTATGAGTGAAAATAAAGAAAACGATATGAAACTAAGATCTCGCGAAGTCACAGATGGAGCCAGCAGAGCACCGGCTCGCGCGATGTTGCGTGCCGTAGGCATGGGGGAAGAGGATTTTTCAAAAGCACAGATTGGAGTCGCTTCATCTTGGAACGAAGTCACACCGTGCAACTTGCCACTAGATGCACTTGCAAAAAAATGCAAAGAAGGGGTTCTTAACGCAGGAGGATTCCCTCTGGAATTTACAACTATTGCAGTAAGTGATGCCATCTCCATGGGTCATGAAGGAATGAGGGCAAGTCTAGTAAGTAGAGAGATTATTGCTGACTCCGTTGAAGCCGTAATGCATGCTGAAAGACTTGATGCATTTGTGAGTTTTGCAGGTTGCGATAAGTCATTACCCGGAATGCTTATGGCATCAGCACGCATAAATCTTCCATCGGTTTTCGTGTATGGCGGTTCAATAATGCCCGGAGAACATAAAGGAAAATCTTTAGACATAGTTAATGTTTTCGAAGCAGTGGGAGCTCATGCGGTAGGTGACATTGACGATGAAGAACTTCTTGCCATAGAACGAGCTGCTTGTCCAACCATAGGTAGTTGTGCAGGAATGTTTACTGCTAACACAATGGCTGCAGTGGGAGAAGCATTGGGTATGTCACTACCAGGATCGGCATCCGCAGCAGCAGTTGATAGCAGGCGTTCAGATGTGGCATACGCAAGTGGGACTGCTGTGATGAAGCTCTTAGAGGCCGGTATCTATCCCCGAGACATAATGACTCAAGCAGCATTTGAGAATGCCATCGCAGTGGTGATGGCTCTTGGCGGATCAACTAATGCTGTCCTGCATCTTTTGGCGATTGCTTTTGAAGCAGGTGTAGATCTTCAATTAGAGGAATTCAATCGTATAGCTGAGAAGGTTCCACACCTCGCGGATACGAAACCACATGGCCTTTATCACATGGTTGATATAGACAGAGTGGGAGGTGTTCCGGTGGTAATGCAGATGTTATTAGAGGAAGGTTTGATTTATGGAGACGAAATAACCGTCACCGGTCTTACTGTTAAAGAAAATTTAGAACTTCTTAGCCCACCAAAACCTGATAATGATGTAATTCACTCTTTCGATAATCCAATACATGACATAGGAGGAATAGCAATATTGAAAGGTTCCTTAGCTCCTGATGGAGCTGTTGTAAAAGTCGCGGGAATAGATGTGGATAGATTTGATGGTCGTGCCAGGGTGTTTGATGGTGAAGANAANGCTATGGAAGCAGTTTTAGGAGGAGCGATAGAAGCTGGAGACATCGTGGTGATCCGTTATGAAGGCCCTAAAGGCGGCCCAGGAATGCGTGAGATGCTCGCTATAACAGGCGCTATGAAGGGTGCTGGTAGAGGGAATGATGCAGCTCTAATCACAGATGGTCGATTTTCGGGCGGGACGCACGGTTTCTGTGTGGGCCATGTCGCTCCGGAAGCAGTTGACGGAGGTCCAATAGCTCTTGTAGCAGAAGGCGATCGAATTGTTATAGATGTTCGCGAACATTCGATTGAACTTCTAGTTGACGAAAATGAATTAGAAAAACGGCGAAATGAATTAAAACCCTTTAAACCTCGGTATGAGTCTGGATTCTTAGCCAAATATGCGCGATTAGCAGCGGGAGCAGAGCAAGGAGCTGTTACTAAGGCATAAAAAGGGTTGTTTGCTATTAGCTTCCCAGCGATACTGGATAGATGCGAGAATTTTTCGTAGGTGTAGTAGTTATTTAGCGTGTATCCATTAAGGATGCACGCTTGACCTCCCTACAGGGAGGTCAATTGCTTTTAATCAAGTTTTTAGTTAAGAAAGCTAATCTGAGAAAAAATGACCAGTGAAAATATAGATGGCGGCAAGGCTTTAATTAGGGCCCTCGAAAAAGAGGGTGTGGAAGTGATGTTCGGGCTTCCTGGCGGGGCGATACTGCCCGTTTATGACCCGATTATTGATTCGACTATTAGACACATACTGGTACGTCATGAGCAAGGTGCTGGTCATATGGCCCAAGGTTACGCCCAAGCAACTGGCAAACCTGGCGTAGCGATGGTTACTAGCGGCCCGGCAGCTACAAATATCGTTACACCTCTATGCGACGCTTATCTGGATTCAACACCTTTGGTGGTTATTACAGGCCAAGTGCCTCTAGCTGCGATCGGCACAGATGCATTTCAGGAATGCGATACCACCGGGATCACTATGGGAGTCACAAAACACAATTTTCTTGTCAAAGACGCACAGGACATTCCAAGAATAGTCAAAGAAGCATTTCATATAGCAACTACTGGTCGACCCGGTCCAGTGTTGATTGACTTACCCAAGGACATAGTTGATCCGAACAATCCAAGATCAAAGCTTGACTGGGTGGACAACCCTGAAATGGACCTCCCCGGCTATAAACCAGAAAAGGACATTGATCTTTCTGAAATAGAGAAAGCCGTAGAACTTATACAAGCTTCTGTGAGGCCAGTTTTCTATGTTGGGGGTGGGATTCTCAAAGCAAGAGCGGCTGAAGCACTTAGAGAATTGGTTGAAATTACTGGAATCCATGTTGTGACAACCCTCATGGCAAGAGGGGCTTTTCCTGACAGTCATGAACTTTGTTTAGGAATGCCCGGCATGCACGGAAATTATACAGCTGTGACTTCAATGCAAAAGTCAGATTTATTAGTGGCTTTGGGCGCTTGTTTCGATGATCGTGTTACTGGTAAAGTCGACGGTTTCGCACCAGATGCAAAAATAATCCATGTGGATATCGACCCTGCGGAATTAGGAAAGGTAAGAAAACCAGATGTTGCTATAAATGGAGATTGCCGTCTGGTCATAGAGGCAATGGTCGATCTGCTTAGACAACAAGATGCCATTCAAATAGACCGTTCGGAATGGAAATCTACTATCAGTGGCTGGCAGGAACGATTTCCTCTCACATATGAGGACTCTGAACCAGGAAGCAGATTGAAACCCCAATACGTCTTGGAGCAACTTAGGGATCTAACTCCTGCAGATACAATCGTTGCTTCGGGAGTTGGTCAGCATCAGATGTGGACAAGTCAATACTGGAGTTTTGACCATCCATATACATGGATCAACTCAGGAGGACTAGGGACTATGGGGTTCTCGATACCTGCTGCCATTGGTGCAAAAGTTGGAAACCCTGACCGGATGGTTTGGGCAGTCGATGGAGATGGATGTTTCCAGATGACAGCACAAGAACTTGTAACCGCAACAGTTGAAAACATACCAATAAAAGTTGCATTACTTAATAATTCCTATTTGGGTATGGTTCGTCAATGGCAAGACATGTTTTACGATGAAAGGTTTTCTGAAGTATTTCTTTCAGAGGATGTGCCGAATTATAAAGTGTGGGCAGAATCTATGGGCTGTGTGGGCATTCGAGTTGACAGCCCAGAAGAAGTCCCAGAAGCTATAGCTAAAGCTAATGAGATTGAAGATCGGTCAGTTGTAATAGATTTTCGAACCGCACCCGAAGAGCGTGTCTACCCTATGGTTCCTTCAGGGAAAGATAATTCTTCAATTGTCGTTCCACCATCTCAAGAAAGTCAAGAACGGTGAAAAAGACTCAAGCCAATTACACAATTTTAGTTATAACAGTCGAAAATAAATTTGGTGTTCTAGCGCGAGTCAGCGGCCTTTTTTCTCGTCGTGGCGTAAATATTAAGTCTCTGGCTGTCGCCCCTACAGATAAAGCAGAATTTAGTCGCATAACTGTTGATCTGGATATAGAGCTTGAATCTGTTTCATTAGATCAAATAATAAACCAGCTTGACAAACTGATAAATGTTGTTGAAATACGAGCTTTGGATCCCGCTGAGTCAGTCGAAAGAGAACTGATGATCGTCACAGTTGAAGCTGAGGCTAGTCAAAGGGACGAACTGGTTGATCATTTAGACAAAGTCGGAGGAAAGGTGTTAAACATAGGAACCGAAAGCATGATGCTTTCTTTGGTGGAAACCTCATCTGTAATTGACGACTTTGAATCCTTTTTGAGTGATTATGGCATAGTTGAACTGCAACGAACAGGTCGCGTTGCTCTAGATTCGTTATAGCTAAACAAAGTTTAAATAGTTAAAAGAAAATAATTAGGAGAAAATCGTGGTAAATATTTATTATGAAAATGATGTAAATCGTTCAGCGATATCAGACCGTAAAGTAGCGATTTTAGGCTATGGATCACAAGGACATGCTCACGCTCTGAACCTAAAGGAATCAGGGGTTGACGTATGCGTAGGGCTCAGAGAAGGTTCTGGGTCCATCTCGAAAGCTGAAGAAGCAGGACTCGTAGTTCGTTCAATTTCAGAAGCATCGGACTGGGCGGATGTGATAATGCTTCTTTTGCCTGATACTGATCAAGCAGCAGTATATGAAGAACATATCGCTCCAAACTTGAAAGCTGGAGACGCCATTGCTTTTGCTCATGGCTTTAATATCCGTTTTGATCTGATTACACCTCCAGATGATGTAGACGTCATAATGATTGCACCTAAAGGACCAGGTCACTTGGTGCGCAGGACATATGTTGAAGGTGGTGGCGTGCCCTGCCTTATTGCTGTTGAGCAGAACCCAACAGGTGCAGCAAAAGATCTAGCAATGGCTTATGCAGATGGGCTGGGGGGAGCTAGAGCAGGGATTATCGAAACGACTTTCACTGAAGAGTGCGAAACGGACCTTTTCGGAGAACAGGTAGTGCTTTGCGGCGGAGTTACAGAGTTGGTTAGAAGCGCTTTTGACACACTTGTTGATGCTGGATACCAGCCAGAGATTTGTTATTTTGAATGTCTCCATGAATTGAAGTTAATTGTAGACCTCATGTATGAACAAGGCATAGGAGGCATGCGTTATTCAGTTTCTGACACTGCCGAATACGGCGATTTAACTCGTGGTCCTCGAGTGGTCGATGATCATGTGAGAGAAACAATGAAACAGGTCTTAGATGAGATTCAATCTGGAGCTTTTGCGGAAGAATGGGTGGCTGAAGCTCATTCTGGTAGGGAGAACTTTTACGCTTTGGAAGAAAAGGGACGTCAACACCGCATTGAGCAAGTTGGTTCTAAACTCCGTGACATGATGCCTTGGATCAGTGCTGGCAAAGTATCGGTGCAAGACGCATCAGGCGGCCAAGGTTAAGCCATCAGTCTAATAGGTGAAAAAATTGAGCGAAGGTGAAAATGACTGGGAGGAAATTAGCCGTCGTGCAGCTTTTGCTTCCCATAGGCTAATTGGTTGGATTTACTGGGATCCGAGGGCCATTGCGAATTACGAAGCGCTTGGAGTTCCTAATGGATTCGGTTACTACGTATCTACTCGTGCAGCTTCTCTTGGAAAAGCCGGAAACAAAGCAGTATCTGCAGCTTTTTACTCGATACACCCAGACTTCATTGCAGCAAGCCTTGATAACTGTCGTGAACATACGACTTTCGAAAAAGCGGCAGCAGCTAGAGACGCTGCGATCGCTCCAGGTTTGAAGGAATTAACACCAGAAATCTGTGATCCTTTAGCAGCTATGTCTTCAAACCTTTGGAAAGCAGCTGAAGAACTTCCTGTATCTGGCCGAGCTTTATTTGCATCATTACTGGATTGGCCACGTCATCAAGATCCACTTACATCAGCTTGGCTAGCTGTTAACACCATCCGAGAGTGGCGCGGTGATACTCATTGGGCAATCTTGGCAAGCGAAAATATTGACGGCACTATGGCCGGCATCTTAGATAATGCAAAGCATGGTTACGACGATCAATGGCTTCCACGTAGTCGAGGAGCAGATGATGATGCAATTAGTACCGCATTTAAAAAGCTGATGGAACGTGGTTTAGCAGATGGAGAAACAGTTACTCCTGAAGGCTTGGAATTTAGAGAAGGTCTCGAAAGAAAACTTAACAACATGGCAAGTGCTGCGTGGCGTAATCTCGGGATTGACCAAACGACTCAATTTCTAGAATTGATCGAACCAGTTGGTTCGCGCTACATGGATCACATTGATAACACAGCTGGATCAAATTGGATGCCAGCTGGGCGAGAAGCTAAGAGTAAATAGTATTGATGATCAGCTCATGCGCTGAACTATCATCGCCATTCCTTGTCCGCCTCCAACACACATGGTTTCAAGCCCAAATTCTTTATCAGCGTCCTCTAGACCATTTATCAATGTTGTCATTATCCGAGCACCTGTCATTCCAAATGGATGACCTAAAGCTATAGCTCCTCCATTCACATTCAATTTGTCATGGTCTATCCCGGTTTCTTCTGCTGAAGGAATAACTTGCGCTGCGAAAGCTTCATTTATCTCCACGAGATCAATATCAGTAATTGCCATACCGGCTCTTTGCAATGTTTGGTTGATTGCATCAACTGGGCCTAATCCCATGACTTCTGGATTCAGAGCTGAAACTCCAGAAGCCACAATTTTCGCTAATGGAGTGACTCCTAATTCTGAAGCTTTTTCTTCACTCATCACGACTACGGCAGCAGCGCCGTCATTCAAAGGACAAGCATTGCCAGCAGTAACAGTTCCATCAGGGCGAAAAACAGGGTTCAACTGTGAAACATTCTCATAAGTTGTTCCAGCTCTTATTCCATCGTCAGCAGTGACTACAGTCCCATCCGGAACTGTGTAGGGAGTGATCTCACGTTCAAAAAATCCTCGAGCAGCAGCAGCTTCCGCACGGTTTTGAGAACGCACACCCCACTCGTCCTGATCTTTACGAGAAACACCTTTGCTTTGGGCAACGTTTTCGGCAGTTTGACCCATTGCTATATACACGTCCGGTAAACCTTGAGGTGGAGTCCAAGTTTCCACTCCTTCTCCGGTTCTTTCAGCAGTTCGGGTTTCTGCATCCTTAAAGGAGTCATTATGAGGTCCGGTATCGGAAGCCCCAAATTGGTAACGACTTACACATTCGACGCCTCCTGCAACAAATATGTCTCCTTCTCCAGCTTTAATGGCATGAAAGGCCATACGGATCGTTTGCAACGAAGATGAACAGTATCGATTCACTGTTACTCCAGGGGCGTCAATTCCAGCTAGAAGGCTTGATATGCGTGCAATGTTATAACCTTGCTCTCCGCCTGGTTGCCCAGTTCCCCACAGGACATCTTCAACCAAGTCAGTTTGAATTTGTGGAACTTTAGAAAGAACATCTTTGATTATAAAAGCCGACATGTCATCAGGTCTGGCCTCTGCAAGACTGCCTTTATTTGCTCTACCTATAGGAGTTCTTGAAGTTGCTACTATTACAGCATCAGTCATGATTAACCTCTCAATTAGTTATTGAATCTGCCGAGATCCTAACCGGCAGAAATAGACCTTGTTTATTTTTGCACAAAAACTTTAATTCGTTCGCTTTACTAGAGTCAGTCCATCACCAATCGAGAGCATTACAGAAGAAACCCTCTCATCTTTAGCGACGTAATCATTAAAGTTTCGCATAGAGACAGTGTCGTCGTCAGATATTTCTGCATCAACCACTTTGCCCGACCATAAAACATTGTCGATCGCTATTAAGCCGTGTTCTGACAATCTAGACACAATCTCTTCGTAGTATCTGAGGTAGCCACCCTTGTCAGCATCGATGAAGGCAAAGTCAATTTTTTTACCATCAGGCAAATTGGCCAAAGTTTCCTTTGCAGGTGCAATAACAAGTTCGATTTTTTCAGCAACACCCGCCTTCTCCCAGTATCTATTAGCTACGGAAGTCCATTCTTCAGAAACATCACAACATAGCAGTTTTCCATTCTCCGGTAGGGCTTTGGCAATAGCTAAAGATGAATACCCTGTAAAAGTTCCTACCTCGACAGCAAAATCGGGTCGAATCGCCGCAACTAGCATGTAAAGAAAAACACCCTGATCTTGGGCAATTTGCATAGCAGAAACTTTCCCCAATTCAGACGTAGTCTCTATAAGGGATTGTTGAGTTTCATCAGGCTGCGAAGTGTGATCCAATATGTATTCGAAAAGTTTTTCATCAAGAAAAAAAGAACGCCGGCGTTTCTTTTCTTCCGAAATGTTCGAATTATTCTGCATATAGTTTCCTATCCTTGATATTTACCAATAATGAATTACTAAAGTGGTAAATGCAGAGGTTAGCGAAGAATTTTGAGCATCCTACAAATGGGCTTAAGGGAGAGTAATGACGAAAATAGACCCGCAAGAGCAATGGAAATTGCTTATAGGTGGCGAATGGGTAGAAACTGCAGAAACATATCCAGTCGTGAATCCTTACACGACGGAGACAGTAGGTCATGCACCAGAAGCGACTCTGAGTGAGGCAGCCGGTGCAATGGTCGCCGCGAGAGAAGCATTAGACGGGTGGAAAAATACATCGATTGATCAGAGGTGTTATTTACTCGGAAAACTTGCAGATGTACTAGAACAGAAAACTCCAGAATGGGTCGATTTAGTTCAGGCAGAGACTGGGTCAACTATAAATATCACAGAAACTCTCCAAGTCGCAGGAGGGTTTATTGACCGTTTCCGTTACTACTCGAAACCACAACGCATAGATTCATCTGAACTTCCTATTAAACAAGGAGCGAATGCTCTTGGACCTGCGGGCCTTGTAGCTGCATCTGTATACCACCAGCCAGTTGGGGTTGTTCTATGTATCACACCCTATAATTTTCCTCTTACTAATGTGGCGGGGAAAATAGCACCAGCTTTAGCAATGGGTAACACCTGCATCATAAAACCGGCCCCACAGGACCCACTGGGTATTTTGAGGTTAGGTGAAGCTATAAATGAAGCCGGATTCCCTCCAGGAGTTGTAAATATTGTTACTTCTTCCGGTCCGGAAGTCCCTGCAGCGATGGTTGCATCAAAAGATGTAAACATGGTCAGCTTTACGGGTTCAACTTCTGTTGGAAAGTCAATCTATGAAAGTGGCGCAGCAACCATGACGCGTGTTCTTATGGAACTAGGTGGGAAAGGTGCCCTAATCATGACCGAAGATGCCAACGTCGATGCAGCGATGGGTGCTATTGCAAGTGTTTGGGGTTTCCACAGCGGGCAGATTTGCACCGCTCCAACACGGGTTATCTGCCATCGAAACATTTATGACCAAACAGTAGAGACCCTCTCGGCTGTAGCAGGGATGCTTAAAATAGGAGACCCAAGAGAACGTGACACTTTGGTGGGCCCTTTGATTTCAGAACAGCAGAGAGACAACGTTGAAAATTTTGTTTCATCCGGTGTGGAGTCAGGCGCCAAATTGGTTTGCGGAGGGCAAAGACCTGATGAGCAAGGCTATTTTGTAGCACCAACACTTTTAGCAGACTGCACAACTGATATGCACGTTGTCCGTGAAGAAGCTTTTGGACCAGTTGTTGTAGTAATGCCACATGACGATGATGAACAAGCGATTGAAATGGCCAACGACTCTGATTATGGATTATTTAGTTACGTTTATGCGGGTGATACTGCTAGAGCTCACCAGATAGCTAAGAGTCTGGAAAGTGGAAACGTTGCCCTTAACAGCTTTCAGCCACACATGGAAGCCCCTTTTGGGGGATTCAAGATGTCTGGAATAGGTAGGGACCGTGGCATATGGGGTTTAAAGGCTTACAGCGAGCTTCAGGCTATTTCTTGGTTAGCTTAATTTATAAAGGCTCTTCTGGGATGGCTTGAGAAGCTATGGTCACTATTGTAAGGAATGACGAAAAGAGGAATAATGCTTGAAGTAGGAAGCGAAGCGCCGAAATTTTCAGCGCTTGATCAAGATGGCAACACATTATCTTTGGCTGATTTTTCAGGAAGCTGGGTTTTGCTTTGGTGGTATCCAAAAGCATCTACACCTGGTTGAACGATTCAAGGCCAGGGGCTCCGTGACAGGGCCTCAGAATTTTCAGATCTAGGAGCGGTAATAGTTGGTGCCAGTTTCGACTCAGTGGAAGAGCAAAAGAAATTTGCCGATGAACATGATTTTCTCTTTCCGTTAATTTCTGACCCTGAAAGAAAAATAGGGGAGCTTTATGGTGCGGCTCGTCCTGCAGACGACCCTGCCGTAGCTTTTCCTTTGAGGATCAGTTTTTTGATTTCTCCTGAGGGGTTAATTGCCGCTATTTGGAATCAGGACTCAATTACAGATTTTCAGACTCATGGTGATGAAGTTTTGTCAGCAATTCGTTCGCAAAGCTGAGAGCGTTGGTCTGATTTGATTCTTCCACTAGAGGGCCTTTCTGTGGTTGAAGGCTCGGCTTTCGTTGCCGCTCCTTCAGGAGGAATGACATTAGCCCAGATGGGTGCCGAAGTGATCAGGTTTGATCAACTCGGCGGAGGAATCGATTATAAGCGTTGGCCCCTTACCGAAGATGGGGTAAGTCTTTATTGGAATGGTTTGAACCGTGGAAAGAAATCAGTTGCAGCAGATTTACGAGCACCTGAGATACAGATTTTATTATCGGAACTTATAGCCACTTCAGGGAATTTTTTAACCAATTTTCCTGCAAAAGGTTGGCTCAGTTACGAAAAACTTTCAGAAAAAAGACCAGATTTAGTGATGGTAGCGATCACGGGAAGCCACGATGGAACAACAGCAGTGGACTACACGATTAACTGTGCAGTTGGGATTCCGTCAATAACTGGCCACGCGGACGATCCCCGTCCTGTCAATCATTCACTGCCTGCTTGGGACCTCATCTGTGGCCAAACCGCAGCATTAGGGATGCTTGCGGCTGACCGATATAGAACACAAACTGGGGAAGGCCAGTTAGTAGGCCTTGCTTTGTCAGATGTTGCGCTAGCAGCTGTTGCGTGGAGGGGAGACCTTTCCGAAGTTGAGCTAGGTGGAGAGGAAAGAAAGAAACTTGGCAATGACCTCTATGGAGCCTTCGGAAGAGATTTTCTGAGCCTTGATGGCCGTCATGTGATGGTTGTGGCTATCACTCAAAGGCAATGGTACGGCCTTTTAGAGGCGACACAGACGCAGGAAGAGGTAGCTTCACTATCTCAAAGACTTGACCTTGATTTCACAGATGAGGGGGCACGTTTTCAAGCAAGAGAAGAACTTGCGGATTTGTTTAATCCGTGGTTTCAAGGTTTAACCTTAAAGGAAATTTCTGAACGGCTTGATAAATATGGAGTGTGCTGGGGCCCGTACAGGACATTCAGACAGATGCTTGACGAGGATCCTAGGTGTTCAACGGAGAATCCGATGTTTTCCAAAGTTGATCAACCTGGAGTGGGAACACACTTGGTCCCTGGGTCACCTTTATCTTTCGGAGGTCCACTGGTAGACGATCGGAATGCCCTCAAAGCGCCGTTGTTAGGAGAACACACTGAACAAGTCTTAGCTGACAATTTGAAACTGAGTCCAGTTGAAATAGGAAATTTGGTTGATCACGGTCTTATCTTCACAGTTTCGTGACTGGTTCTTCAAGCTCCAAAAACTACGAGCCGCCAATCAAGAACATTTGACACTTCAGCACCTTTGAGAGAAGAGACCTCTGTTTTTATTGCACTAATTTTTCCATTAGACAATGTTTTCTGCTCTAAGAGGGTGTGCTCAAAAGACAAAACATCCCCTTCATGGACAGGTCCTAAGTGATCGCAAGACTGCCAACCTAAAATAGTTGCGTTTCCGGGCATCATTCGGTTCAGAGATGCTTGGGCGAGACCTATAGTGTGGCCACCATATACGAGTCTTTCGCCAGTAGGTGAAGTACTTGCGTCACGGTGGATAGGGGCTTGGTTTTGGGTTAGACGAACTAGTTCCATGGCATTACTTACTGTGTCACGAAGGTCATCTATTTTCTTTTCTCCAACGATCCAATTTTCCTGGTTTTCTCTATTCAGAGATGAGACGTCCCAAGACCCAGGAACTAAAGACTTCCAGTCATCTAAAACGATTTCCGTTTCTACGGAACCGAGGTCGTCGCAGTGCCCAGGAAGGTTTTCAGGATCGCGTGCTTTGAGCATCGCACACCGTTCATAATCAACCACGATTGAATTGTCATCCACACAAGTAGTTTTTATGCCAAGTAGCGCAAGTCCTCTCGGTGACCTGTCTTTCCTCAGGGTCAAATCTTTTAAACCTTTGATTACCACTTCGGTATGAAGAGTCTCTTCTTCAAAGACTGGCCTCTTGAAAGAAACTCCGCGATAGAAAAGATTGGCTATTACCCGTCTTGTGGCAACAGTGCTTTGTCCGATTGAAAAATGCATTATCAACCCAGGGTTCACAACACGTTTCGACACCCCAGTTACCTTTTCGGCCAATGGAAGACTTAGAGAAATTGCCAAAGGATCCCCGCAAATTGACTGGTACATAGCGATTTCCCCCGAGGTGATAGTCAGATCGGGGGAAGGTGGGAGAATTTGCCCCACTGTTAAATCATCGAAATACGTTCCAGAAGCTTTTCCATTGCTAGTTATTTCGTGATCCATCTAATGACTATGGCATGAGTTTCACTTATTTCATCTTGATTGCAGACGGTTATCACAAAAGGTCATCTCCGAACAGAAAGAGAATCTGTTTTACAGATAGGTAATTCTCTAATTATTATCGCAAACCTCTGTTCAAAACGGTTTGTATTACCTAAAGTCGCGCGCTCGGAGTAAAACTTCGAAAAGTAGAACGGAGGAGGGCCGGTCTGCATGACTGATATAGCGACGAACGTTTTTATTGATTCAAGAATTCTTATCTGGATGAAAAATGCTTTGTGTCAAGGTGAGAGCAGTTTGTTTTTTGCACCATTCGCCGAAAGACCTGAAGCAAGAGTTAGGCGTGAAGCGAAAGCTAAAGATATTTGTGCTGATTGTGCAGTGCAAGATGATTGCAAAGAATATGCTCGCGACAACAGAGAGTTAGGTTTTTGGGGCGGAGAATCAGAAGCAGAGAGAGCTACTGCAGGATTTGCACCGACTACACCGATAATAGGACGCAGGCAGGTAGCTGCTGACAGAGCTGCCGCCGCTTTAGCCGCCGCTGCCGCAGCAGCAGGACGTTAAATAAACACAATAAAATCAGTTCTTATTAAAACGCGCTGAAAGAAATATCGGAAAGATCCCAACAGCAACACAAATTCCTGTAGTCAACCATGCGCCACCAGACAGATGAACTATCTCAAAGTAGTCACGGCCAAACTCACTTAAAAGAACAGATACATAAGACAAGCCCATAAACACTACTAACAATAATTTCCAAGGTTTTACAGGCCTACTTACAACTACAAGAATTCCAAGACCAAGGCATAGAAGAGTCGCCGTTGCAGCAGTTCTAGCTTCAATCAACAAAACATCCGAACGCCTAACAATTTCATAACAGACAAAAGTTGCGATTGCAGCGGAGATGCCAGCAGGGATTGAATAACGAAGAACCCTTTTTAGAAAACCTGGCTTCACCAGTGAACTATCAGGAGCTAAAGCTAAGAAAAAACCAGGAAGGCCTATGGAAAAAGTTCCTATAAGCGTTAATTGCTTAGGTCGAAAAGGAAAAGGAACACCGAGTATTCCTACGAGTGCCGTCAACAGAACAGCGTAAGTTGCTTTTGTTATGAAAAGATTAGAAACCCTCTCTATGTTATTGATCACCCTCCGTCCTTCTTTAAGAACGCGTGGCAATATTTTGAATTGATTGTCAAGCAACACCAACTGGGCCACGGCCCTACTAGCCGAACTGCCTGACCCCATAGCTATACCCATATCAGAATCTTTCAAAGCGAGAACGTCGTTGACGCCATCACCTGTCATAGCAACGGTGTGACCATTGTTTTGAAGAGAAGAAACCATTGCCCTTTTTTGGTGAGGTGTCACACGTCCAAAAATCGACGTATTTTCAATTATTTCATCCATGTTTTGATTTTCTGATAATTCTCTAGCGTCTAAAATCTCTGCATCCGTTGAGATACCAGCTTTTTTAGCTACAGCAGCAACTGTTGCAGGATGATCACCCGAAATCACTTTTAATTGAATGCCTTGATCTTGAAGATAGCTAAGAATTTCTTTTGCATCCTCTCGCAAAGTATCCTCCAGAAAGATCAGACACACTGGACTTCGATTTGATGGCAATTCATCTGTCTTGTCAACAGGATCATCTGACCTAGTAAGAACTAAAATGCGCTTCCCCTCATTCGCTAGAATTTCCACACGATTACGGTTTTCTTGATCGTTTTCCCCGAGGAGAATTTCAGGCGCCCCCAAATAAAACAGTCCATTATCACCGAAGTCGCACATAGCCCATTTACGCATTGAGGAAAAGGCGATTGAGTCGATCAAGTGCCAGTCAGGATCTCGGAATTGTTCACCGAGAGCAGCGAGCGTCGCGTTTGGTGAAGGATCAGCAGCCACCATCGCTCCGAGCACACCAGAAGGATCGGTTCCATCGAGCGTCTCAAACCCCGTATAGGAAATTTTTCCTGTTGTAATAGTCCCAGTTTTGTCCAGACATAAGACATCGACACGAGCCAACATCTCAACTGATGCCAGCTCTTTGCATAAAGCTCGATGTCGAGCCAAAGCGACCACACCAGTGATAAAGGAAAGACTTGTAAGTAGAACAAGTCCGTCAGGAACCATTGCAACTGCTGAAGCTACGGTCCCACGTAAAGCTTCCTCCCAAAGATCTTCAGTAGCTAAAAGCCTTAGAAGTAAAAGACCTACAGAAGGAGGAATAATTACAATCAACCAACGCAGTATCGTGTCTACCCCAGAACGCAAGTCACTATCGACAAGTCTGAATCGTCGAGCTTCTTCAGCCAAAGCAACTGCATACGAGTCAACACCTATACGTGTAGCCCTGTAATGACCAAAACCAGCTGATACAAAACTCCCAGACAAAACCTCATCTTGAATGTTTTTTTCGACAGGTTCAGATTCGCCAGTTAATAGAGATTCATCGACTTCTAAACCAGCAGAATGTGTTAACTCACCGTCCACAACTATTTGATCACCTGGTTGAATCTCAATCAGGTCATCAAGTACGACTTCAGAAATATTAATTTCTTTAGTAGTTCCTTCACGAATCACGCGCGCTTTAGGAGCTGATAGAACAGCTAACTCCGTCAAAGTTTTTCGAGCTTTTAATTCTTGAAAAATCCCTATAACACTGTTAGAAAAAATAACCCCTGCAAATAAAGCATCTCCTGGAAAACCTGCAACCAATATAAGAACGAGCAGGGTTCCCATAATCCCATTGACCGGAGTTAAAACATTTGCTCTCAAAATTTGCTTAGTGGTACGAACAGGGGCATCAGGAACGTTATTGACCTGACCTTTTTCTATCCGTTCAGCAACTTCGGCGTCCGTTAGACCTATTGCGGGCTCGAGAAAGTTATCAGCACTCATAAGTAAATATTAGGTTAGAGAGCTAGCTGTTTGATTGTTCAAAGTGGTAACCATCTCTAGTCATCGTCAACCTGTGGCGGTTTCCGACTATATCAGGATCAGTTTTTTCATAACCTGCATCTCCAAACCACATTGCTACTGGTCCTTTCGCTGATTGAGCTATATGTGTTTCATAGAACATTGGATCCTTGGCGTTGAGCTCATTTAAAGCATCTTCAACATTTGTAAAAGGAATAAGAAGATTTAAAGTCACCCAAGTAGGTGGCGCTAGTTCTATCTCACCGGCATCACGCAAGTTGATGGCTTTATGAGGATGGAACCAATTGTGTTCAATGATTTCAGAATCATCAATAATGACTTCATCGCCATCCATTAGCTTCGTTGCAAAAAAGTATGTAGAAAATCTTTTAGGAGTTATAGCTGGTGGAACCCAATGCGAAAACCAAAACAAGTTTTCTTGAGAAACAGAAATGGCTGCCTCTTCGAAAGTCTCTCTTACAGCAGCATTCGTGGCTGTTGCTAATTCATTAAGGGATCCATCGGAGTCAATAACCTTGTCTGTTTCATCAATTTTGCCACCAGGAAAAACCCACATACCTCCAAAAGCAACTTTGGAATTCTTTCGAAGCATTAAAAGTTCAATACCGGATTCGGAATCTCTCATTATTACAACAGTTGCAGCAGGTATCAGTTCACTCGTTCCTCGCTCCTCATGATCTGATTCCCATTTCTTGTAACGACTTTCATCACGATGATTTACCAATGAAAGTCATTCCTTTTTCTCTGAATCGTCTCCAGTGGGATCACCGAAGGGAGATCTATCGAACCAAAGAGTTTCTTCGATCAGTTTTCTACTTTTCCAACCTGAGTCTGAGCGGATCAGTTCATGTCTATATTTTCCACCTACAAACCAGATTTCTCCTCCTTTTAGACGCATTGGGTTATTGAAAAGTGCAAGAACATCTGCTTCGTTTTCTTTCTTCGCTAAAACTTCGATATTGGTGACGAGATGTTGGGACATTTCAAACATGTCTAAAGCTTTTGATAAAAAGGAAACGGTTTCTTCTAAATCGCCAACTGAGCCACCCGAAGATGAGTAGTCGATGTGTGCATCTTTTGTAAACAAGGTTCTATAAAGATCCCAATCCCGAGTATCCACAGCACGCGCATAGCGCGAAAAAAAATCTGCTATTTCAATCCTGTCAACAACATGTTTAATGTCCATAAGATCGCTTTCCAATCAAGGAATCAAAACTCCTTGACAGACTTAAAACCTTTCTCTGTTATAGCAGTAAAACTTATTTGACATGATGTTCTGCAAAACTCGCCATTCCATCCATCCAAGAAATTTCACATGGTCCAGTTATTGATTTTCTGAAACTTGGATCTGCTGCGCCTCCTGATTGACTACCAGGCACATTTTCATATAGAAGTTGTGGCGTTTTACCTAAGAGAGAACCGAGAAAAGCACACCAGTCTTCAGCAGTTACAACTTCATCTCCGCACCAGTTCACGATGGTAGAGGGGACTGAAGCGGCGTCAAGAAGAGGGGAAACCTGACTAGAGAGATCAATCTCATGGATGGGACTATAAGGAGAAGGGGCTGAGTCTCTGAGTATTATCGGTTTATCAGCTGCTATTGCTGCACAGTGATATTTTGGTAGACCCCCGTTATCTCCATAGCTTGCATTAATCCTAGCGATAGTAGTGGGGAGGTTAAGAACTCTAGACATGGTCCTAGCAACAGCTTCTTGGCTTATTTTAGAGATTCCGTAGGTGGGAGAATGGGTAACAGTTGAATCACCCAAGGGATCGTTTTCATGGTGCAGATGCCAAGGGTCTTCATTAGGTTTGTAAACAGAGTTAGTTGAAGCTATCAATACGGACTTGGCACTGCGACAATGTTGCATCAAAATTCCCGTTGCTTCAGCATTATTCGAAATTGCCAAATCATAATCAGCTGCTGGGCCTTGAAAAACTGCAAAATGGACTACATGGTCGAAATCGGTTGGGAGAGTTCCGTAGTCTTTTGAATTTAAATCGAGAGTAAAAGTGTGGATGCCTAGTTCTTCTACACGTTCTTTGTTCTGTTCGTTAGTGAACCTAGCAACCCCCCAAACCTCATTTTTTTCTGCTAAGAAACGAGCTACCGGAAAGCCTATTTGGCCAGTTACACCTGTAACGAGGATTTTTTTATCTGATAGCATTCTCCGACGATAGGCCGATTGGGTGACCTCCGATAGTGTCGCCGCATAACTTTTAGTAAAAAATGTATTAAGGAGGAAAAGTGACTGGTCATCTTTCAGGTAAAAACATTGCAGTAACAGGAGCCGGAAATGGAATCGGACGTTCTGTCGCCATTCTCTGTGCAAGAGAAGGAGCAAACGTAGTTGTTGCTGACTACGGGGTAGAACTAGACGGGTCTGCTCCTTCAAGCGCTGTGGCTGATGAAGTCGTAAATCAAATTAAGGAATCAGGTGGAAATGCAATTGCTGTAGCTGGTGATGTTTCAGAATCAGAAGTAGGCCAACTAATAGTTGAAACTGCCATTGAAGCCTGGGGGCGAATCGATGGAGTCGCATGCGCTGCAGGAATTCTGCGCGAAAGAATGCTATTTAACATGACAGATGAAGAATTCGATGATGTCGTAAGAGTCCATCTCAGAGGCCATTTCAATGTTTACAGAGCAGCCTCTGCTGTAATGCGTAAACAAGAAGGAGGGGGAAGTATCCTTGGTTTCACCTCAGGAGCTTTTGTTGCTTCAACAGCTCAACCAAACTATTCGGCCGCAAAAGGTGGAGTCGTATCTCTTACAAAAAGTGCAGCTTTCGCTCTAAAGAGATATGGGGTTAACGCAAACTGTATAGCACCCGCTGCAATGACCCGAATGTCAGAAAACGTTCCTTTTGAAATAGAAGCAGGAGCACCAGAAGATATTGCACCATTAGCAGCATTCTTACTTTCAGACGCAGCCAAAGATATAACAGCGCAGATATACACATGCACCGGAAAGCGAATAGCGGTATGGAATCAACCTGCTGAAGTAAGAGAAATGACTGCTAATGATGGAGAAGCCTTTTCAATCGAGGAAATAGTTGAACGATTAGATGCTGATATAGGTGTTGAAGAACTCCCATTGTTCGCAGATTTGGAGAGGCGAATGAAAGAAATGGCTGAAAAGACAGAACAGGGCAATGCTTAATTGATCTAGGATCTGATTATGGCAACTAAAACTCCCCCAAATTATGTAGAAAGCCACAATCTCTTAGAAGAGAAGGTAGTGGTTGTAACTGCTGCTGCGGGAACTGGAATCGGTTCCGCAGTGGCACGACGTTGCATTGAAGAAGGAGCCACTGTAATCATTTCCGATGTTCATGAAAAAAGACTTGAAGCCACCTGCGATGCGTTAGGCCAGATCAATGGAGAGAAACCTCTTTCAATCGTGTGTGATGTAACAGAAGAACAACAAGTGCAGAATTTGTTTGACAAAACGATAGAAGAATACGGAAAACTCGATGTCTTAATTAACAACGCAGGTTTAGGAGCTCAAAGCTTGTTAGTTGAAATGGATGATGAAGAATGGTCGCGAGTTGTTGATGTGACACTAAATGGAACAATGCGTTGCACAAGAGCAGCATTGAAAAAAATGCAGGAGAAAAAAGCAGGAGTGATAGTAAACAACGCTTCGGTTTTAGGGTGGCGTGCACAAACAGGCCAGTCTCACTACGCTGCAGCGAAAGCAGGTGTCATGGCACTTACACGATGTGTTGCGATCGAAGCGGCTGAATATGACATTCGAGTTAATTGCGTAGCACCGAGTCTGGCTATGCATCCAAATCTTGCAAAATCTAGCAACCAAGAACTAATAGATTCTCTGATAGAACGAGAAGCCTTAGGACGTGCCGCAGAACCTTGGGAAGTAGCAAATGTCATGGTTTTCTTAGCTAGTGACTACTCCTCCTACATGACGGGCGAAGTCATTTCAGTTTCAAGCCAGCATTCTTAGATTTTTTTACTTAACTCTCCACTCAGCGTTCATGTCAAAATCAGGCTCCGCTGAGACAACACCAATACGAGCAAGGTCTAATAGATGCGCATACACAGAACTACCGGCTGCCTTGTGAAGACTCTCATCAACATTAGAATATATGTCGTTAACTAACTCTTTAACTGTCTTGGGCCCCTTATTGATAGCTGCAATTATTTGAGTTGTTCGCTCCTCTCGGTGCTCAATCAGAGAATTAACAAAAGGAAGAGGATCCTCAATCGCCGGACCGTGAGTAGGTCGGTAAGTCATCTCAGACCGCTCAAGAAGACGACGTAAATTAGAAAGATAATGAGAGAGATTTCCATCTGGAGCTGGAATCACAGTCGTTGACCATCCCATCACATGATCGCCAGTAAACAAAGTAGATTCCTCTTCCAAAGAAAAACATAAATGGTTGGAGATGTGCCCCGGTGTATGAAGAGCTTCAAAAGTGAAACCTTCGCCTACGATCACATCACCGTTTCCAATTTCGACATCAGGAACAAAATCTGTATCACCCTTGCCTTCAAGGTCATCCTGCTGTGCCTCGTCAAGATCATCGGATGCTTTAATAGCTGCCAGTGGATGTTTTCCGAATCCATATGTCGGAGCTGAAGTTATTTCAGACAGACTAGTGGCTGCAGGAGAGTGATCAGGATGCGTGTGTGTAACTAAAATATGACTCACGTTTTTGTTTCCGATGGCGTCTAAAAGAGCGGTCAGATGTGCATCATCACGAGGGCCTGGGTCTATTACAGCCAGTTCGCTCCCAGCAGGATCTCCAACGATGTAAGTACCGGTTCCGTGATAAGTAAATTTAGAAGGATTTTTTGCAACGATCCTCCTTACCAGAGGTGAAACAGATTGCACTACCCCATAGGTTGGCGATTCTTCAGTAAGAAAGACGGGTGCCATGTTTATTCAAAAATATTACGAGTTTTCTTCAGTACCCGTATCAGAAATTTCTTTCAGGTAGAAGGGACTCTCTCCGCCTCCATGAACTTCAACAGTGGTTCCAGTCATCCAACGAGCCAAAGGTGAAGCCAGCACCATGCACATATCAGCTATTTCTTCAGGTTTACCTAAACGCTTCATAGCTAGATGGTCAGCCAGCCTTGAACGTTTTTCATCATCACCATAAAAGTCAGACGATTCATCAGTCTCTATAAGTCCAACAGCCAAAGTCAGAACGCGTATTTTTGGACTCCATTCATGAGCTAAAGTTTTGCTCAAATTGTCCAAACCAGCTTTAGCAGCTCCGTAAGCCATTCCTCCAGGATTGGGTCTACTCCCACTGACTGAAGAAATGTTGATTATGACGCCGTTGTCTTCTTGTCCGGCCATCACAGGGAATACAGATTGGCAACAGTGCATAGAAGCTAAAAGGTTCAACGAAACAACTTTTTCATTGAAACGAGGTGAAGCATCTGAAGATTTAACTGAAGGTGCGCCTCCAGCGTTGTTTATAAGTACATCGATGCGGCCAAAATGTTGAACAACTTCAGAAATAAAAGATTCAACTTTTTCAGGCTCTCTTACATCAGTTTCAAAAAAAACAGCTTCCTTATTAGTCAATTCAGAGAAAATTGGCTTCTCAGGTGCATTACGCGCACAAGTAACAACATTTGCTCCAGCATCTAGAAAATATTCCGAAATAACTCTTCCAAGACCACGAGTCCCGCCGGTAACAATCACCGTTTTACCGGAGAAATCAAGGATTTCAGCTTTGTCCATAGAGATATTCACACTAGAAGAGTATCTCAGGTCGTTGTATAGCGTGGGTTGCTTTAGCGTTGAAGTTGTGATTGACAAAAAAATGACCGAAACAGAAGTCATCGAAGAATTATCAGATGGTATGACTATAGGGATAGGTGGTTGGGGGTCACGTCGGAAACCCATGTCTCTGGTTCGAGCTATAGCACGCAGCAATTTGAAGGACCTAACAATCGTTAGTTACGGAGGTCCAGAAGTAGGACTGCTCTGTGCTACAGGCAAGATCCGTAAAGCTATTTATGGTTTCGTTTCACTTGATTCAATACCCCTAGAACCTCATTTTAGAAACGCCAAACAAGAGGGAACTATCGAAACTAGTGAACTGGATGAAGGCGCTTTCTATTTAGGGTTACTAGCTGCAGCACATCGCATGCCTTTTTACCCAACAAGAGCTGGCCTGGGTAGTGACATGCTCATGATGAACCCTGAAATAAAGACAATCGAATCTCCCTACAAATCAAGCGATGGAGAGAAAGGTGAAGAACTAGTAGCGATACCTGCTTTAAACCTTGACGTATCACTTATACACATGAATAGAGCTGACTCTCAGGGAAATGGACAATTCTTAGGTCCAGATTTGTATTTTGACGACCTTTTCGCAAAAGCAGCCAAACGCACGTTTATGAGCTGCGAAAAGATAATCCCTACTGAAGACTTCCTGAAAGAAGGAAGTGTCCACACTCTTAAAATTCCAAGATTGTTTGTCAACGGTGTAATCGAAGCACCAAGAGGAGCTCACTTCACTGAATGCCCTCCCGATTACGACAGAGATGAGGTTTTCCAAAGCGAGTATGCTGCCAGCGCTAAAGACCTCCAAAGTTGGGAAAACTTTGAACAAAAATACCTAGAAGTAACTAGCCACCAGGAATACCTAAAAGCAGTTGACTCAAGAACTCAAATAGAAGAGAGTCAAAATGGCTGATGATGCAACAATCGACGAAATATGCGTCACTGCGATTGCTGACAGTTTCCGAGGTGATGGCGAGATCCTATGCAACCCCATAGGGAATATTCCTGTGATAGCAGGACGTTTAGCTAAAGCCACATTTGAACCCGCCATGGTAATGACAGATACAGTCTCTGTTCTGGCTGCAAATACCATTCCTATTGGCGAACCAAATGCAGAAAAATTAGTGGAAGCATGGATGCCGTATCGAGATCTTTTCGACATTGTTTGGTCGGGCCGCCGTCATATAGTCATGGGTGCAAGCCAGATAGATCCGCACGGCAACCAAAATTTTGCTGCAATTGGAGACTGGAAAAAACCTAAAGCTCAACTCCTAGGGCTACGCGGAGCTCCAGGCAATCTGGTAAACAACACGACAAGTTATTGGATACCAAATCATTCCACTCGTAGCTTTGTTCAAAAAGTCGACATTGTGTCAGGCCCGGGGTATGACAGGATTTCTCAGCTTTCAAATGAAATACAGCAGAATCACGAAATCCGTAAAATCGTTTCGAATCTAGGTGTTTTTAATTTCTTAAATTCAGAGAAACGTATGCAGCTAGTTTCCAATCATCCAGATGTGACAATTGATGAAATAGTTACTTCCACTGGATTTGAACTGTTAATACCCGATGGAATTGAAGAGACCCGAATACCAACAAAAGAAGAACTAAAACTCATCAGAGAAGTAATCGATCCGCATGGTTTACGCAAATCAGAATTCGTCAAAAAATGAGCGACAAGAGATTAAACACGAATTTTTGTGAGCTAACCGGAGTTAAATACCCGATAGTTCAAACCGGTATGGGTTGGGTCGCAGGTCCGAGTTTAGTTATAGCCACCTGTCAGGCTGGCGCTCTTGGAATACTCGCAGCTGCAACACTGACTTTTGATGAAATGGTTAAAGCAATTGAAGAAATTAGGAAGAATACAGATAACCCTTTTGGCGTTAATCTCAGAACAGACGCCTTTGATATTGAATCAAGAGTTGAACATTTAATCGACTCTCAGGTTCCAGTAGCTTCATTCGCACAAGCACCTACGCAACGAATAGTTGAGCGTCTAAAAGAAGCGGACGTGATAGTTATACCTACTGTTGGAGCAGCGCGACACGCAGAAAAGGTAGCTGAGTTAGGTGTTGATGCAGTCATCGCACAAGGTTCTGAGGGGGGAGGTCATACAGGTATCATTCCGACTTCACTTTTAATACCGCAAGTGATTGACTCAGTCAAAATTCCTGTGATTGCAGCAGGAGGCTTCACAGATGGAAGAGGGCTAGCGGCTGCTTTGGCATGGGGGGCTTCTGGGATAGCAATGGGAACCAGATTTCTTTTAACAAGTGAAAGTGACGTTCCAGAGAATGTAAAAAATGTGTATCTTTCGACTTCATCAACCCAGACAGTCGTTACTAAAGCAATTGATGGTGCACCACAAAGAGTGATTTCCAACAAAATGGTTGAACGACTTGAAAAGGCTCGGTTGCTTGCTTTTCCCATAGCACTAGTAAATGCTTTACGTTTTAGACGACTGTCCGGCACAACCTTTAAGAGCCTGATAACTGAAGGCTTAAGGATGAAAAAAACTCAGAAATTAACCTGGAGTCAGGTGGTCCTTGCAGCTAATGCGCCGATGTTGACAAAAGCGACAATGGTGGATGGTTATTTAGAGGTTGGGATCTTGCCTACAGGTCAAGGAGTTGGGTCAATAAATGAATTACCCACTAGTGAAGAGCTGGTAAGAAGAATTGTTGAAGAGGCGACAAATTCACTTGACCGATTTGGGGAAAGTTGAAGATGGATTTAGACCCAACAAGAGAACAAAAAGACTTTCGTATTGAAGTAAGAAACTGGCTCAAAGGAAATGTTCCCAAAGAACGGTTACCTTCTATGGACACTCAAGAAGGTTTTGAACTTCACAGAGCATGGGAAAAAAAACTTTTTGAAAACGGATGGTCGGTCGTTACATGGCCAGAAAAGTATGGGGGAAGGGATTTAGGTATCCCCGAATGGCTTATTTTTGAAGAAGAGTACTATCACTCAGGCGCTCCGGGACGTGTTAATACAAATGGGATTAATCTATTGGCACCTGCGTTGTTTGATTTCGGCACTGATGAACAAAAAAATCGTTTTTTACAAACTATGGCAGCCGGAGAAGAAATCTGGGCACAAGGCTGGTCAGAGCCAGATGCTGGAAGTGATTTAGCTTCAATAAAAACAAAAGCGCAAAAAGATGGTGAATGGTTTGTAATCAACGGTCAGAAAACATGGTGCTCCCGTGGGGCATGGGCGGATTGGATATTCTGCATCGTTAGAACTGACCCAGATTCTGAAAGACATCAGGGTTTGTCCTACTTGCTTGTGCCAGCTGACTCAGAAGGTTTAGAGCGCAGACCAGTCAAACGTCTTGACGGTGAACCTGCATTTGCTGAAATATTCTTTGATGATTGTCGTGTTCATTCTTCTAATCTTCTCGGTGGAGAAGGAGAAGGTTGGTCAGTTGCCATGTCAACGGCGTCTAATGAACGAGGCTTAAACCTAAGAGCACCAGGTCGCTTTACAGCCGCGGCGGAAAGACTTGTCAACCTCCATAGAACAACCGAACCAAAACCGGACCCAAGTCTTACGGAAGAAGTCGTCAACTCTTGGATGAGAGCTCACGCTTATCGATGGCAAGCGCAGAGAACTGCAACACGAATTCTGGAAGGGGAGTCACTAAATTCTGAGCCTTCAATAATGAAGGTTTTCTGGTCAGAATTAGATGTTGAACTCCACGCCACTGCTCTCCGAATTTTAAGAGGCCGAGCCGACCTGATAACAGAATTTCAAAATTCGAGTGATGGAACTGAATGGTTAATGGGTTACTTGTTTGCTTTGTCCGGACCTATATATGCAGGAACAAATGAGATTCAGCGAAACATAATCGCTGAAAGAGTTCTTGGTTTGCCGAGAAAGTAGGAAGTCAGATGCGTTTTGCACCAACTGAACAACAAGATCAATTTGCTTTCAATGTTGCTTCCATTTTAGAAAAAGAGTGCTCTGCCGAAGCACTCCAATCAGCTGGTGAAGGGCCATCAGGATGCATTGACGGCTTATGGGAAACACTTTCTGAAACAGGACTAATGGGAATTGCTATACCTGAAGAATTCGGTGGTTTAGGTATGGGTAGTTCCGACTTGGTTTTCATTTTAGAAGAATTGGGGCGTTCAGCCTGCTCTGAGCCTGTAGCTGAACATGCAGCAGTAGCTGCACCTTTAATAACACGGTGGGCACAAAATGAAATGGGCCAAGAAATATTAGAAGAATCAGCAACTGGTTCAAGAAAATTGACCGTCGGCTCACCAATGGATGCACGAGTTGTTTCGGTTGAAAAATCTGACACTATTTTACTCAGCAAAGAAAATGAGCTTCATGCAGTTCCAATAAATGAAATTTTGCATACTCCTATGACTTCGATTGACCCGCGTTATAAAACCAGTGCCATCGAATGGTCACCAAATCCTAAAACACTCATCTCGAAAGAACCCGAAGCGATTGAAGACATGATCAACCGTGGTGCACTGTCTGCTGCAGCACAAGCAGTAGGCGTGGCGCAAAAACTTCTAGACATGACAGTCAGTTATGTCTCAGAAAGAAAACAGTTCGGAAAACCAGTTGGAACGAATCAAGCAGTCAAGCACCACTGCTCAAATATGGCAATAGAGATCGAGTTCGCCAGACCCTTAGTTCAAGTAGCTAGCTGGGCGATAGACAATGAAAGAAGCCCTACAGAAAATTTCACAGTTTCAGGAGAAGTGTCTGCTGCAAAAGTTTTAGCTAGTGAAGCTGTCGAACTCGCATGCAGGTTAGCTCTTCAATGCCATGGCGCCATCGGCTACACAGTCGAACATGATCTACAGATATGGCTCAAGCGCGGGTGGATCCTTGCATCCACATGGGGTGATGCATTATTTCACCGTCGACGTTTAGCTAAAATTCTCGGTTTGATTTAACAGAAATCTAAAATTTGATGGAACGATACGAAAGATAGACGAACAAAGATGTCGGAAAATGAAAGAGAAACCGGAATACGGTTAGCTGACCGAGTAAGAGACCTCTTGCTGAAAATACACAAATCAGCGCCTACGAGTGAAATGATGGAAAAGGCAATTACACATGTGGATACGGCAAATGAAGCCCTAGAAGAATCAGTTCGACTCAGATGGTACGAAATCGACGAAAAAGAGATAGACGACCTGGCAAAAGAGCGTTTAACAATTGAAGCGAGAGATAACAGTCTGTTCAGAGGAGAAAGAAACCCCTTAGCCCCACCTATAAGAGTAAGAATTGAAAAAGATGACACGGGTCAAGAAGTAATAGTAGGCGAGTTAGAAATTAATAGATGTAGAGAAGGTCCCGAAGGACGTGTCCATGGGGGATTCCTTGCTGGACTCTTTGATGATGTATTAAGTGGCGCAGTCCGATTAGCAGGAGGAGGACCTGCAGTAACTGGAAAACTAGATATTCGCTACAGAAAAGCCACTCCTATAGATCAAAAGCTTCGTTTCGAAGCTCATCTCGAAAACTCAACTGGAAGGCGAATTAAAGCTAAAGCTAAATGCCTTGCAAACGGTGTGGTTACAGCCGAAGCTGAAGCACTTTTTATCAGGATCAAAACAGACTGAAAGCTATGGAAAATCAATCAGAAAAACCAGTCATCTGTTTTCTTTGCACCGGAAACGCTGCTCGATCCGTCATGGCTCGAATAATGTTCGAGAAAAGAGCCCCAAACTATGTCGCAATCGGAGCTGGAACACTTGTTCTTGAAGGACACCCAATGAGTCAAAGAACAAGAAAAGCACTTGAACGTTTTGAAATATCTGACCCTGCTCACAGAAGTTCACAATTTGGAGAAAGACATACTGGAGTAGACCTAGTCATAGCCATGGAACCAAGCCACATCGAATGGATCAGAAGAAACTTTCCAGAAGTCGCACCTCGAGCAGCAACCCTTCCACGTCTTGTTCGCGAGTTGCCCAAAGAGGGATCTTTAGCTGAAAGAGTAATGGAATTAAATCTTGCTGAAGTAGAGATCGAATCCTGGGAAGAAGTGGTCGATCCAGCTTCAGGGGATCAAGAGATATTTGATTCTTGTGCTACCGAAATAGACCGACTGATTAATCAATTAATTGATCGCCTCCCTTAATGAAAAAATTTAATACATATCAAAAAAACGGTTTTACACTAGCAGCAGCTTGTGGCTTGATCGGCATAACCTATGGCGTTTTCGCCGACACTGCTGGACTCTCGCTTTTGCAAGCATCAGCACTTTCCATTTTCACATTTACTGGTGCATCGCAGTTCGCAGCAGTATCAGTGATAGACGGTGGAGGCAATCCGGCAGCAGCCGTAGGTAGCGCCCTTTTGCTTTCAGCAAGAAATGCACTATACGGACCTGTGATAACAAAGTCTTTAAATAATGGAAAATTAAATAAAGCTGTAGCCGCCCATTTCGTGATTGATGAAACTATAGCGATTGCCAGCGCACAAGAAAGCAGTAAGGATTCCCGAGATTCATTTTGGTTCACAGGAATAAGCCTTTTTGTATTTTGGAATATAGGAACAATTTTAGGAGTGTTATTAGGAGGGATTCTTGAAGACCCGGGCTCATGGGGCCTTGACGCTGCCTTCCCAGCAGCGTTTGTTGCCTTAATTATTCCACATGTTCTTACGAGAGAAGGCAAGATTACAGCGATAGTGGCCGGAGCAATAACTTTGGTTTGTATCCCACTCACACCAGTAGGTATGCCGATACTTCTAGCCTCTGTAGCAATTGTGCCCGGATTGTTAGCGCATCGAAAGAAAAAGAGAGCCTCATGACTTGGGGGGCGGTTATTGCTTTATCTGTAGGAAGTTATGTATTTAAACTTTTAGGAGTAATAACTGGTCAGAGAATCTCTAAGTATTTAGCACCTGGAACGACATTTTTGCCGGCAGCGCTCTTTTCAGCTTTGATCATAGTTATGTCCGTTTCGGACGACGGCTCATTAGTAGTAGATGCTCGCCTGGTAGGCGTAGGAATAGGAGGCCTGGCTGTTTGGAAAAAAATGCCCTTTACATTGGTTGTATTGACAGCAATGCTTTCTACAGCCGTTATACGATTAGTCGTGTAACGGAAACCAGAAAAAGAACAAAGCATTTATTATCGTGACTAGTTTGATTGAATCCAAATATGAAAATGAAGCAATTCCAGATGAATTGATTCCAGAAGACGTTTCACCTTCTGTTTACAGAGTTCTATCAAACCCAAGACCCAAATGGAGAGGGCGTTTGCACAGAATTGCAGGACCGTTAACTCTTATCGCAGGGGTATTTCTAGCCCTATCAGCACCAGCAGGCCGTGAAAGAATAGGAACTGCAATTTTCACTGCAGGGGCATTTGCTATGTTCGCAACTAGTGGACTGGTCCACCTTCGACGATGGAAGATCTCCCTACTTGAAATTTTGTTTAGATTAGATCACGCCGCCATATTTTTGATGATTGCGTCTGGAGCTTCATCGCTTGCACTGATTGCCATGGACGGGACTCCTGCAAAAGTGATGCTTTGGAGTGTTTGGGCTGGGGCGGGGATAGGAATTCTTCTCAGAGTTTTACCTTTTCATCCTCCTAAAGGACTGATGAACACATTATTCATAACTCTCGGATGCCTTCCCTTGGTTGTCGCCCCCAGTCTCTTTAGAGCAATAGACATTTTCCCAGCTTTGTTTATAGTCCTAGAAGGAATTTTTTATGTAGGAGGGGCACTTATGTTAGGTGCCCAGTGGCCGAAACTGAAGCCTAAAGTTTTTGGGTATCACGAAGTTTGGCACTCTTTAGTAGTTTTAGCCGTAGCAGCTCACTTTGGGGCCGTGGTATTGATACTGCATTATTAACGCACATATGGAATTCAAGTTCAATTAGCAGGAGAATATTAGTTCAATGTTTGGAGGTTTGAGATGAAGGGGATTATTTTTGACGGAGAAGAACTCCGACTAGTAGAAGGTCTAGAAGTTCGACCACCAGGACCAGGAGAAGTTAACGTCAAGATTGTTAACGCTGGGGTTTGTCATAGCGATGTAAGCGTTATTGATGGGACAATACCATTTCCCACTCCCTTAGTTCTTGGACACGAAGGGGCTGGAGTTGTTACAGAAGTTGGCTCTGCCGTTACCTCAGTCGCTCCCGGCGACCACGTTGTGCTATCGACATTAGGTCAGTGCGGGGCATGCCCTTCTTGTGACGCAGGACAGCCAACAATGTGTAAATCCACTTTTGGGGCTAGAGACACACCATTTTCTTTGGATGGTGAACCGCTTTATAACTTCGCTAACATCTCCGCTTTTTCAGAAAATGTAGTTGTTAAAGCAAACCAAGCAATTCGCATACCAAAAGACGTTCCTTTGACTGCAGCATCTCTAATTGGGTGCGGGGTCCTCACAGGCTCAGGTGCAGTGTTCAACCGCGCAAAGGTCAAACCAGGTGAAAGTGTTGCAGTCATAGGCGTAGGAGGGATCGGTTTGAATGCCATTCAAGCTGCAGCAATAGCTGGAGCTAATCCCATAATTGCGATTGATACAAACTCTGAAAAAGGTGACCTAGCTATAGATTTCGGCGCTACAGATTTCATCGATGCAACAGATGTTGATACAAATCAGGAAATCCGTAAAATACGCGCTGATGGAGTCGACTATGTTTTCGAGTGTGTAGGTTCCAAGGCTCTGATTGAAGCATCAGTAGGTTATTTAGACTGGGGAGGGACTCTAGTAATACTCGGTGTGCCACCACTAGGCAGCACAGTGGAGTTCATGACCGTAGCTGCGTATCTGGACGTGACAATTATGGGATGCCGCTATGGAACCTCGAGACCGCAGACTGATGTGACGCGCATCTGCGAGCTCTACAAGGCAGGCAAATTCAAACTCGATGAATTGGTAAGTCGTGTCTATCCCATGGAGGAAATACACACACTTTTAGAAGACATGCATGAAGGGCGTCTTGCCAGGGGCGTGTTGGATATTTGCTCAATTTAGTTGTATGACTTTTTAGAGTGCTGTCAACAAAGATGCGAAGATGCTCGTTAATAGTAATTATTGCTTTACTGGCACTTAGCTGTGCCAAAACAGAACCAAGCAAACCCGGGCAGGCAAGAAATTGTGAAGAGTTAGTACAAATTGGAAGAAACATAGCCGAATTGGTACTAGATGAAATAGAAGAAAAAGAACTAAACGAAATCCAAGAAAGAGAATTAAATAAGACCATAAAAAAAATTGAAGACCTAGCACAAGCAAAAATTTTTCTTATGAGGTCTTCTGAATTAAATTGCAGTGAAGAAGAACTCAAGAAAATAGCGTGTCTTTCCTATCAAGGCTTGTCACAGAAGGCTCGTGGTGATATTACAAGAGAATATCTGAGACCTTATTTTGAGGCTTGTGGTTAGAAAATATAATAAAGCCTTCACTGTTGCATCGCATAGGCTCTAGATTCGTGTTTACGGACATAAGAAAATAGGACAATGACAAAAAATCGAATATCACACAGGATCGCCTCAATATCTGAGTCTGCCACTATGGCAGTGACCAATAAGGCAAGAATTTTGAGAGAAGCAGGTGAACCAGTAATTGGTTTCGGAGCAGGTGAACCCGATTTTCCAACGCCTGACCACATTGTTGAAGCAGCAATTGCTGCTTGCCGGGAACCGTCAAATCATCGCTATGGGCCAGCATCCGGTCTTCCAGAATTGAGAGAAGCATTAGTAGATAAAACTGAACGAGATTCAAAATGGAGACCTGAAACTGCACAAATCCTGATAACAAACGGAGGGAAACATGCTGTTTACAATTCATGTGCCACATTGATTGATCCTGGAGATGAAGTGCTGCTCCCAACTCCATATTGGACCACTTACCCTGAGGCGATAGCACTTGCAGGAGGAGTCACAGTCGAAGTTCCAACGGATATTGAATCAGAATTCAAAGTCACAGTAGAGCAATTAGAAGCTGCGACTACTTCAGCGACAAAGGCTCTCTTTTTTGTCTCACCTTCGAACCCTACAGGCGCCGTATATTCAGCCGACGAGATGATAGCGATTGGACAATGGGCGATTGAAAGAGGGGTTTGGATAATCACAGATGAAATATATGAGCACTTAACCTACGAAGGTCATGAACATCACTCTATTAGAGCGTTACTGCCGGAAATAGGGGATCAGTGTTTGATAGTGAATGGGGTAGCGAAAACTTATGCAATGACAGGTTGGAGAGTCGGTTGGATGATAGGCCCGGCTGACGTTATTTCTGCTGCGGGAAACCTTCAATCTCACGCCACTTCGAATGTAGCAAATGTCTCACAAAGAGCAGCATTAGCAGCAGTTAGTGGAGGTCTCGAAGATGTCATCCGGATGAGAAAATCTTTTGACCGTCGGAGAAGAACCATGACTGAAATGCTGACCAACATTGATGGTGTCAAACTGTTAGAAACTCAAGGGGCTTTTTACTCCTTTCCTGATCTCTCAGCTTTTTATGGTCGCGATATAGCTGGAAAAAAGGCACAGAACACTCTTGAACTAGCTGCAATAATTCTAGAAGAAGCAAAAGTAGCCATAGTTCCCGGAGAAGCTTTTGGTTCTCCGGGGTATGCAAGACTATCTTTTGCTCTTGGAGATGAAGACTTGGAAGAAGGCCTCACTCGAATTACTCAGTTACTTAATAATTGAATTCATGACCATCACCAAACCCTGCGGAACATGGGAATCGGCTATCACGTCAGAAATGTTGGTTGGTGGAGCAGTACGACTTGGTGAAATCGTCACAGATGGAGATGACGTCTGGTGGGCTGAATCACGACCAGATGAAGGTGGACGCACAGTCCTTGTTCGTAACGGAATGGATCAAACAGATCAGAACACAAACGTTAGAACGCTAGTTCACGAATATGGAGGCAGTGCATGGAGGGTCAGGAATGGAATCCTTGTGTACAGCCAATATTCGGATCAACGTTTATACCTTTTAGACAAATCAGGTGACTCAATCCCGTTAACTCCTGAACCAGAAATCCAGCAAGGTTGCAGATATGCCGATGGTCGAATAACTAACAATGAGGAATGGTACGTATGTGTAAGAGAGTTTCACGCTACAAGTGGTAAAGAACCTTCAAATGAGATTGTTGCAGTTCCATTAGACGGATCTCAACAAATAAATGTTTTAGTTTCAGGGCCTGATTTTGTTTCTTCCCCGAGAGTATCGAAAGAAGGCGATCAGATCGCTTGGGTGCAATGGAACCATCCAAATATGCCGTGGGATGACACTAAATTGTGCATTGCATCATTAGAGGAAATGGTTCTTACCAACCAAAAGGTGATGGAATCGAAAGCAGAGGCTTTCTTCCAACCCGAATGGGATGATCAGGGAAACTTGCATGTAGTAAGCGATCGAAACAACTGGTGGAACCTTTTCCGAGTTGATCAAAGCCTAAAAGAAATGGATTTAATACCACTGACCGATATCGAAGCAGAAATAGGCCTACCCCAATGGGTCTTCGGACAGTCGAGATATGCATTCGTTGGAGATGAGATTTGGTTCGTTTCTAGGGAAGGTGGCATCGATAAGCTCACAATACTTTCATCAGATGGACGATCGGAACAAATAAAACTTGACGTAACTGAAATTGAGTCTGTAGCAAATTATCAAGACGGAATAGTCGCAACCGTCAGTTCATGGAAGTCCGAATCATCAGTAATGTTCATCAACAGGGAAGAGATTCGCCCTTTAAGTAAAACTCGTGACCTAAATATAGATGAAAGTTGGTTCCCTGTACCAGAAACCTTTACTTACCAAACTTCAGACTCTGAAAAAGCACACGCTCTTTTTTATTCACCGACAAATCCTGAATATGAAATTAGCGAAAAAGAAAACCCGCCACTTATCGTTCTCGCCCATGGGGGCCCTACAGGAGCTGCAAGACGCCAACTCCAACTATCCATCGTTTATTGGACAAGTCGGGGATTTGGTGTAGCTGACGTCGATTACCGTGGCTCAACAGGATATGGAAGATCATTTCGCAACCGTCTACGTAACAGTTGGGGTTTAGCAGATGTAGAAGACTGTGTTGCTGTAGCAAAACATCTAGTCGCCGAAAAAAAAGTAGACAAAAACAAATTAGCTATAAAGGGAGGCAGTGCAGGAGGGTTTACGGTCCTAGCAGCCCTTACGTTTCATGACACTTTTACCGCAGGTGCAAGCAGATATGGAATCGCGGATTTGGCGATACTCGCAAAAGACACACATAAATTTGAATCTAGATATTTAGATCGACTGGTAGGGGAATGGCCGAAAGATGAAGAGATCTACAAACAAAGATCACCGATACATCACATTGAACAACTCACAACTCCAATGGTGATACTCCAAGGATCAGAAGATCCGATTGTCCCACCTAATCAGGCCCATCTAATGGCAAACAAATTGAACGAAAACGATATACCCCATGCGCTAATAGAATTTTCAGACGAAGGCCACGGATTCAGAAAAGCCCCTAACATAACAAGAGCAATTGAATCAGAGCTAGCTTTTTTTGCTCAGATTTTCAATTTCGAGCCTTTCGATGATCTTCCAGAAATATTGGTCGAAAACAATATTTGAATCAAAATAAAAAAGTTTGCTTACCTTTACCCAATAGCGACTAGAATAAAATTTATGAGAACCAAGAACCTTCTCTTGCTTATGTAGGACGGACGCATATAAACGCGTTTGTCCGCACCTCCTGAGCCAAAGGCCGGGAGGTTTTTTACTTTTAGAAACAAGAACGAAAACAGCTAAACAAAGGAGACAAAACAATGAGCAACGAAACCGCCAAAGAAAAAGTGGTTATTTTTGACACCACTTTGCGTGATGGTGAACAATCGCCAGGTATTTCTCTTGATGCAGGAGAAAAACTAGAAATAGCGGGACAGCTTGCTCGACTAGGAGTTGACTACATCGAAGCAGGGTTTCCAATTGCAAGTCAAGGTGATTTCGACGCAGTGCATGCCATAGCTTCAAATGTCAAGGGGCCCGTAATCTGCGGGCTTTCGCGTACAAGCTATAAAGATATAGATCGTTGTTGGGAAGCAATAGAGCCGGCGGAAAAACGAAGAATCCATACATTTATAGCTACAAGCCCAACCCACATGGAACATAAGCTAAAAATGGCACCTGAACAGGTTTTAGCCGAGGCTGCCTCTGCAGTGGGTAGAGCCCGAGAATACACAGATGATGTTGAATTCAGTCCCGAGGACGCGTCTAGGTCAGATTTCGACTTTATGTGTGATGTACTTCAAGCGGCAGTCGACAACGGGGCAGGCACATTAAATATCCCAGACACCGTAGGTTATGCGACACCTCATGAATGGGGTGAGAGAATCAGGTTAATAAGAGAAAGAGTTGAAGGTGATTACGTGATCAGCACTCATTGCCATAATGACCTTGGTCTAGCAGTGGCGAATTCGCTGTCAGCTGTTGTGTCGGGAGCTCGACAAGTCGAGTGCACTATCAACGGGATTGGAGAAAGAGCAGGAAACGCGGCTATGGAAGAAATAGTTATGACGTTAAGAACGCGTCCTGACATCTACCCAAATCTTGAAGTAGGAATTGAAACCGAAGAATTAGCACGTTCAAGTCGAATGGTAAGCCGACTAACTGGATATCCGGTTCAATACAACAAAGCTGTTGTGGGGAGAAACGCGTTCGCACATGAGTCTGGGATACATCAACACGGTGTCCTAAATGAAAGGACCACCTATGAAATTATGGACCCTACTGTAGTCGGGCAAGATGGCAGCAAATTAGTACTAGGAAAACACTCAGGTAGGGCGGCGTTCAAAGATGCGCTTTCAAAAATGGGTCTGGATATACAAGGTGATGCGCTAAATAGTGCGTTTACACGGTTCAAAGAATTAGCTGACCGAAAAGTGCAACTTAGTGATGCGGATTTGGAAGCACTAGTGGCAGAAGAGGTCGGCAGTTCAGTTGAGAATTCATATGAACTAGTGACACTCGACGTTAGAGGAGGTAATGTCAACACTCCTAAAGCGGAAGTTGTTTTAGAATCAGACGGTGTGAAAATAAACGCGACGTCTGAAGGCGATGGCATGGTTGATGCTGCATGTACAGCAATAAAAAAAGCAACAGACATAGAGGGACGATTAACTGATTACACCGTTATGTCAGTCACAGGTGGCGTGGACGCGTTGGCAGATGTGGCTCTCTCGTTCGAAAGCGCTGATGGGCTGAAAGTATCAGGTCGGGGATTATCTACAGATGTTGTTGAAGCTTCGGCTAGAGCGTTTATTTCTGCATTGAACAAAGTTGTTCGAGTACGAAATTCAGGAGAAAATCCACAAGAAATAGACCGACCCGGTCATATCGGATAGTAAAGATTAGGATCAAAAGTTCTTATGTCAGGTAAAACATTAAGTCAGAAAGTTTGGGAAAGACACGTAGTCCACAGTGATGGAAGCGGTTCGGACCTGCTCTTCATCGACCTTCACCTTGTCCACGAAGTCACTTCGCCACAAGCTTTCGACGGTTTGCGAATAGCAGGTCGAGAAGTGCTCCGTCCAGATTTAACAGTCGCGACTGAAGATCATAATGTTCCCACAGAGGAAATTGATAAACCTATAGCTGACCCGATTAGCCGTAAACAGATAGAAACTTTAAGAAACAACTGTTCTGAATTCGACATACGCCTTTTCTCAATGGGTGACCGGGGTCAAGGAATTGTCCATGTCATAGGGCCAGAAATGGGACTTACACTTCCTGGGATGACTGTCGTTTGCGGCGACAGTCATACCAGCACTCATGGGGCATTCGGAGCACTCGCATTTGGAATCGGCACAAGTGAAGTTGAACACGTTTTAGCAACGCAAACACTTCCTCAAACGGAACCTGGGACTCTAGCAGTCACAGTAGATGGAAACCTTCCTGAAGGTACAACGGCAAAGGACGTGATTCTCGCGATCATCGGAGAGTTAGGTACAGGTGGTGGCATTGGAAAAATTATTGAATATAGAGGCGAAGTCTTCAGAAATCTTTCAATGGAAGGAAGGATGACCGTTTGCAATATGTCGATAGAGGCTGGAGCCAAAGCAGGATTGATTGCGCCAGACGAAACGACTTTCGAATACCTGAAAGGTAGAACGCACAGTCCAAGTGCCGACGAATGGGAAGAAGCAATAGAAGACTGGAAATCGTTGACTACTGACGAAGACGCTAAATTCGATCAAGAATTATTCCTAAACGGAAACGAAATTTCACCTCATGTGACTTGGGGAACCAACCCGGGGCAGGTCGCACCAATAAAAGGCCTAGTGCCAGACCCTGAACAATTTGCTGAACCTGCACAACAAGAATCAGCAAGAAGGGCACTTGAATATATGGGGATTGCAGCAGGGACTAAAATCTCTGAAATTCCAGTAGACACAGTTTTTATTGGCTCTTGCACGAATAGCCGCATAGAGGATCTCAGAGAAGCCGCAAAAGTAGCGCAAGGTCAACAAGTCGCACCTGGAGTTAGAACTCTTGTAGTTCCGGGATCAGGATCAGTTAAAGCCCAAGCAGAGGCTGAAGGACTTCATGAAATCTTCCAAGAAGCCGGATTCGACTGGCGTGAGCCTGGCTGTTCCATGTGCCTTGCAATGAATCCAGACAAACTTAAAAAAGACGAACGTTGCGCCAGTACAAGCAATCGCAATTTTGAAGGACGTCAAGGCAGAGGTGGAAGGACACATTTGGTTTCACCAGCAGTAGCGGCGGCAACAGCTATTACAGGAACTTTCGCCGTACCTGAAGACCTAGACGCAAGAGAAGGGAAGTAATCATGGAACCAGTAGAAATAGTGTTTGGCACAGCGCTTCCTTTAAGCCGCTCTGACGTAGACACGGACCAAATAATCCCAAGCGATTGGCTTAAGCGGGTAGAAAGAACGGGTTTCGACAGAGGATTGTTCAGCGAGTGGCGGGACAATCCTTCTTTTGTGCTTAACGATGAACGTTTTGGAGAGGCAACAGTCCTTGTAGCTGGACCAAATTTTGGAACCGGATCTTCTAGAGAACATGCAGTTTGGGCGATCCAACAATACGGATTCAAAGCAGTTGTATCACCTCGCTTTGCAGATATTTTCCGAAACAACTGCACTAAAAACGGACTTGTCCCAGTTGAAGTACCAGAGCAGATAGGTGAAGATTTACTCCAAGCGATAGAGAACAACCCAGAACTAATTTTGACTGTAGATGTGGCAAAACGCACTCTCGAAGTTCCTGATGCAAACATCTCTTGCAGTTTCCCTTTAGAAGAGGCCGTGCAGGAGAGGTTCTTGAAAGGTCTGGACGATATCGGTATCACCATGGCACATGAAGAAATGATTCACGAATACCAACAAAACAGACCAGCTTGGCTTCCTTCTATTAGTGTTTGAACAGACAACAAAAAGACAAAGTCAAAACATGAAAATCTTAAGCGTTCTGGTCTTCCTAATTTTACTTTCAGCTAACTGTGCAAATGAGACTTCCAGTATCAGCACATCTGGCCACTCCTTAGATGCAACTGAAAACTATCCTTCGTCAACAAACCCTATAGAAAACACCAACGTAACAACAGTTACGAAAGCGACAGTCAATGTAGAGACAATGGAACTGACAAGCGGCCTGATTCCTTTTAAAGCCTGCGAAGAACTACTCAGGTACTTTCAGGACGAAGCTCTAGAAAGAGTCGGACCTTATGGACTTGAGGGAATGGGCTGGGGGCCAATAATGCCAATGGCAATGGATCTGAGATTAGAAGAATCAGTAGCAGTAATGGGAACGGCTCCTGGAATTGATTTCTCAGAAACAAATGTTCAAGAAGCAGGAATAGACGAACCAGATTTTATAAAGACTAACGGCCAAATAATTTCCGTTTTGCAAGACAACACTTTGCACATAATTGATCCGAAATCCAGCTCCTCTCAACCCTTAGGCTCTTTGCGTCTTGAAGGACTCGGATGGGGAAGCGAAATGTTTCTTGCAGGCGAAAGAGTTTGGGTAATGGGGCAAACTGACCTGTATTCGTCGTCTCCACTAACGGCACGAATGATTCCCGAGGGTAGTTGGGAGCCGCATACGACCATTGTCGAAATAGACATCACAGATCCGACACGACCAGCTCAAGTAGCCAGCATGGTTATCGAAGGACGTTATGTGAGTGCCAGAGTGGTTAATGACATTGCCAGAATAGTTGTCTCCTCGCCACCATCTGACCTTCCTTTTGTAACCCCTCAAGGCCCGTCAGCAGAAGAAATCGCCTTAGCGACAAACAAACAAGCAATNGTTGGAACGACAATNGAAAACTGGGTGCCTTCTTATGTGTATGAAAGTAAAGAAGGCAATGTGGNGCAGGGNCAATTAGTTGACTGTAAACAAGTTTCACNNCCATCGAAATTCTCNGGGTTTACCTCTCTTTCTGTTTTGGATGTTGANTTAANNTCTGACATGAAACCCCCTGCAGCCNCATCTGTCTTNACNGACGGAGAAACCGTGTATGCGAGCCCAGAAAACCTCTACATATCGACAACTGACTACCCAGAAATAGTTCCCTTTGCTGAAGAAAATTCTCAGAACATAGAAGAAGAATACTTAACCTCTATACACCAATTCACAATGAAGCCCGGAGAGAAAACCGAGTACAAAGCATCAATAGACGTAAAAGGTCATTTGCTCAATCAATTTGCCATGTCGGAACATGCTGGAAATTTAAGAGTGGCTACCACAACTGGAGCTCCATGGGGTTTCGATGAATCAAACGAGTCAGTTGTCACTGTCATAGAAATAAGTGATGAAGGTCTAACAGAGGTGGGACAAGTAGGGGGAATGGGCAGAGGTGAAAGAATCTTCGCAGTAAGATTCATCGGAAACCTCGGCTACGTGGTGACTTTCCGGCAAACCGACCCTTTCTACACACTTGATCTAACGGATCCCAGAACACCGAAAGTGCGAGGCGAATTAAAGATCACTGGCTACAGCGGGTACCTGCATCCAATAGAAGAAAATTTGATTTTAGGAATAGGACAAGAAGCAACTGAAGAGGGAGTTACTACTGGAACGAAAGCAGCTCTTTATAACGTCGAAAATCTTGATGATCCAAAAGTGGTTTCTACCTGGTTACCTGGAAGTGGAAGAAGTTCAGCCGAGTGGGATCATCATGCTTTCTTGTGGTGGCCGCCAGAAAGCATCGCTGTTCTGCCTATCAGGGACTGGAGAAACGATAAAGCAGAGGCGGTCATGCTGAAAATCGAAAATGGAGATCTAGAAGAGTTTGGACGCATCACTCACTCTGAGCGAGGTTCACCTCTAGATGCAAAACCAGAATTTATGATCCCGATTGAACGCTCACTTATAGTTGGAGGCGAAATCTGGACTTATTCCCATGGACAGCTTCAAGCAAATTTGATGACTGACCTTTCAGTCAGTAAAAAAGTTCATCTTCCAAATTTAGGAATAGAACTGATACCGGGACCAACGCTAGTTGATAAATAAAATTTGACTTAGAAAGTTTCTCAAGAAATATATTTTGCTTTCTCAATCAGAGAAAAAATTCCTTTTAAATCCAGGTGTCCCATATGGGTAAGAACATTGCCTCCAGAAGTCACCACTGCGAAAGCCGGTTGGTTGATGACACCAAATTTTCTCCAGACTTCACCCCTGTCGGCAATATTCGTAAAATTTAAACCCCACTCTAAAACCCTTCTCTGCCCAAGTTTAGAATCGAGGATCGCTCCAACTCCCACAACTTTCACCGAATTATTCGCCACAACGACCGTTGGAGCCTCTCTGCGGCATGTAAGTCAATTCGGTGCCCAAAACCATAAAAGGATGTCTTGCCCAAAACCATTTTCCGATTCAGATAAGTCACCTATTGAATCGGAATTGTTTGGATTTAACCAGAGGTCAGAGCCGTTAACCAGATCACCGTCGGTAGTAAGAGCAACAAAATCTAACTCCGAAGGGATTTCAATTTCCACAACTGTGGTAGTTGAAGGCAGTTGAGTAACCACAGGCATGCTAGAAGTAGTAGTAGGAGTTCCAGACTCACCCACGATTGAACTTGAACAACTAGAAATGAGCATAGAGAGCCCAAATATCAAATAAAAACGGCGCACGGAACAACTTTACGTCGGATACCGTCAAAATAAGTGAGCACAAGGCGTTTAATTATTTCAGCACTTTTATGCGGACTGGCAATCCTCCTTGCCTTTGCTATTCAAGTGCTTTTGGCTTGAAAGAAACAAAAAAGACGTGAAACAATTCAATAACCAAGAAGTGAACATATGACAAAAAATTATGATCTAGTAGTAATCGGTGGTGGGCCTGCTGGTTACGCCGCTGCGCTATATGGTTCAGCTGCTGGGCTTAAAGTAGCCATCGTAGAGGAAAATAAGATCGGAGGAACTTGTCTTCATGTCGGTTGCATACCAGCGAAAGAACTATTAGAGACAGCTTCAGTTCTCAGGTCAGTGCGCCAAGCGAAAGACTTTGGAATCGAAACATCACAAGAGCCAGTTGTTGATTTATCGATAAGCCAGAATCGTAAACAAACAATAATAGATCAACTATTCACTGGTTTAAATTCCTTACTTGCAGGAAGAGAAGTAACAATTTATTCAGGTACCGGACTGTTGGGCGCCAATCGAAAAATAGAAATACAACAAAGTGGTGAAACGGAAATAATTCAAGGAACAAACGTGCTTTTAGCGACGGGTTCGACACCACGTACAATCCAAGGGTTTGAAATAGATGGAAAAACTGTGATGACAAGCGATGAATTCCTATCCATCGAAGAGACACCTGATCGAGTTGCAGTAATTGGAGGTGGCGCTATCGGTTGCGAATTTGCTTCGCTTCTCAATGATTTAGGATCGTCAGTCACATTACTTGAGAGCCTTGATGAAATACTTCCAGGATGCGACAAAGACGTATCTACCGCAGTAAGACGATCATTCATAAAAAAAGGAATTGATATCCAAACCGGAGTGCAAGTGGAAGGACATGAAGGAGACACTGAGAAAACAACAGTCAGTTGGTCTGATAAAGGAGAAGCAAATCAACGAGAAGTTGACTTGGTCGTCGTAGCTGTAGGTCGTAAACCAAATGGACACACGGCGGGATTACAGGACACCGAAGTAGTAGTTGATGAAAAAGGTTTTATAGAGGTAGATGAGAAATTAAGAACCAAAGAACAAGGAGTATGGGCTGCAGGAGACGTTATTAATACTCCACAATTGGCACATGTTGGGTTTGCCGAAGGCATTTTCGTGGTCAAAGAAATCTTAGGGGAATCTCCGGTAGAAATTGATCCCTCAACTGTCCCTTGGTGCATCTATTGCGACCCTGAAGTTGCTTTCGCCGGCTTGACCGAAGAATCAGCAAAAACTGCCGGCTATAAGGTGACGATCTCAAAACACCGTTACTCAGGAAATGGGAGAGCGATGATAATTGGAGAAACAGAAGGTTTAGTAAAGGTAGTAGCAGAGACAGACGAATCAGGAAAAGCAGGCCGGATTCTAGGAGTTCACATGGCAGGACCATTGGTCACCGAACAACTAGGCCAGGCGTATCTGGCTGTCAATCTGGAGGCCACAGTTGATGAAGTTGCAAACCACATCCAAGCCCACCCCACTTTGAGCGAACTCTTTGGTGAAACCGTAATGTCGCTTACAGGCCGATCCCTTCACGGTTAACAATGACAAAGTCAACTATGACTCCAGAAGAAAAAGAACTTCAGATCAGATGGATGGGAAAAGTTCGTTACCGAGATGCGCTTGCTGTACAACAAGCAATAAACAAATATGAACGCGGAGACTACCTTTTACTACTTGAACATCACCCTGTTTACACAATGGGCATCAGAGCTTCTTTGGAGAATTTAAAGACAGCCCCAGAAGCCATCGGGGCTGAACTAGAAGAAGCAAACAGAGGCGGGGACATAACTTTTCACGGGCCAGGCCAGTTGGTTGGATATCCCTTGCTCAAACTAGAGGGCAAGCGCGGAGGAGGTATGGCTGATACAGCAGCTTACGTGCACGAGATTGAAAATCTCCTTATAGAAACATGTAAAGATCTCGGTATTGAAGACACGGGAAGAATCGAAAGATATCCAGGGGTTTGGGTGAACCCCAACGGGCCAGAACCCAGAAAGATTGCAGCGATCGGAGTGAGGCTAAACAAGGCTCGAACGATGCACGGCTTTGCGCTGAACGTTAACCCTGATATGGCTTTCTATGACCACATTGTCCCTTGCGGGATAACAGAATACGGCGTCACTTCTTTAGAAAAAGAAGGAATAGATACGACAATGAAAGAAGTTGTTGACCTCGTATCTGAAAAAGCTGAAAAACTGTGGAGCCAAAGTAAAGCCATTCGGGCAGATGTTCTTTGGGGTCATGAAACGAATGGAGACAAAACACTTACCCAAATAGATATAGATCAGACTGGGAAACGTCGAAAGCCAGAATGGATGAAAGTGAAATTAGAAACAGGTCCAGAATATAGACGTTTGAAAAAACTCATGGAAGAAAAACAATTAGTAACAGTATGTGAAGAAGCAGGATGCCCGAATATTTTTGATTGCTGGAACGACGGCACAGCGACCTTCATGATAGGCGGAGAACGTTGCACGCGAGCTTGCGGTTTTTGTCTAGTCGATACCAGAAAACCAAATCCCTTAGATATTCATGAGCCGCGAAGAGTTGCTGCGGCGGTTTCAGAAATGGGGCTGAGGCACGCAGTCGTAACATCTGTGGCTAGAGACGACCTGAAAGACGGAGGAGCAGAACATTTTGCAATAACAATAAATATGATCCGTGAAACAAATCCAGAAACAAAGATTGAAGTTCTTATCCCAGACTTCAAAGGGGATCCAGAATCCCTCAATACTATTTTCGAGGCTCAACCTGACGTTTTGAATCACAACATCGAAACTGTTCCACGGCTTCAGAGACAAGTTAGACCATCAGCAGGGTACGCGCGAAGCCTTTCAGTATTGGCGAGAGCCAATAAAGCAAACCTCATAACCAAAACATCGTTGATAGTCGGTTTAGGCGAACAAGAATCAGAAATAGACGAATGTCTAGTAGATCTGGCAGCCATTGGTTGTGACATCGTAACCATAGGACAGTACCTGAGACCGTCGCCACAACACTTGCCCATAAAAGCATGGGTGAACCCGAGTGCATTCAAACGATGGAAGAAAATAGGAGAAAATCTCGGAATTTCACATGTTGAAGCAAGCCCTCTAACTCGATCCAGCTACCACGCCCGGCAAGCCTTAGAATCTACAAGTAGCATGCCTGTCAGTATTGGGCGTCCACAGCTAGAGCTACTTCTCGCAGATAGCTAAAAAAAATAAATGATTCGCCTTGATGCCACTACGATTCTTTTGCAATGGGCGGTTGGAGGTCTGTTATTTCTTTGGGTCACCTGCCGTCACAGACAAGTAGGAATAGGTTACGGATGGTTATTGCGTATCACATACATGGTCATGTTGGTTTCAGCTTTCGTAGTCGCAGTCTTGACCGAAGTGGTAATAGAACGAGAAATAATCATGATGGGAGTAGTGGCAGCCACAACAGTCCCATTACTTAGTTCTTATTCAAAAAGAAAAGAAGAAAACAAATATCTAAATCCAAACTTAGATCTTGTTGCTCCAATACTAGGTATAGCTGCCCTAGTGGTAGCAGCACTTGATGCTGGTGGTCCTCCAGCACTAGCGATAGCAAGAACACTTATAGGGGCGATTTTCCTAGGTGTCGTAAGTGACGCAATGCTTCTTGGACACTGGTATCTAGTTCAACCAGGCTTGACTAGAGCTCCGCTTTTAGAATTGGTAAGACTAATAGGAATAATTTGGCCATTTGAACTGGCTGTACTCCTATACCCAACAGGAATGCTCTCAGTAATTAATGGAAACATCGATGATGGTTACGGGGGTCTTCTTGGCTGGTTTTGGCTTGCCTGCACTCTTATGACAATTGTTCTAGTTTTCGTAACACGTGCAGCATTAAAAGAAAGACAATATTCCGCAGTTATGGCAGCAACCGGCTTATTATACCTAGCAATATTGACAGGATTCGGAATGGATCTAGTAGCAAGAGCAACACTTGCTTAAAATAGAAATCTGCTCGATGGTCTAAGCATTTGCTGCCGTTAGGATTATTTAAATGAAGGTATATACACGACGAGGAGATGACGGCTCTACAGATCTGTTGTACGGAGGACGCGTTTCAAAAAATGACCCTCGCCCCGAAGTTTACGGAGACGTAGATGAAACGCAGGCATTTATTGGCTTAGCAAGAGCAGTAGCAGGTGAAGAACTTTCAACCCTCTTAATGAAGATTGAACGTGAGCTTTGGACACTAATGGCAGAACTGGCTTGCAACCCAGAGAAAATCGACAACCTTGATGAAAACAGTCGCGTCACTAAAGAAATGGTTGAAGGCCTTGAAGGCATAATAGATGAACTCAGTGAGAAGTTTGAAATGCCAAAAGAATTTGTAGTTCCCGGCGAAGACGAAGTGTCAGCGAGATTAGACGTTGCAAGAACTGTGTGTCGTCGCGCAGAAAGGTCAGCAGTTGGACTTGCACTTGAAAATTCACACGTAGTCCCATATCTGAATCGCCTTTCAGATCTTCTTTGGAGCGCTGCACGTTGGCAAGAAGGCGAAACTGTAACGACAAAATCTGTTCCAGCATCTGAATAAAATTTTTAATTAGGAGAAAACATGACAATAAGCTTTACGACAGCCAACGGTTACCAGCAAATACAGCAGTAGTTGCTCATGGAATTAATTCGGACAAATTGAACACTCTCCCAAAAGGTCTTAATCCAACAGAACTTAAAAAACTTGGCTTTAAGGGAGAATTAGGTCAAGTCCAAATACTTCCTTCAGGAAACAAGCTAATAGCAGCCGTAGGTCTCGGAGAGTCAAATGAAATAAGTCCAACAAGATTAAGAAATGCTGCTGCAGCTCTTGCAAGGGCAACACGTCGGCATAGTTCAGTAGCGACAGACCTGGTCTCGAAATCAGATCTTGAAACTACTCAAGCTATCCAGTCAGTAGTGGAAGGAATGGCTTTATCTCTTTACAAATTCGATTACAAATCATCTTCAACAAAGAATAAAGAAGACGAATCTTTAAAAAAAGTGGTACTTGCTGGCAGCACATCATCCGCAGCTAACTCTGCAATCACGAAAGCAACTGCTGTTGTTGAAGGAGTTGTATTAGCTCGCGATTTGGTAAACGAACCTGGAGGGAGTCTCACCCCTCAAGTATTTGCCCGCAAAGTTGCACGTATGGCAAAAGAAAAAGGACTTACAGCAAAAGTCATGGATGAAGCCGCTATAAAAAAAGCAGGCTTAGGAGGCCTCCTAGGAGTAAATCGAGGTTCTGACAATCCACCAAGATTTGTTGAATTGACTTACCGGCCAAAAGGCAAAGCAAAAGCAACCTTAGCTCTAGTAGGCAAAGGTATTACTTTTGACTCCGGTGGCCTCTCGATCAAACCATGGCAAGGCATGTCTGAAATGAAAACAGACATGGGAGGAGCCGCTGCCGTAACTGGAGCAATGTCCGCACTTTCTTCTTTAGCTCCCAAAATAAGGGTCAAAGGCTATTTGCCTATGACTGACAACATGCTTGGAGGAGACGCGACAAGGCCAGGAGACGTCTTAAAAATCCGAAACGGTAAAACAATCGAAGTCATAAACACTGACGCAGAAGGGCGACTCATACTCGCCGACGCACTTTCTTTGGCGAGCGAAACCAAACCAGACGCAATAGTAGATTTGGCCACATTAACAGGAGCCTGCATGGTTGCACTTGGCTCCGATATTGCAGGATTAATGGGTAAAAACGAGGCCTTCTTAGATCAAGTTGAAAAAGCAGCTGAAGACGCCGGCGAGAAAGTTTGGCAACTACCGCTTCCAGACGAATATAGGGATCTTTACAAGTCTCCTATTGCTGACATGAAAAATATAAGCGCAGGAGGATACGGAGGGGCTATCACTGCTGGACTTATACTTTCAGAGTTTGTCGCCGACGGAATCCCATGGGCTCACTTAGATATAGCAGGACCGGCTCGAGCCGACAAAGACAGTGCAGAAATTGTAGAAGGTGGTACGGGGTTTGGAGTTAGAACTCTTATCAAACTAATTCAGTCTTTCGAATCTCCGAAATCTGAATAAAAGACTTCAACAAGAATGACTGAGCCATTACAGCAAGCAAAAGACCTAGTTGATCAAGCAACCAAAATAGCTGTTCTAACTGGTGCTGGGATATCAACCGATAGCGGAATACCTGATTTTCGAGGCCCCAACGGGATATGGACGAAAAACCCTGAAGCTGAAAAAGCATCAAATATTCACTATTACAGAACCGATCCGGAAATTCGTAAAAGAAATTGGGCACTAAGAGTTTCAGGTGAACTTTGGCCGAATATCACTCCTAACGATGGGCACCGAGCTTTAGCACATCTCGAAAAAAGAGGTCTTCTGCACATGCTGGTCACACAGAATGTTGACGGCCTTCACCAAATGGCTGGGAACGACCCTGATCGGGTGGTTGAGATACACGGCACAGTCAAAGAAGCAATGTGTCTTGAATGCGACTGGCGAGACGATATTGAAATAGTTCTTCAAAGGGTCCGAGAAGGTGACGTTGACCCACATTGCTCATGTGGGGGGTTACTCAAATCGGCAACAGTCAGTTTCGGTCAAAATCTTTTCCCTGGAGACATAGACAAAATGTTCGAAGCTTCTTTAGCATGTGATCTTTTGCTAGCAGTTGGTACCAGTCTTCAGGTATTCCCTGTGGCCGAGATGCTTCCCACGGCAGTTAATAATGGAGCCAAAGCAGTGATAGTAAATGGAGAGTCAACAGCTATGGATCAACTAGCAGAAGTTGTGGTAAAAGGTGAAATAAGCAAAGTTTTACCGGAAATAGTTGCACTTTAAAAGAAACTAAAGTGCCAAATATTGACAAGATTCATAGAATTTTAGAGTGTCATCATTTCAAGAACTTCTAGCACAGGCGAAAAGTCTGATCCATGAAACAGATCCTTCAGAATCTGAGACTCTTATCACTGAAGGATGGGTTGTCCTCGACGTTCGAGAAGTCGAAGAATACGACCAAGGAGTAATACCGGAATCTATTTTGATACCACAAGGAAAAATTGAAGAATCGATAGAAGAACGCATACCCAACCATGATCAACCAATAATCGCAATGTGCGCCGGAGGTGTAAGGTCAGCATTCGCTGCAGTCACATTGAATGAACTTGGTTACACAAACGTGGTGTCGATGGATGGTGGCTTCAATCTCTGGAAACAACAAGGGCGTAGTTGGGTGTCACCGCAGATCTTAAAGCCGGAGCAACGCAACCGTTATGAAAGACACATATCTCTCCCGGAAATCGGAGAAAAAGGCCAACAAAAACTCCTGGATTCTCGAGTTGTAATAGTCGGCGCAGGTGGCCTCGGTTCACCAGCAGCGCTCTACCTTGCCGCAGCGGGGGTAGGGACAATAGGTGTTGTCGACATGGACACTGTTGAAGAGTCGAATCTTCAGCGGCAAATTTTACACAGCACAGAAACAATCGGTGAAAACAAAGTTGATTCAGCTGAAAAAACACTTTCAACACTGAACCCTGACGTAAATGTCATCACATACAACACACGTTTAAATAAAGATAATGCGATTGAGATAATCGAAAATTATGACGTGGTTATCGATGGAACTGACAACTTTCAAACCCGATACCTAATCAATGATGCATCAGTCAAAACAGGAACACCTGTTGTGCATGGATCCATATTTCAGTATGAAGGTCAAATAACAGTCTTTGATCCAAAAAATGGACCTACCTATAGAGATATTTTCCCTGAACCTCCAGAAAATGGAACAGCCCCGAATTGCACAGAGGCGGGAGTATTAGGAGTGCTGCCAGGGATAGTTGGATCCATCCAAGCATTAGAAACAATTAAACTAATTCTGGATATCGGAGAAGGGCTTTCAGGGCGCCTGATTGTATTTGATGCTTTAGAAATGTCCTTTCACGAATACAAAATTGACCGAGATCCTAAAAACCAGATCACTTGGAAAAATCGAGATCATGTTCAACTTGAAGGAAACGGAGAAACCTGTCAAACAAGTGCGTCTCAGCCTCCAGAAACCTGATGAAACTAAAGATAGTCAGTTGACTGTCAGAAAATTTTGAGTTTTATTAATTACGGTCGTACGATATGACCCTTACTGTTAGAAAGTTCATTAATGTCAGAGATAGCAATAGTTGGAACAGGCTATGTGGGTTTAACGGCGGGAGCCTGCTTTGCCCATCTTGGACACCAAGTTGTCTGCTACGACATTGACAAAGAAAAAATAGACAAACTCTCAACTGGGGAAATACCCATTGTAGAGAAAGGCCTTGAAACGCTTGTCAAGGAAGGGTTGAAAGAGAACAAACTTTCCTTTACTAGCAACCCTCAAGAGGCGGTTTCTGAATGCAAGGTAGTTTTTCTCTGTGTTCCAACACCTCAACAGACTGATGGAACTACAGACACTTCGATGGTTGATTCCGCAGTTAGTTTAATGGCACAGTTTTTACCTGAAAATTCGGTTCTAGTAAACAAGTCGACAGTACCAGTCGGGTCAGCCCAAAAAGTATTTGAAAAACTTAATAGACCAGACATAGCAGTTGTTTCAAATCCCGAGTTTCTCAGAGAAGGAACAGCAGTTGACGACTTCCTTCAACCCGAAAGAATAATTATCGGTTCAGAAAACCCAGATGCGGCTCAAAAGGTCGCAGAACTATATGAAAAAGTCGAAGCACCACTCTTGATAACCGATCCAATTTCAGCTGAAACAATCAAATACTGCGCGAACGCATTTCTCGTAACAAAACTTTCTTTCATCAATTCAATAGCTGCAGTTTGTGAAAGTGTCGGCGCTGATATTACTGATGTAATAAAAGGAATTGCTTACGACTCTAGAATTGGTGAAAAATACATGAACCCTGGACCCGGCTGGGGAGGTAGTTGTTTCCCTAAAGACACAAAATCACTCATACATATGGCCGGACAAGCGGGTTACGACTTTCGGTTTCTCGATACCGCAGTAGCTGTCAATGAAGAACAGTTTGACCGTGTTGTAAAAAAAATATCCAATGCTGTTGGAGGAGATTTAAAAGGAAAAACAGTCGCAGTATGGGGGCTCACGTTTAAAGCCGGAACTGATGATCTGCGGGATTCACCTTCGTTAGCAGTAATAAAAAGACTTCAATCAGAAGGTGCCATGATTAAGGCACACGATCCAACTGTGCAGGAACATAAAGAAGGAATACCTCCAGAAGTAGTTATTTCAAAAGAACCACTAGAAGCTTGCGAGAACGCAGATGCAGTTGTGCTCCTAACAGACTGGGAAGAATATAAAACTCTCAATCCTAATGAAGCCATAGAGCGTTTAGCGAGTCCAAATTTAGTTGACACGCGAAATGTTTTCGACCCTAAGGAATGGGAAGATAGAGGGTTCACCTATCAAGGAATCGGCCGTTGAAACTATTAATAAGTCAACTCTAGAAAAAGAAAACATTTGAAAATTTTCGACAGACTTCCTTTTGGAACGACGACAGTAGGTTTAGGACTCCTGATCAACGGAGTTTCTGCTTACATCTTCATTTCTGTTGCCTCGAGGGATCTCGGAGCTGAAATGTACACGCCTTTAGGCATGCTCTGGGCTTTGAGTTTTCTTCTCGGGCCAGGAATCTTCCAGCCTTTAGAACAACAAACTGCACGTAGTATCGCAAGCCGTTCAGGCAGAGAGATAATTCCTGTCGCTAAAGCAGCATCAATTATTGGAGGCTCGGTAACCCTTTTGCTAGTTGTTCTCGCCCTGTCTTTCAATGAATGGCTCACCGAAAGCATCTTCAGCGGCGAAAGCAGTTTATTGATAGCAATCATTTTGGTGGTCGTAGGTCTGGGTTCAGCTCACTTAGTAAAAGGTGTTCTTGCGGGAGCTGGCCGTTTCAAAAATTATGCACATTATTTAGTGGGAGAAGGTTTAGGCCGATTAGCAGCAACTGCCGTGCTAGCGATCTTTGCTTCAGGTGAAGTTTGGATGTACGGGTTAGCTTTGGGGCTTTCACCTTTCATCGGAATTTTATTTGCTCTTATACGACAAAATGATTTGATTAGACATGGATCTCCAGTCAGAGCAAGAGAAATTTCAAGTTCGCTAGGAGTTCTTTTAATGGCGTCACTTGCAACTGCGATGGTTTTAAATGTAAGCCCACTAGCCGTAGAGTTGCTAGCTGAAACAAACCAGAAGGAAGAACCAGGAAAATTTCTTAACGCATTACTAATAGCGAGGATCCCTTTGTTTTTCTTTCAGGCCATTCAAGCAGCACTACTCCCAAGGCTTTCACAATTAGTAGCGTCTGAGGATTATGAGAAATTCAAGCATGAATTAATGAGACTTCTTGGTTTCGTGACTGTATTTGGAGTCTGCTTTATCGTTCTAATGGGTGTTGCAGGCCAGTGGGTAACACGAATAGCTTTTGGTTCTGAATACGAAATTTCCTCCCGAAACATGCTTCTTTTAGCTATTTCCAGCATCGGGCTTATGTACGCATTGTCAATCACACAAGGTTTGCTAGCGTTTCACC
>PBAM01000032.1 GCA_002716285.1 Acidimicrobiaceae bacterium
AGAAGAAACATCAATAACAACATTCGAAGACGGCTGAACATCCAAAACAACCGTGAACGTGTCAGTAGTACCCGATTCGTTCACCCCAGTAGAACCACTTGACTCTGCAACAGTGAAACCCGCTTGCGGATCATCATCGACTGTTGTCGCTGTGACCGTCTGACTAGCCACTCCGTCGTATGCAACGTCGTTGGTGCTCCCATCGTTGATCACAAGATTGATTGTCGAGTTGATGTCGCCGTCGTCATCATCGTCGTCGATTCCGGTCACCGTGACGGTCTGAGCCGAGTCCCAGTTGCCGGTAGTGAATGTCAATGGCGCTCCGACTGTCGCCTCTCCAGAATCACTCGAAGACACGGTGATGACCACGTTGCCGGAGGGTTTCGAGTCGAGCACAACGGTGAACGTGTCCGTCGTCCCCGACTCGTTTACTGACGTGTCTCCGTCCGATTCTGCAACAGTGAAACCAGGTGAATCAAAGCAAGCCATACCATCACCGTCTTTTATAGATGTACCGGTACTACCATCTACTGCCGTGTCCCCCAAAGATGTTACGTTTACTGTTCCAGTCAGATCTGACGCCGAATTCGTTTCTACTTCCCATAATTGGCCATTTTTTGCATGAAAAAGAAGCCGTCCTTCGAAGTAGTACGCATTCCTAAAAGGCGAGGTGTGAAGACCCGTATCATCCGGAGAATGAATGGACACACTTGAACCAGTAGTAGTTGCCGTATCTGCATACTTTATGACTACTACTCTTGCCGGATCAGCGTGTCGGATACCTACAACGTAATTGGCTACACCACTTCCTAGATCGGCTCTTATCGCAGCCCAGTCCGCTACTGTTCCTCCTATAGATCCACTAATTAGATTCGTTGGGTTCGACTGGTCAGGCAAAGAACTATCATTTTGATTTGTGTAAGCCTGGAGCTCGTCCGGTCGTTCAACCCTGTAAAGTCCGCTCGTATCACCGGAACTTTTTATGGAGTAAAGAAAGTCTCCGTGAGCATCAAATGTTCCTTGAGTAGCTGCCGCTTTTACTTCTGCGATGTACTCGACTTCATTATTATCAAATCTTGCCAATAAAGGAGAGTTTGAAGCACCTCCAACGACTCCATAAGCCTTTTTATCTATCGGGCTTATAGAAATGGCGTTTATCGAATAGCCATTCGGCATGCTTAAAGTGTGTATTTGGGAAGCAGCGTTACCAGAAACGTTAAGAGTTCTCACATAGTAGTCACCGTTACTACCAGATGAGTCATCGTTTACCATTATGGGTGTGCCTGAGTAATTAGCACAGTAGTGATTATCAACAGCAGCATAAGCAAGATCAGCAGTTACTAACAAAGTTGCAGGCACAAGCAAAGTTGAGATTATTGCACACGCTATTAGTGAACTTCTAAAGCGCCATGTTCCCTGCCTGTTAAATAGTCGCATGTTGATTCCTAAGAAGTGAAGATCTCTTCTGAGGCACGACCTCTACCGTTTTCATTTCCTCCGGATACTCTCCAGGCATTCACCCCATCAGCTTCTGATTTTCTTATGGACGCCCATGTTTCGCGTCCGATCACAGTCACGATGTCAACCCAGTCGTTCCCTATCCGCCCTTCGATCATGTAGCCGGTTGGGGGGATTCCGTTTTCGGCTTTTTCCCAGCAGAGTTTGTAGCTGTTTTCTTTTTCAGTTATTACAAGGTTTAAAGGAGCTCCTGGTAAACCTTCATCTTTCGTGCAGCAACCTCCGCTCTTTTTGCCTCCCAGTGCTGCTAAAGCAAGACCCAGTAGCGCGATCATTCCAAGGGATCCAAGTAGTGCTGCTATTCCTAGAAGGAGGAACAGCCACCATGGCCAGCAGCATTCTTCACATGGCGGTTTGTAACCTAGGCCTTCCGTATCTGAGTCTCCTTCATCTCCTGGATCCCAAGGAATAGACGGTTCTGGTGGTGGTGGGTCTTCTGGCTCTGGCTCTGGTTCCCCTATGCATGAGAATGTTTGTGGTGCGGTAGATCCTTGTTCCAAAATTTCTGAACTGTTCTCTGGACTTTCAACTGACCACTTCAAACTCCACTCAGAATCATTCGGAATCGGAAAGTTTTCTAGAAGTTTTTCCCCCGCTGTCACTTCAAAGGTTTCAGTAGTTTGTTCCACTCCATCAACTACTGTTGTCGTGTTGAATAAAACTGGTATTGAAGATTCTTTGGCATCAAGAGTTACTTCAATCCCACCAAGGTCGCATTCAGGTTTAACTTTTATTTCCCATACGACACCATTGGGACAATCTGTAAAGGATTGTTCCCATATAACCACTGGTTCAAATCCTCTAAATTTACCGTCACGTATGGCTTCAGCAGTTACAACGATGCTTAGAACGTCCCGATTTACTAATGAAATTGGACGCGTATAGAAGGCACTTGAACCAGCTTCGAGTAGTTGAACTCCTGATTCTTCGGGGAAAAGATCAGTTGCTTTGATTCCGCTGCGGTAAACCTCAACTTTGAACAATGCATCTAAGGTTGATTCGAGGTTGTCAAGTTTGATTAAAGCTCGATCTATTCGACATTCGACATCCACATCTGCATCCGGATTGAATGGATCCTCCGGATCAGGTGTCGGTTCTTCAACCTCGCAATCGATTTCTTGAACTGGAGTTGAACTTGCAAAAGTTTGTTCCGTGTTCGCTGTGTTGGTAGCTGACCACTCCACATTCCAATCGAAATTGCCATTGACTGGAATTACTATCTGGGTTGTATCACCAGGCATTATTTCATAACTGTTTAATTCTCCCGGGACTTCGTCGATAACTCCGACAATGCTAAAGATGACTGGAATTTCAGATTCTTTGGCGTCCATGGTCACAGCGATTCCACCAAGGTCGCAATCGACTTCGACTCTTATCTGCGCAGAGAAACCGCTAGGGCAATCTGATACGGACTGGCTCCATACAACCTTCGGTTCCAATCCTAGAGGTTCCCCATCTCGCATAGCGTCAGCAATCACCTCGATACTCAGCACCTGGTCGCCACCTAGAGGAATCGGCTTCATAAACATTGCACTGGCCTCTGGTCCTACAAGTTGTATTCCTGACTCTTCAAGGACGTAATTGATCGGGTCTACATCCCCTCTGTAAACTTTTATCTCGAACAACGCTTCAACTGAGGATTTGAAATTATCCAATGTGATTAATGCCCGGTCTATTTCGCAGTCGACATCCACTTCTGCTTCTGGGTCGAAAACTGGGCAGTCGACTGTTTCCTCAGCCATTACCGCGGCGGCGGTTATAGATTCGTCAGCCGAGTTGACCCAGACTCTGACGAAATCACCGTCAACTGCTGGAATTGTGATCACGTTTGAAATGTCACCTGCGTTGATAGTTTCTGGACCCCAAGAAAGTTCAGTGTCGATTTCAATTTCGACTATCGAATCTATTTCTGAGATTCGGTTATCAACAAATACTGTTATCACTGCACCAACTGTTGTGCATGTGAAACCTGTTGAAATTATTGGAGTGAATTGGGGTTCTTCGCAGTCGATTGTTCTCGGTGTGGTCGCTGCGGAGAATCTGAATTCTTCTTCTGAGATTTCTTTTGCTTGCCATTCAATGAACCATTCACTGTCATCTTCGATTTCAAGATCAAGTACGTATGTGTCGTCTGCGTCTAGTTCGTATTCTTCGGTGTACTTTATTCCCTCTACGACTAGAACAATTTCGAAAATAGCTCCTGTGTCGGTTCCTGGGTTTCCTAATGTGACTTTGGCTCCGCCGATATCACAATCTGTTTCGACTTGAACCTGAGCAACNAAGTCGGANGGGCAGTCTGTNCCTGCTTGACTCCATACGGGTGCTTTTTCGTATTCAAGTTCTAGTCCNTCTCTGACTGCTTCTGCGTTGACTATTACTGTCAGTATCTCTCCAGTAGGTGGAGGTATAGCTGTCGCGTAGTAGTCGATGTCACCTGATTCGACAGTCTGTATGCCAGATTGTTCAACGATTTTGTTNTCTTCTTTGATTTCACCGTGGTAAACGTCGACTGTGTAGAGGGCATCTATCTCTGATTCACTGTTGTCGAGTTCCACTTCAGCAAGTTCCACTGAACAGTCGATGTCGACTGTTGCTGCTGGGTCAAATATTATCTCTCCTACAATTCCCGCGTCGGGTCGGTGNACTTCTTGTCCTGCGACTATTGCAAAGTCTTCGGAAACCGCTTTAGTTGTTGAAAAGAATGTGGTCTGGACGGGTCTAGCGTCGGAATCGGTTTCACTTTCCTGTAATTCGTTGTTTAGTTGTTGTGTGTATCCAAGTGGAGTGAATCCTTCAGGGAAGATTGCTTCTTCGTAGTCGAAATGTATTTCGTAACGCATTTCGATCCCGAAACTGTCTTCAACGGGCACATCGGAGAGGTACCAACGGTAATCACCAGTGTCTTGACCTGATAGTTCATCATTGGCTCCGGTTGTTGTCTCGATGATGAACTCGCCGGGGCCGTAACATTCGTTTCCTTCAGAATCATGGTAGGCGGTTGTGTTCGTCAAAGTTACTTTGACACCAGCTATGTGTTCTTCGGTGCCGTTTTCGATGTTTGTGCGGTCACCTGATTCTTCCCAGTCGACCCAAGAATAGCCGTATGTTGAACCGAAAATGTCAGGAAGACATGTTGGTATACCTGTGCAGTTCATTCCGTCGTTCCAGGCTGTCGCATCCGAGTTNGCGACNTTTCGAATTTCAGCTGTTTTGCTTTCGAAGTCAATTGTTGGGATCATGACTTCATAAACGCCTTGTCCTTTATTAGAAGCGAAATATATTCTGTCTTCGTGACTCCATGCAGCTCCGAAGNCGCCTTCGGGTTTANGACTATTTGAACCTTCGGGAATTGTGACTTTGATTATCCAAGCTTGAGTCGGGTCGTCGTATCTATACACGTATAAATTGTTTCCTACAAGCCCCATCGCATAGTCGCCTTCTCCATCTCCGAAATCGTAGATCATGGTTGCTATGTCTGAGGTTGGAGCTTGTACCGACTCGAGTGTCGGACCCCAGTCGGACATGTCGGGTGCGTCTGCAGGGTCTTTGAATCCTTCCATGTTTGCGATATCAGGCAGAACACTCAACGTTTTATTGGTGTTCTTTGTCCAAACAAAGTTTCCTGCTTCATCGACATCCCCAGCTGCTGAAAATTCAGGCATTTTTGCCACGAACAGAACTTCCTGTGCGTCGAAACGAACCAGGTAAAAAGAAGTTGAGTTGAGGGACATTAATGCATAAGCGGTCGAATCAACTTTATTTATGCCAGCTGCGTTCATACCAATGTATGAAGGTGTTCTGTTGAATGGAATCGAATAAATAGGTCTGTACTCCCCGGAAGCAGGGTTGAGTTCCTTGACCTCGAAGCCAACATTTNTCGTGCCTACGATTTGAATCAAAGCTGGGAAAGAGGCGCAATCGAATGGAGCGACTTGTGTTTCTGGACAGTTGAGGGTTTCTTTTATTGTTGTGGTTCCATAGTTGTGGGAATTTTCTTCAGCAGCGACACGAATGGTGATCGCTTCTATTCCTGTTACAGGAATAGTTGTTTCATATGATTCGGTTCCTTTTTCAACAATTGTGGGTCCCCAGATCAGTTCATCGTCTGAATAAACTTCGACTATCGCATCAACGCCGGAATCTGTGTTGTCTATGGAGAATGTTGCTGTATCTCCAAGAATGTCGCACACGTGGTCGACTGAGACAACAGGCAAAAATTCTTCCGGTTCACAGTCGAATTGTTCCGGACCTATGATTCCAACGAATCCTTCTTCATCTTCGGATTGTCCGGTTTCAACCGCCTTCCAAATAAGTGTCCACTCTGAATCCTCTGTTACCGAAATGAGAACTTCTTCTTTTTCTCCTTCAACCACCTCATGGCTATCAATTTCNGTTTCGGCTCCCATGTCNAGCATGAGTGTGAAGAGAGCATCGACGCTTGACTCGGAGTTGTCTAACGTCACTTTGACACCGCCACTGTCACAATCTGTTTCAACCTGTATCTGAACTACGAATCCTGTCGGACAGTTCACACCTGCTTGGTTCCAAACTGTGACAGGTTCNAATCCGAGATCGAGATCGTCTTTTTGAGGTGTAGCGGTTATGAGGATCGTTAGTATTTGTCCTCGAGGAGGCGGTATCCGTTTCCCATATTCGNTTATCTCATACGCGTCGACGGTCTTATCTCCCGATTGGGACTGGACTAGATTGTTCTCATCAGCGTCCCCGTGGTAGACGCTGACTTCATATTTCGCTTGCACCGTTGAATCAGAATTATCGAATTCAATGTCAGCGGTGTCCGCATCNCAGTCGACATCGACCGTGGCTGTGGGTTCAAATTTCGGTTCGCCAACTACACCGGCGTCAGCTGTGTGTGTGGATGTTTCAGGTTCAATAGTGAATTCCCCTGAAACCGCTTGGGTGTTAAGAGATTTTGTAAAGTTCTCCGGACTGACATCTGAATCGGTTGGTGATGAAACTACATCATCTCGTTGTTTGGCGGTGTAACCGGTAGGTGTGAATCCTTGTGGGAATTGTCCTCCGGCGTAGTCGAAAGTTGCCTTGTACTTGATCCGGTTTCCAGAGTTGTCCTCGGCCGGGAGGTCATCGATCCACCAACGATAGTTTCCTGATTCATCTCCTGCTGAGCTTCCTTGTCCTGTGTAGGTAGAGGAGATTTCAAGTTCTCCCGGCTGATAGCAGGGTTCTCCTTCTGAGTCGTAGAAGGGGGATGTGTTTGTGAGAGTCACATCAATTCCCGCTACATGTTCTTCCAGACCGTATTCAATCGCAGTTCGATCTTTGGAAACATCCCAGTCGATCCACACNTACCCGAATACATTTCCGAATATTTCAGGGAAACAGACTGGAACTCCCGGACAGTTTGTTCCGTCATTGTGTGCAGAAACCGCCGAGCTGCCGACTCTGCGAATTTCTACGCTTCCATCAAATGGGTAAGGATTCACTTCAGCGTTATCTAAAGCTATTTGGAACACTTCGCCTGAATTCGCTGCTACGAAAACCTGACCTCCGATGCTCCATGCTGAGCCGTAGCCGCCGCCTGGCAGATTGTTGGTCGAGCCTTTATTGTCGACGGAATCGAGGAGTCGCCTGTCCANNTCGGCNCCTTCGTATCCTATGAGCACCACTTGGTCAGCTCCGTAGACCATTCCAACTGCATAGTCGGTTAGTCCCAATCCTATGTTTGTTCGTACGTGCGCTATGTCAACAGCGTGGCCGTACACATCCCCTTCGTCACGGGCATCGTAGACAGGTGGATCGTTGCGAAGGTCTGGTACTCGCAGATCTTGATGGTCTACATAGCCTTTGATATCTTTAGCGTTTTCTGCTTTGTAAAGACTTCCTTCGGCCATCCACAGGAAATTTCCGTGATCGTCAAAAGTTGCGGAATTGGGGAAGTTCGTGACTTGAGCCAGGTATTCAATCTGTTCTGAGTCGAACCTGATCATGTACGAGCTACTTACATTGTCTTCTTTTATGCGAATNAATCCNTAAANNGTNTNGTCNACNGGNTTGAANCCNATNCCNTTTATCTCNGAGTANGAAGGGCTNGTNCNNNTNAATGGAATNGTGAATGNAATCGGGTCGATATTNTNCANNGANCCTGTNGCNANGTTNAGGGTNTTTAGTTCATAACCAATACCTGAATCTGCTAGGACTACCTGNAATGGNGCNAGNTNGCTNGCACAGNCGAANGGTCCTACCGGTGAGAGGCAATCCGNAGTCTCTGATGNCGTCGTACCGGTTNCCNCTAAATTCTCATTTTCAGGGNCAGNTAGCTGTCCANTCAAATCTCCACGTTGCGTCTTCGAGAGCTGATCTTGGAACACCAACGTCACCAGCTAGGTCGATTTCCTTGTTTGATCTTGCACTTACACTTATTGGTCCGATTTCTATGACGTCAGGGTTGTCGTCAATTATCAGCGTGATCATGAATTCTGCCGATAAATGCGAATCCTCGTTGTTCAGTTTCAATTTTGCCACTGGACCGTAGTCTTCGCACTCAAAAGAAGTTTCCACTGAAGGTTCGAACGGTGTATCACAGCCGATTTCGTGTTCACCGTTAACCGGATCGTAAGTAAACCCGTTGGATGAACCGACTGGGTTAACCACGACCTCGTAAGTCGCTCCGAATGTAAACGGATAATCAACTTTGAATACACGTCCAGGTAGCACTGCTCCTTCTGACACGAGTTCACCGTTTTCATATATGAAAATTTCTCCGGCAATATCAGAATCCTCATTCGAAACTGAGATATGAAGACTCTCGTCCCCGCAATATTCATTGAAATCTATCTCAGGTTCAAAAACTGGACAGTCGACTTCAAATTCAAACACTTCCCCTGCATATTCGACTTCAACGGTTGTGCCCTCTCCTTCTGCAAAAAGGACATTGTTTTTGTCCTTTTCAAGAGTTTCAACCAGGTGGCTTATAGCTTTCCAGTCTGGTTCTTGCTGTGCTTCGCTGATAGTGAGTTTCTGGCCTATGTATATGCGACTCGCATCCTCAATCCCGTTCGCGGCCATCAGTTCACTCGTTTTAATACCGTGTTCTGCTGCTATCTCAGAAAGAGTGTCACCTGGTTCAACGACCACTTCAACAACGACGGCTGGGATTTGTGGAACTGCGGTGAATTCTATTGCCTGCGGGGTTTGTGAGGTTGTCTGATTTGGTATTTGCAATTTCTGGCCTATGTATATGCGACTTGCGTTTTCTATCCCATTTGCGGCCATGAGTTCACTTGTTTTAATGCCGTGTTCTGCTGCTATCTCGGAAAGGGTGTCACCTGACTCAATGACTACTTCAACGAAAGAGGCTATGGATTGTGAACCTGTATTGAAAGTTTGTCTCGTTATTTGTACCGGCTCTTGGATAGTTTCGTTATCAGCAAACTGTCTGAGTGTCTGGACATCGGGTTGGACTTCTGAAAGGGTCAACACAACAATGAACTTGTCGTTATGGTCTAACAGTAGTTCTATCTCCTTGATCACTTTTGCATCAATAGTTTCAGGTCCACGGATTATTTCATCCAGTTCCTTTATCGTGAAATCGATGTTCCATAACGACTCGGAATTGTCTATTGTGAATACACCTCTCCCAGTTGCGCAGTCAGGAACAAAAGTCACTTCTGGGTCTGGCGGAGCCGCAGAATCACAGTCGAAAAGTTTTGGACCTATGGTTCCTTCCATAGTGCGCTCAGGGTATACGAGGTCTGTGGCTTTCCATTCAATACGCCACTCGGAGTCTTCCTGTATAGATAGTTCTTCTAGGGCGAAAAGTCCTGCATCAAGCTCGTAGTACTGGCCTGAACTTGAATATATGTTCCCAAGCCGTCGTGGGATTCCATCCTCGTATAGCGTGACTTCGATTCTTGCCCCACTGGCCTGTGGGATGGGATCGAGGTTCAATTCTTCAGACGAAAGAACCCTGATGGTCAGGTCGAGAACGGGGCAATCTGGCAGGGCTTCGATCATGACTGAGAATGGCGGATCGCAATAGGTTTGTGACTGGTTGGACACAACACCGAGAGGTCCGAGCTGCACCCCGTTGTGTTCGGCGACTACGTTCACATCTATTATCAAAACCCCAAGTGGCGGAGGTATATCTTTCTCATATTCATCTATGCCATCCGCGAGTACTAGTTGATCACCCGACTGCGCTGTCACTAAATTCCCTGGTTCGACAGAGTCGTGGTAGACGTCTACAGAGAATTCTGCGTCAACCGATGATTCACTGTTGTCAAGTGAAATTTCGACGTTTTCCGCTAGACAGTCGATTGTGACTACAGCGACAGGCTCGAAAATGGGATAACCCGAAATTCCTGCATCTGCCCTGTGCACGGTCTCATTGGGTTCAAGTGTGAAGAGATCCGATGTCGCCGTTGTGGTTTCCGGAGAACCGTCATCTGAAAAAGGATTTATCGACCCTAGAACTCTGGAAATATTTTTCTGTTTCGTTTGTTTGCGTTGCATCAAAAGGCGGAAAATCATAGGATCCGTTTCCTGTGTGGGACTACTTGATGTATTTTGATAAACATCAGAGTCAACTTCAGATGATGTGACTTCGTCTTCTAGACGTTTTGTGTATCCAGTTGGACTGAACCCGTATGGGAAGTCAGCGCCTTGATAATCAAAATTAGCCTTGTAGAAAAGATCGTTACCGAAATTATCTTTAGCGGGAAGATCATTGATTTGCCATTGGTAATCGCTGTCACTCTGACCATCGGTTTGAACAACCCACGAACTTTCACCAAAATCCTCGCAAACTTTATCATTTGAATTTTTGTATTCGGTTTCAAGAGTAAGTGTTACTGTTACCCCTTTTATGTGCTCCTCGAGACCACCTGTAACTGCTGTTCTGTCACCTGACTTCTCCCAATCAATCCACGCGTAGCCGTAAACATTTCCGAATTCTTCGGGGAGGCAAACTGGAATGTCATCACAGTTCATTCCATCATTTGCTCCGGTGGCTTGTGTATCGGCAAGCTTTCTGACTTGTATTCTTGAACCACTTATTGTGTCTGGATAGACCTCGTATAAACCGCCCGCATTGGCTGACAAAATTATCCGGCCGTTAGCATTCCAGGCCGCTCCGTAGGTGCCGTCAGGAATATCAAATGTTTCATTATTTTCATCTACAGGATCTAGAAGTTTAAAATCGCTAGAACTTTCATCGTATTCAATCATCATTATCTGGTCAGTTTTTCGAACAACACCGACAACATGTTTTGATATCGAAGCTCCGTCGGCTGTCACCCAATATGTGATGTCACCTGTTTCATATTCCGGATCACCTTCATAAATTGGCTGATCTGCTGTCAGGTCAAGAACACCTGGTGTGTCAAATTTTGTGAAAGCTTCAAGATCCGAGACTTTTTCAACACGGTAAAGATTTCCTCCGCGTTCAAATAGATAATCTCCATCGGCGTCTATCGTGGCAGAGAATGTCTTCGATACCGGTAGTTCTGCTAAGAAACCAATCTGATCTTGATCAAAACGGGTAAGGAATGATCTTTCTTCGCCGTCGATAGTAAGTCTGACAGTTGCATATGCAAAATCATCAACTGGGTCAATCGCTAAAGCATTGAACGCGTCAAAAGGAGGTTCTGTGTAATCGAAAGGAATTGGGTATATGAATTTGTACATGCCGTCTGAAAGGTCAAGAGATTTAATGTCATGCTGTTGATCAGTTCTATTTTTTATGGCCTGTATTAGGGATGGGTTTGCGGCACAGTCGAAAGGTTCAATCACTATCGGTTCTTCGCAAGTAACCACTGTTTCTTCGGAAACTTGCTTATATGAAGAACCATCACTGCTGGTTAACGTAGCTATATACGTGGCTCCATAAACAAAATCGATGGTTGTTGTAATTTTCTCACCGGCGGGAACTTTTGAATCAACGTCTAATATTTTCACTTCTCCAGATCCGGGAAGAATCTCTGTGACTGTGAGAATCCCGTCAACTTCTAAAGCTTTGTTATCTATTTCTATTTTCAGAACTTCATCAACACAGTCCTGAAGAAGACTCAATTGCGGTATCGGACAGTCAATAGTTGCTTCAACTCGAACTGAAGAGTCCCCTTCAAAATTTTCCGCTTGCGGATCGGCGTAACCGCTTACTGTCCAGATGACACCGTTAGCTCCCCCGTCGAAAGAAATTTCGTAATCCTCACCGGCGGCAACCACTTGTGTGAAATTTTGAGGTCCTATCACCGAATCAAACCATGAGACATACGTATCAATAGTTGAAGCAGTGTTGTCTACCTTGATGATTACTTTGGGTCCTGAATCAGTGCATTCGACAGTTATTTCGATATCTAGTTCAAAGCCACCTGGACACGGAACAAACCGTTCAGAACCTTCAGTTGGAATACTTCCTTTTTCAAAAAAGTCTTGTTCGCTGCCACTATCCACAGCGTCCCAGGAGAGTTTCCACGTCCAGTTTTTGTCGACGTTAAACAAAATTGCTTCCTCTTCACCAGCAGGCACAATTTGTTGTTGTACAGAAGAGCTCAATGGGAGTGAGGTTTTCCCTCCACCGACTTGTATTTGTGCTGTTGAGTAGTTGAACATTACTGAGATATCAGAATCGTTTTTGAAAATTACTGTGGCGGTTGGCGGGTCGCTTCCACAATCGGTGTTACTTAGAAATACATCAATTTCGAATCTTGGACAGTCGACAATTTGAGAAGTGCTTATCGGTTCGTACAAGTGTGGATCTTCACCAGCAACCACATTCACTTCAAATTGTTGATCGTGTTCTCCCACAAATGGGAGAGTCTTCGATGCTCCTGGTGCTACATCTGGGAAATTCCCTACTTCTATTCCATCTTTGGTGACTGTAACGACTGCTTCAATTTCTGATTCTGTGTTGTCGACGGTTATATCGAATTTTGCACTTGGATTTTCAAACCCGTTGTATGAGCACAATGGTTCAATTGTTATTTCAGGTTCAAATTCTTTTGGCTCAACATCTCCGGTAACAACTCCTGCATCTGCTCTGTGTTCGTCAAGATCTTCAACGAGTGTGAAAATACTTGAAACTCCTAATGTCCCGCCAAGTGATTCCACGTCAGAGTCTGTTTCAGACTTTGTGACACTTGTTGCGTTCTTTGTGGTGTAACCCTCAGGTTCGAAATCTGTTGGCCATTCTGCATCTTCATAGTCAATGGTGATTTTCCACTGGATTATGTTCCCTAGGAGATCCTGAATGGGAACATCATCTATGAACCACCTGTAGTCATTTTCGTCACTCCCACTATCTGCGCCTTCGCCTGTTATTGCTTCGCGAACTTTTCCGGACGGTGCATAAGTTCCTGTGGGGTAGGCCACTTCACCGTCACTATCGAGAATGTCTGAAACGTTGGTAAGAGTTGCTTTAACACCTTTTACATGATCTTCTTCACCAGCTGTTTCCTCTGTGCGTTCGCCATCCTTATTGAGATCCACCCATACGTATCCGTAAACGTTTCCTACATGCTTTAAGAGCTCGTCATCTATATCTTTTGCACAGTCAGTATCTTCAGGATCTATTTGCTTTTTGATCCCTATTATTGAGTCGAAAGAGCCTTCTGAAGCTATTGCCTCCCATGAAACCGACCAGTTACTGTCTTCAGGAATTTCTATTACTTTAACGTCTGAAGCGTTTGTTTTTATTCCAAAATTAATGGAGTAATCGGTTTCTCCATCTACATCTGTCACCTTCAATTCGAGTGTGCCGCCAACGATAGATGCAGTGTTGTTTATTCCTATAAACAGTCGTGGCCCATGAGGGCGGCAATCAATACTGAAAAATACTTCTGGATCAAATTCTTCGATAGGCGGATCTGAACAATCTGCTGGGCTGTCTTCAGATGGCGGATCATAGCTACCGGTAACCTCGTCAAAGTTTTGTTTATCTTCTGAATCTGAAGGTTCAGATGTCCACGTAAGACTCCATTCGCTATCCTCGGGTACATCGATTTCTATCTCCCCTGAGGAGTCAGCTGAGACTGTCTTTTGTTTAGTAGCTATGTCGTCCTCAACGGTGATAGCAAAATCAGCGTCGATTGTTGAATCAGTGTTGTCCAAGGTAATTGTGATTTTCGGAGCAGATGGATCTCCGACGCATTCCAATTTCACATCAGAATTCGGCACCTCCGGTTTAAACTCGTCTTTCGGGGGAGACGGACAGACATCCTCATCCAAAACATCACCATGAGGTGTGAACTGGATTTCCTCTAGGGTGGAATTGTTCCTGACCCTTACTTCCCACTCTTGTCCCCAAAGAACACCGGCTTCTATCGTTCTTGTGTCTTTACCTCCAACTGAAAACTCCTTCCAGTTGAGGGAATCATTGCTATTGGCATCTACAGCAAAACTGCCATCAACTTTTGCTTCTACATCAAATTTCTTGATGCTTGAATTTGGGTTGTATATTTCAATTTTGAATTTTGATCCTTCAAGATCTGAACCTGTACCACATTCAACGTTGACAACTTTTACAGTACCCATAACTGCTTCTGTGAATGGACAACCGCCCCCGTCGTTGTCACTTGTCTTATCTGAATCTCCAATTCTGACTAATGAGAATTTGTTGCCATCATAGAGAAGTTGCATCATGCCACCCTGATCGTTGTTCGAAAAGAACATCGAAGTGGGTTTGTTCATGTCGCGAGATGACTTAAAGTTGTAAGCAGCCCCGTAAACACCGTTGTATGATGCATATCCGGTTTCAGTCTTTACTGTTGACTTGCCCTTCATGTCCGAAAGATAAACCTCTAATTTGCCTCCCGTAACATATATGCCGACTATGTGATAGGTGTGGTTGTCTACCACAAGGCCTTCGTGAACCCAAATAAAGTCTTTTGATTTGGAACTAGAGTTTTGTTTACTCACACCTAGTGGAATTTCAGGCGGTGAGCTTGGGATTTGATTCAGGTTAATTTTTATAGCTGTTCTTCCGTAGGCCTGCGAAAGTACTGCGTACGGAACGCCGTCTTCGTCTTCTATGTAGGTTCCTGCGTTATAGGAACTCTTGGAAGAGGTCAGAGAAATAAGTGTTTTAAATGATTTGCTCTCAGGGAGTATCTGGACAAAATCACGAGCATTATTTGATTTCATGTGAGATGCAAAAACTCGCCCATCTGGGTCAAGTAGCAAGCCGTTAAGCGTTTTATCTACACCTTCGATGACGAACTTGTCACCAGTCTCGCTACCATAAACGCCAGTAACAGGGTTGTACTTAACAAGCTCATTGTCGTCAATTATTTGATAGAGAGCTGCTCCTGCATCCTTGCCGTCTTTATCTTTGATCGAGCAGTCGACTTTTTCATCTGAAATCTTTGAATCTAAATTTGAATGTGAATACTTTTGGCGTTTAGCAACATTGTGTGACTCTGGGAACATTTTCCCAGGTGTGTCTAGTTCAACAGTTTCGGCTGCTTGGGCTACGCCAACTGGTAAGACGAGGGTTGATGCGAGGAGAGCGAAACCTATGAAGAGTCGAATCACGTTTACGCTCTTACGGGCTTGAGAGGTGAATCGATTCATCATGCTGCACCTCGGCATGACGAAACAGCGAAATCAACACTCTGTGCTGACATGCGAAGGAACTCTTCGGAGGTGATACTTCCCAACGCCCATGAATAAAGGGCGCCTTGGAAGAAAGTGTGTGTCAGGCGGGCTAGTTCGTTATGTGAACCGTTAATCTGTTCGGTTTCTTTGG
>PBAM01000033.1 GCA_002716285.1 Acidimicrobiaceae bacterium
ATTATGAGTGGTATCTCCCTTTCGGTGCGTTTTTGATAATTCTGATAGTCAGGCCATTCAGCAACTGCAACAGGCCACAACTCTTCTTTTTCAGTTGGAGTAGCAGTGCGAGCTGTTAGATAGTGAACTTCACCTTTGTCTTGGATAGTGACCTCCGGATCATCTAGAAGGTTTAAGTACCACATTGGATTTTTCGGCGCCCCTCCCATAGAAGCAACAGCTAGATAGCTGTCCCCTTCGCGCACTCGGACGATAGGACTACGTCGGATTGCACCTGTACGACGTCCTTGCGTTGTCAAAATTACACATTTAGCTCCATGGAAATCATAGCCGTCGACCCCATCTGTTTCTAGATAACGTTCTACGTGTTCGGCTGCTGTATCCCATGTACTAGGTATGTACTCTCCTTCAGTCATGGATGCACTTTAGATTCGAAATTTTTTAATGTCTAGCACGAGAAAGAATTAGTCAGGGTTAGTAATTTTTAATTTCAAGTTTGGATCTTTTCCTCAGACTACTAAATTTAACTTCGTAATTAATTATTAGAAAATAGAAAGGTTTCCGATGCTTTTTCATGTAACACACCATCACACAGAGGCAACGTGTCCTGCTAAGGATGATGAGGTAATGGCAAAAACTTTCGGTGTAGTTTTGGACTCACTCAGAGAAAATGTAAATGAGGTTATAGGTGCTTGGGTAGCTCCTCCTGAACATGATTTCTTTTTTGTTGTAGATGCAGATGATGCTTCACAAATTTTCGCTGGTTTGTTCCCAATTGTGGATATAGGAACTGCAAAGGTCCAGCTTGTAAGTGATTACACTGAAGCTTTGAGATTACGTGCAGAGTTAGCTTCATAACAGGGAGCACACAAGCTTTCTTAAAACGGTGGAGCTGGGGGGAATCGAACCCCCGTCCGTCGGAGTGCAACCGCTTGCGATACGACCATTCCCGTGGTTGTGTCTTTAGGCTGTCACACTGCCGGATCAGTTAGCACAAGGCCTGCCTCAAGGTCTTTCCCTTAAGTCAGCGTTCTTTCGCGCCGTCAGCGGTCTGTCCCTGCGGTCTCCTCCGCTTCTGTTGCCAGGCTGCGGTGGATCGGCCCCGCGTGCCGTTACCGGTCGCGATGACTCTCTACAACTTGACTAGGTCAGGCTGCGAGAGCGAGATCATCCGTGTTGGAGTCTCTTTTTAAGCCCCGTTTAAAGAGTCTGAGCAACTCTGGTCGCACAAAACGGATACTGTCACCGGCGTCGAAACCGATCAGCCCCGTTAGGTAAAATATTTTTCTACGTTTTCACTATTAAGTTGTCAAAAAAGCTCTTGATGAGCCTCAACCATGATAACTCTGACTTGAGACACTTTCCCCAAGTAACTATCAGGTTCTGTTTCTTTGGTTTCTAGCTAAAGACCGCTCAGTTTCTCTCTGGGATTCACGTTTAGCAATCGCCTGTCTTTTGTCATGAAGTCGGCGACCACGCGCTAAAGCGATTTCGATTTTTGCACGACCTTTAGAGAAATAGAGTTTCAAAGGAATAACTGTCAAACCATCTCTGTCAATCCGACCAATAATCTGATTAATTTCTTTCCGATGCATAAGAAGTTTTCTGGGTTGATCTGGCTCATGTCCAGTTGCTAGGTTGCCAGTTTTCGAATAGGGATTTATATGAAGTCCTATAAGCCACAACTCTGGGCCTTCTGGACGAACATAGGATTCAGCTATCTGAACTTTAGATTCCCTTAAAGATTTGACTTCGCTACCTTGAAGCACAAGGCCTGCTTCCCAAGTGTCGAGAATATCGTACTCGTGACGGGCTCTACGGTTCGTAGCGACAGTCTTATCGTTTATATCAACCACAGAACATGAGCGTAGTAGACAGGGAAGTGCGGTTACCCTAAAAGAAAGAATAATTTATTCCAATTAGGAGGCTTTGTGAGAGCTGATGGGCGAAAACATAACGAATTAAGACCATTTGGGTTTGAACGCGATTTTACAGAAATGGCTAACGGCTCATGCTTGGTCACTTTCGGTAAGACACGGGTGCTTTGCACAGCTTCGGTTGATGAAGAAGTACCTCGTTGGCTTAGAGACACAGGCAAAGGCTGGGTGACAGCAGAATACTCAATGTTGCCAGGCTCAAGCCCTGAAAGAGTTAGAAGAAAGAATTCAGGTAGAAGTCAAGAAATTCAAAGGTTAATTGGCCGTTCTTTAAGAGCAGCGGTTGACTTATCAGCTATACCTGAACGTCAGGTAACAGTCGATTGTGATGTTATTCAGGCTGATGGAGGAACGCGAACGGCTTCCATATGCGGAGGATTTATTGCATTGCATGATGCGTTCACGCGAATGATCTCCGCAAGTCAAATGGCAGAGCATCCCATTACAGAAGAACTAGCAGCTGTTTCAGTGGGCGTGGTTGACGGAGAAGTTTGTTTGGATCTCCCATATGTTGAAGATTCAACAGCAGAAGTTGACTTGAATGTCGTCATGACAAGTTCTGGAAAGTTTGTAGAAGTGCAAGGAACAGCTGAAGATGGCCCATTCGAGAGAAAAAGTTTGGAAGAAATGCTAGATGCTGCTGAAGTAGGAATCAAAGAGATCACTGAAGCTCAACGAAATCTCTTATCTTCCCCACCAGTTGATCGCTCCAATTGATGCCTATTCCGAAATTGGTAATAGCAAGTGCTAACCCCGACAAGGTAGCTGAGATAGCAATTGTTTTGGAAGGGTTAGCGGTTTTAATTCCCAGACCGGAAGGTATGCCAGACGTAGTTGAAGATGGTGACGATTTAGAAGACAACGCAAGACTAAAGGCCGTGGCGGTATGTGAATTTGCCGGAAAACCTTCAGTAGCGGACGACACAGGACTTGAGATAGACGCTTTAGATGGTGCGCCTGGAGTGCATTCAGCTCGTTTCGCAGGTGCTGATGCTACATATCAACAGAACGTAGAAAAAGTTCTTACCGATCTTGATGGTTTTCAAATGGGGCAAAGAACAGCGAGGTTCAAAACTGTGGCTATTGTTCGCTATCCAGATGGAAGGGAATTAATAGCGAACGGCACTGTAGAAGGGCACATAGCCCAAAACCCTTCAGGAGAGGAAGGGTTCGGTTACGACCCGATATTTGTTCCCGTAGAAGGCGATGGATCTACTTTCGCTCAGATGGGTGAAGAGAAACACAGGTTTTCCCATAGAGGACGAGCATTTCGTAACCTTGGTTACATATTGGGTGAAAACTAAAAAATTAGTTACTGGAAATTGGGTTCGGACTCCAAGAATGATTTAAGAACCTGTCGAATTCAGCATCAGTTACAGGTTCTGAAAAATGAAAACCCTGAGCTAAATCACATTGAAGTTTTTGCAACTGTTGCAATTGAGGCTCTGTTTCAACTCCCTCAGCTACAACCTGAAGACCCAGACTATGTGCAAGAGCGACAGTGCCAGTAACAATGGCGGTGTCGTCATCGTTACTGTCAAGGCCAGCAACGAAAGTCCTGTCAATCTTCAAAAAGTTTATTGGGAACCTTTTCAGGTAAGTCATCGAAGAGAAACCGGTTCCGAAATCATCAAGTCCCATACGTATGCCCAGTTCTGTTAGCTCTCCCAGAACCTGCTCTGTAACTGGATTAGCAGCTATAAGAGCACTTTCGGTGAATTCAAGAGCTACTTGTTGTGGTTCTAAATTGTTAGTTTTTAGTGCTTCGCTTACTAGATCTGGAAAGGCTGGGTCAGATAATTGTCGTGCTGAAACGTTTACAGCCATGGAAAATGGCCTGTTAGCGTCTTTGCTCCATCGAGCAACACGTTGAAAAGCGAGCGTTAAAACTTGACTGCCAAGATCTGCTATCAATCCACTATCTTCGGCTACATCAATAAATTCCACGGGTTGGAGGAGCTCACCTTCAGGTGTGCGAATACGAGCTAAAGCTTCAGCTCCCACCACGGACCCGTCAGAAATCCTGACTACAGGCTGAAAATGAACTTCAATTCTCTTATTTTCGAGGGCGGACCTCAGAGTTTGTTCCACGGAGTGTCTTCGAACAGCTTGAGCTCGGAGATGGTCATCAAACATTTCTGCTCTATCTCTGCCACCTTCTTTGGCTCTGTACATTGCGGTGTCGGCATCTTGTAAAAGTTCAGCTGGCGATTCATCACCGAAGGCGATCGCTATACCAACACTTGTGGTGACTACAGTAGATTCGTTGCCGAGAGTGACAGGTTGAGCGACCGCAGAGCGCACTCTTTCTGCAGCGACGAGTGCGTCGGTAGTTCTGACCATATTGCCTATTACAACTACAAATTCGTCGCCACCCAGACGAGCGACGGTGTCATCGGGTCTGATTGTTTGTTCGAGTCTTCTTGCTGTTTCGCTTAGAAGTTCATCTCCTACGCTGTGACCTAAGGAATCATTAACAACTTTAAAACGGTCGAGGTCAAGGAATAAAACTCCTACCATCCGATCGTGTCTAGAAGCTCTATGCAAAGCGTCGGCTAGACGCTCCAGTAGTAATGAGCGGTTCGGTAGTCCAGTTAACTCGTCATGGAATGCTTTTTCTTCTAGTTGTGCTGCAACTTCGACGCGTTCAGTAATATCCCTAGCATTAATAACAATCCCTGAAACGGCAGGGTTGTTAAGAAGGTTGGTGGTTACAACTTCCATATGTCTCCATCCGCCATCTGCATGCGCCACACGAGCTTCAAGTGAAGGGGAAATCCCAGGTGTATTAACTATTTCTTCCATTTTTCCCATCAGGTTTTCCCTGTCATCAGGGTGTACAAGATCAAAAACTGGTGTTCCCTCCAACTCAGAAGCACTCAGATTTAATACCCTTGCCACAGCAGGGCTTGCATAGATAACCCGTCCAACATCGTCGGCAACACACACAAGGTCTGAAGCGTGTTCTACGAGTGCAGCTAATCGTATTTCAGATGCTTCCACTCGCTGTTCAGCGGCTTTCAGTTCGGAAAGGTCTCGAGCGACCATGGAAATCGCTTCTATTTGGTTTTCTTCGTTCCGATGAGCGACCAAAAGCGTCGAAATGGGCAGAATTTGATTTTGAGAAGTTGACAATCGTAATTCTCCTCTCCAAATCCCAGTAGATCTAACAGTAGGCAGAGCAACGGTCGCATATTGAGCTTGTGACCAACTGTCTAGAGAGTCCAAAAGCTGTTCGTTGGATTTGAAATTTAGATGATTCGCAATTGCATCGTTTGCCCAAGTTATCGATCGACCTAATGAGTCAAGTATTGCTACAAGGTCTGGGCTCGCTTCCAGAACCCGAGTTAGTTCCTTTGCTCTTTTTGCTTCTTCCATTTCTTCGGAAATATCTGAGAGCAGCATCACACTTCCTTTAGGAGTGCTGGAAGAATCTGTTAGAGGAATGGTTGAGACATCCACCCATCTTGTTTGTCCGGAAATATTTTGAAGTTTCAATCTTCCTCTAATTGAAGACCCGTTCTTTAGGGAATTATTTAAATCAGTTAGGAAGTCTTCTCGACTTTCTTCATCCAACATTTCCATCCATCCAAATTCAAGACCGGATTCGCTGGCTTGTCCTGTAGAAACAGACCATTGTGAGTTAATTTGAATAGCAGAAGCATCTGACCTTAAGTGGATCATGGCTGTGGGCGCGGCCTCAATTAGATCCTCTAGACCTTGCATCTTGGACGTTGAGTCACCTTTATTATTCATGTGCGGACGGGGGGACTCGAACCCCCACGCCTTGCGGCGCCAGCTCCTAAGGCTGGTGCGTCTGCCAATTCCGCCACGTCCGCAGACCAGCTATTAGTTGGTCAGTGCATCTCGCCCCGTCGGACGATTACTTTGTCAATGATTCCATAGTCGCTGGCTTCTTCAGCTGTAAACCAACGATCACGGTCACTGTCTGTTTCTATTGTTTCTATTGATTGACCTGTATGTTCAGCTATCCGTTGTTGAAGTATTTGCTTTGTGAAAGCCATTTGTTCAGCTTGGATAGCTATATCGGTTGCATCACCGCGCACACCACCTAGAGGCTGGTGCATCAAGATGCGAGCATGTGGCAAGGCGAATCGTTTACCTTTAGCTCCCGCACAGAGTAGGAATTGACCCATTGAAGCCCCTAATCCCATGCATATGGTTCCCACTTCAGGTTCCACGAATTGCATAGTGTCATATATGGCCATGCCGGATGTGACTGAACCTCCTGGCGAGTTTATGTACAGCCAAATAGGTTTCTCTTGATCTTGTGCTTCCAAGAAGAGCATTTGGGCGATAATGAAGTTAGCAACTTCGTCGTCTACGGCAGTACCTAAAAAAACTATTCGGTCTTTTAGGAGTCTTTGAAATACATCAAATCGATTTAAATCCAATCGATCTATTTCGCTTGACATTCTGGTTGTTTGGTTTGGTGATATTTCATTCATTACTATGCAGGTTAGCGGGACAGAGGCCTGTGAAGGTCAAGATTGAGACGCTTCTGCCTTACTTCTTAATTCTTTTACAGCATTTTCAAGACCTTTAGGGTCCTTGTAGAGAGCGCTTCCGGAAACTAAAACGTTTGCACCAGCTTGAACTGCACCGGAAACTGTCTCAATACCAATGCCGCCATCAACTTCGATATCACAATCTAAGCCATCGAGCATCTCTGCCACGTGTTTAATTTTTGGCTCCATTGATGAAATATATTTCTGACCTCCGAAACCTGGATTGACAGTCATGACTAAAGCTAAACCAAGTAGATCTTTTACTTCATTGATGAGTTCTGGTGGAGTGTGAGGGTTGAGTGCAACTCCTGGAACAGCACCGGCATCTGCAATATATTTGAGAGTTCTGTGTAAATGTAAACACGCTTCAGCATGAACAATAACTATCTCACAACCGGCATCTATATAACGGTCGATTAGATTGTCTGGCTCAACTACCATTAGATGTGCTTCAAATGGGACTTTGACCAGAGGTCGGATTGATTTAATAACATCTGGCCCGAAAGTTAAATTTGGGACGAAAACTCCGTCCATTACATCAAACTGAATTCGGTCCACGCCCGCTTTTTCTAAGGCTATGCATTCTTCGCCTAGGCGCGAAAAATCTGCTGGTAAAACGGATGGGGCAATAGCAATTGGTCTCTTCACAACATAGACATTAGACCGAATAAGCTCCCAAATCATGACTAAATCTGAGATCCTCTGGATAAGGGAAGAATTCCGGCAAATCACCGTCGGCTAATTGATTTTGAACCCTTTGCCAAAATTCAACTGTAAAAAGGTCTTTATGCGACTCTTTGAAATTTTCCCAAATTTCGATAGGGACAGTTTTCGGAAAACTCATAAATGTTTCGAATTGTTCAGGAAATGCATCTCCCTCTTGAACAGCGAACCAAGGTTGAGCGCGCATTTCATCTTCATGGTCTTGAGTGTCGGGAATACTTCGAAATCGGCATTCTTCGAGCAGTGCAAGTTCGTCATAGTCGTAGAAAACCACGTTTCCATGTCGCGTAACCCCAAAGTTTTTCGTGAACAAATCGCCCGGCCAAACATTCGCAGCCGCTAAGTCTTTAATCGCGTAACCCCAGTCGATAGCTGCTGCCTCAGCTTTCTCTTGAGACATCTCTTGAAGGTAGAGATTTAAAGGGTAGACGTGACGCTCTGTGTAAGCATGTTTGATAATCACTTTGTCGTCGTCTACGAATACAGATTCGCTCGCATCTTCTAGTAGTTCTGAAAGGAGCTCAGGGTCAAAACGGTCACGGTTAAAAGAGAGGTTTTCGAATTCTTGTGTGTCCACCATTCTGCCAACTCGGTCACGACTGTAAACGAGATCGTATCGACGTCTCACAGCATCCCTTGTGGTGTTCTTCGGAGGGTCGAAGTGGTCTTTGATGATTTTGAAAACGACATTAAAAGAAACCAAAGTGAAAACAGCCATTACCATTCCAGGAGTTCCACGGGCTTTTACGAATCTGTCATTAGAGGTTTGCAAGTGGCGATATAAAGAACGGTAAAGACTGCTTTTACCATGTTGCGGATAGCCGAGTGCGGTGTAGATCTGGTGTAACGACTTGGTGGGAAGTAAGGATTTCAGGAAACCGACCACTTCTGAAGGATTTGGCCAGTCAACGAAAAAATATGACCTTGTAAATCCGAAAAGTCGACTACCTAAATCTTCTGTTAGTAATACTGTGTCTACGACTAATCCATTGGGTCCATGAAGGATTGGAAGAATGAATGGTGTTACTCGGTTTAAGAATCTAACTCTTCCAATTAGATAGGCTCCCCGATTTCTGTAAAACACGGGTTTAAGCATGTCTATTCCGTCTAGCTTGAGACCTCCCCATGAATCCATTAGAAAAGCATCTAAACGACCAGCTACGAGTTTTACATCGCGTGAAAGGTCTTCCCATTCAACATTTATTTCATAAGAGGATAAGAGAGAGTCAACTAGCGCAGCTGAATCTCCACGACGTGTCCAAGTGCTGAATACCTCGGCTTTAGATTCACCACGTGAGATTGTTGTCGCACCGAACCATCTGATTTCCACATCGTTGTCGATTCCGATTGTTGTAAAAACACGTCTGGCGACTGAGTTGAAAAAGGTCTCAGCGAGCCCTTGGTCCGGTCGTCTGGCTACAAGCTGTTGGTATATGTCGCGGGAGTTTCGCCATTCTCCACGTTTGTCGGTTACCTGATCCAATAAATCCTTGATCTGTGAAACCACTTCTAAAACTTTTATCTGGTGAAGTCCTAGGCGTTCGCTTGCGTTGACTTCATTTACGGACCACTTTTTTGAAGCAAAGTGTTCACCTGCTTTTTGAGAGATTTCTTGCACGGATTGCATGTAAGAAATGAAAGAAGAGAAGATTATTTCCGACATTTCCAGCGCAACACTAGTTTCATTTTTTGAATCGACAGCGAGAGAACTGTTTTTAAGTTTGGAAAAGAAACTCAATTTTTTTCTTCCAAACGTTCGGCGGCCCAACCTCCTGGAAGCCAACCGTCGGTTTTCACACGCCGGTAGACAAACATCCATTTACCACCTATATTTTCGAATTTGTCTTCGTAACGCCCCCAGTGGTCTATGCCATGCGAAAGAAAGACCGAGAAATAACTTTTGGAGTTTGCTCTCTCGGTTCCTTCAAATTCGATATGAGTGGATGCAGTATGATGTTGGATATATGAAGGTGAATCACCTTTTGATAAAGAATCGTTAGTATCAGTAAATATTTTTTTTATCTGGCCTATGCCCTCGTATAGTCGGCCGTCATCAATATCCATCACAGCATGCTCAGCAAAAAGGCTCAGCATCTCATCGAAACGACCACGATCGCCGAAAGAGTTATAAGCGGATATGAGATTGCGAATTTCCGCATAAGCTTCTAATTGCCATAATTCCATACATCTAGGGTGCCTCCAATGAACGATTTAACCGACATTCAAACACGATTTCCAGCTTTATCTGATGGCTGGGCCCGTTTTGATGGGCCTGCAGGCACTCAAGTAGTTGATACGGCGATAGACGCGATGAGCGACTGGCAACGCAGTGGAAGAAATGCGAATAGCCATGGAGCTTTCCCGGCGGCACAAGCTTGCGATGATCTTGTCGATGAGACAAGTGAGATAATGGGTGAACTCCTTTCTGCGGATCCTGCAGGAATGACCTTTGGACCAAGTACAACTGCCAACATGATGGCATTGACAAGAGCAGTTGCGGTAAACCTTAAACCAGAAGATGAGATTATTTGCACCACTCTTGACCATGATGCAAATGTTGCACCTTGGATGTTGGCAGCTCGTGATTCAGGATCCACAATTCGAATGGCAGAATTTGATCCCAGCACTGGGAGACTCGAATCAGAATCTGTTATCAATTTGATAAGTTCGCGGACGAAATGGATTGCAGTAACAGGTTCATCAAATGTTATTGGCTCGATTCCTGATGTCGCTTCCATAACAACAGCCGCACATGAAGTAGGTGCAAAAGTAGCTGTAGATGGAGTGCATTTAACACCACACAGAAAAGTTGACATCAATGAAATGGGTTGCGATGTTTATGCAACTTCTTCGTATAAGTGGTACGGACCACACGCTGGAATCATGTGGATCGAGCCTGAAGCACTGAACGACTTACCTGTGTACAAAGTACGCCCATCTCCTGAAAGAGGAGCTGGGCGGTTCCAATATGGAACACCTCCATGGGAAACCCTGGCCGGGATAAAAGAAGCTGCAAAATTTTTGCTTAGTGTAGGTTTCGACTCGATAGTTGAACACGAATCTGCAAGGTTTGAGCGATTGCTTTCAGGTCTCATAGGCATGCCAAAGGTTCGAGTGTTGGGACCTAATGACAATAAAGATAGAGCGCCCACATTGATGTTTCTTGTAGATGGAAAAGAACCAGAAGAAACAGCTCAAAAAGTTGCAGAGGCTAAAGTAGCGGTTTGGGATGGGCACAATTATGCAGTTGAAGCTATGGATCCTTTAGGGCTCGACGAAAAAGGGGCAGTTCGAGCAGGTGTTTGTATTTACATTGGCGACAAAGACGTTGATCGATTGTTGGAAGCAGTTTCATTAATTTGAAAAAAGCCTGAAAATTTACGAGTAGTCGCCTACTCTGAACTTAGATCAAGGAGGTTTGCATGAGACTGACACAATTCAGCCATGGTGCTGGTTGAGGCTGCAAACTCTCTCCGAGTGACCTGGAGCAGGTTCTGCACCGACTTAAACCACAAAAATCAAAAAATCTTATCGTCGGGTCGTCGACAGGCGATGATGCTGCAGTTTGGCAGTTAGATGAAGATAGAGCGCTAGTAATGACAGCGGATTTTATAACTCCTGTTATTGATGACGCTCTCACATGGGGGAAAGTAGCCGCAACTAATGCCGTTTCAGACATTTATGCAATGGGTGCGAAACCATTAATGGCGATTAATTTGGTTGGCTGGAATTCTGAAGAACTTCCAACAGAACTGTTATCTGAAGTTTTGGAAGGCGCCAATCAGGTTGCTGAAGAAGCAGGTTTTGTAATTGCTGGTGGGCACACAGTTGAAGACCCTGAGCCAAAATTCGGATTGGCTATTGTGGGTGAAGTGGATCCGAAAAATTTGTTAAGGAATTCAGGGTTTCGTGAAAATGATTTGTTAATACTTACGAAAAAGCTTGGTGTCGGAGTAATAACTACAGCAATAAAGAATCAAGAATCAACCGAAGAAGCTACGGATGCAGCAATTGCATCGATGCTCAGACTTAACGATCAGGCAGCAAAAATAGCGATTGAATCTGGAGCGACTGGGGCTACCGATATAACTGGGTTTGGACTATTAGGACATCTGGGAAGAGCTGCAAGAGAATCAAAAGTTGACGTAGAAATAAATGTTTCAGAAGTGCCCATATTGCCCGATGCACGAGATCTAGCTTTAGCGGGAAATTTGCCCGGTGGGAGTAAGAGGAATCTTGAGTGGGTTGAAGCACAATTGGATGTCGGTTCCGTCGAGGATATAGACGTTCATCTTTTGGCAGATGCGCAGACTTCAGGTGGTCTTTTATTCGGTGTAGAACCTGAAGAAGTTGAAACAACTCTTAACAAGCTGATCGAAGCAGAACATGATGCTGCGGTGATCGGACGGATGAATTCCGGGAGTGGCATGATTAGATTGTCTAGTCAGTGCAAATAAACTAACTTGGTATTGTGACTCGGAAGCTAAAGAAGTTCATTCCTCAAACAGAAGAGGAGATGACAGCTGAATGGTTTACAGAGTCGTTTAGGGAATCAGGAATAGGTAACAATTCGAACGTTATTTCATTTTCATCTAGAGAACCTGAAAGTGGCGAAGGTTTTTCAGGTTTGACATTGCGGGTTGATTTAGAGTGGGACAATTTCGAAGAAGGAATGCCAAAAACGGTATTAGTGAAATTTCCTTCTACTGATCCTAAGAATCGTGCCTTGATTGAACGCGATGGTGCATATGACAGAGAGTTTGATTTTTATGAACGTTTCTCGGATCGATTTCCTGTAAGAGTGCCAAAACTCATCTATTCCGTTCGTGACCCAATTTCAGATATTGAATCACGACGAAAACTAAATAAGAGGCTTGAGTCGCTACCAGACAGCGCTTCTAAGTTTTTAGGAGGAAATGCTAGAAAGTTCATACGTCCTTCAAGTCGAAGATATGCATTGATTACCGAGTTCATCGAAAATGCTCGAACCACGACAACAGAAAATCTTGCCCCAGAGGAAGATTTGCTTGAAATACTCAACTCGTTAGCAGTTGTTCATGCCCATTGGTGGGGGCATCCTCTGTTGGGTGACGACGAAGAGGGGATTCCATGGCCAACCGTTACGCATACTCCGAAATTGATGAATGGCCTATATAGGGGTTCAAGGGAGAGCGTTATTGAAAAGAACCCAGAACTTTTCAGTTCGGACATGATTCGTCTAACTGATTGGTTCTCAGACAATGTTGTTGATGCTGTCGCTTTCTTAAATGAGAACATGACCCTTTTAAGAGGAGATACACGTACTGACAACATGTTATTTACTGCTGAGGGTTTAGTCATGGTCGATTTTGGGAGTTTTAGTTCTGGTAGGCCTAGTTGCGATGTTGCTAATCTGCTTTCTTCTTGCATAGAACCGGGCCCCAACTCATTAAATACTTATCATCAATTGTCGGACTTTTATTACGACTCCCTGGTTTCAAATGGTGTAACAGACTACTTAAAAGCTCAGCATGAAAATGATATGCAAGTCTGTTTGGCGCTTCAGGCATATCTTTTGCTTCTGGCAGCAGCGCACTACGAGGCTGATTATGGCGAAAGTTCTTTGGCGAAAATTTGGTCAGAAAGGTTGACGAATCTGGTCCCCTTGAAGAATCCTCTTTTAGGGCAAGTCGCTACTGTCTAACGTAATCTAGGTTCTGTCCGTTCCCCAGTAGAAAAACTTTCAGCACCTTCTTGCAAAGCTTGTGAGTCCATTGAAGTAGAAAGTAATGATGGTGCTATAGATCGACCGCCTAACCTGCCTAGATCGAGCGCAGCCCAGATTGCTCTTAGAGTTCCCTGAACTGCCGATGGAGGTGACGCTGCGATTGATAGAGCTAGTTCATGTGCTTTAGATTCCAGATCGGATGAAGCCACAACTTCTGTCACTAGACCCATTCTTAAAGCTGTGTCTGCAGAAATCCGTTCAGAGTTTCCTGTTAACGACATTCTCATCACTTCCCCAAAAGGCATTTTGTTCAACATGCTCATTGGCTCATATATCGCCGGCATTCCGTAAGACACGTGCGGGTCAAAAAAAGTAGCGTGTTCAGCTGCGATCAAAATGTCGCATTCGCCGAGAAAGTAAAAAGCCCCGCCGCATGCCATGCCATTTACTGCGCCTATAACCGGTTTCCAAAGGTCGTTAGATTTTGGTCCTAACCAGTCACCAGGGTCGTCGTACATAAAGTTATTAGAAGTTCCATAAAATCCTTTTTCTTGGTCGATGGCTGTAAAAGGTTCATCCCTGTCGATTCCAACGCAGAATGCCTTTTCACCTGAACCTGTAAGAACAATTACGTTGATCTCATCATTTGAACGCAGAGATTGCCACAAAGAGCGAAACTCTTTTTGCATTTCTGAAGTAAAAGAATTATGGGCTTCAGGTCGATTAATCGTTACCCAAGCAACAGAATCCTTCTCTTCATATATAAGAGTTTTGTAATTATTCATAAAAGACTCCAATTTGTAAGGTCATGCCCTCTGACGATGATATTCGAATCTAAGCACTCCTAGTAACTCAGAATAGTTCATCATGGGTAACCTTTATGTAACCAGCACAAATGGAGACCTTATGAGCAGGGAATTAACTTTCGAACCTTTTGACTGCGACAACCATTATTACGAAAGCGAAGATGCTTTCACTCGCCATGTGCCAGAAGAAATGCAAGCCCGAGTGGTGCAGTGGGCGGAAGTAAACGGCAGAAAATATCATGTAGTGGGAGGTAAGTTAAGCAAGGCTGTAACAAATCCGACTTGGGATCCAATAGCAAAACCTGGTGCTCTGCATAAGTACTTTCGAGGAAATCCAGAAGGTAAGAATCCTATGGAATATTTAAAAGACAGGGAGCCACTTCCGGCAGCCTATGTAGATAGAGATGCAAGATTGAAAGTTGTAGAGTCGCAAAATCTTGAATCAATTTGGCTATTTCCAACTTTAGGAGTGCTTTATGAAGAATTGTTGAAAGATGACTTACAGGCTGTTGTGGCACTGATGCAGGGATTTAACAGGTGGATTGAAGAAGACTGGGGGTTTGATTATAAAGAGAAAATATTTGCGTCACCTTATATTTCTTTGATGGATGTAGATCAAGCGGTATCAGAGTTGGAATGGTGTTTAGGAAAAGGAGCGCGAACTATTGTGATGCGCCCAGCCCCGATATGGACTGAAGGAGGTCAGTTGTCTCCTGGTGATCCAGTCTTCGACCCATTTTGGTCACTTGTCAATGAAGCAGGAATCACAACTGTTATCCATGCGGGCGACAGCGGATATTCATCTCAGGGCTACGCAGAAGACACCTTCGGAAGCAATATGACTGGCCGTTACCGGCCATCAATAAAAGCTTTCAGTATTGAAAGAGCGGCACATGACTGGTTAATTACGATGTCGATGGAACGTATGTACACGCGTTTTCCGAATTTACGCATAGCTTCAGTCGAAAATGGCGCAGATTATTTAGACATGCTTTTTAGAAAACTTAAACAACAGGCGAAGAAATCTCCCAGCTGGTTTGATGAAGACCCAGTTGAACTTTTTCGTCAACATGTATGGATGAATCCATTTTGGGAAGACAACGTTTATGAGGTTATTGAATTAATGGGTGCTAACCATGTAATTTTCGGCTCCGACTGGCCACATATCGAAGGCATGCCAACTCCTCTTGACTATTTAGAAGAGGTAGAGGATCTGAACGATGATGATCTGCAGCTTGTAATGAGAGATAACACAAGGTATTTGAATACTCTTAGAAACCTCTAGAAAGAAAATAAGCAATATGTCCGAATGGGAACCTGAACTAGAAGAACTAAATCTCCGTGAATCTTTGGCCGAAAAAATGGGCGGCATGGAAAAAGTTGAACGCCAGAACCAAAGAGGGAAGCTAAATGTAAGAGAAAGAATAGAACTTTTACTGGACGAAGATTCTTTTCACGAAATTGGGAAAATAGCGGGCAGGGGAACATATGACGAGAATGGAGAACTGCTCGACTTACAGGCCTCAAATTTTATTTTTGGGAGAGGGCGAATAGACAGTCGAATAGTTGTAGTGGCAGGGGATGACTTCACGGTCAGAGGTGGAGCAGCAGATGCATCGATAATTTCAAAACAAGTAAATGCCGAGCAAATGGCCAATGAGCTACACATTCCAATAATCAGGTTGATTGATGGAACGGGAGGAGGCGGTTCTGTTAAAACGCTTGACCCTAATGAGCATTCCAAAGGGTCTATAAGTACCAATACTTATGGCAGGGGTGCTAGAACCTATGTGCCTTTAAATCCTGGATGGGAGTACGTGGTTTCAAATCTTGCGACAGTCCCCACGGTTTCTCTATGTTTAGGCCCAGTGGCGGGATTGGGAGCTGCCCGGGCAGTTTCGAGCCATTATTCGGTGATGGTTAAAGGTCTCTCCCAGCTTTTTGTAGCCGGGCCGCCAGTTGTAAATGCATTAGGGATAGAGGAAGTTGACAAAGAAAGCCTGGGAGGCAGCCGAATCCAAACCCGAAACGGTTCCATAGATGATGAAGTTGATTCTGAAGAAGAAGCATTTGAGGCTGCGCGAAAGTTTCTTTCTTATCTTCCATCTTCTGCATTTGAAAAAGCAGAAAGATTATCGACAGAGGATCCGGCGTCACGAACTGATCCAGACCTGAATGGCATAATCCCGAGGGATAGGCGAAAAGTCTACAAAATGAGGAACATAATAGAATCGGTTTTCGACGAGAATTCCTTCTTTGAAATGTCATCATCCTTTGGACGTTCTGCAATCACGGGGTTCGCCCGATTGGATGGTTGGCCTGTGGCTTTACTAGCGGGAGATCCTTACCATTATGGCGGAGGATGGACAGCAGAAGCTGCTCAAAAAGTTGTCCGTTTTGTCGATCTAGCTGAAACTTTTCACTTGCCTGTTGTGCACTTAGTGGACAACCCAGGGTTTGTTATCGGAACAGAGTCTGAAAAACAGGCAACGATCCGACATGGTGCACGGGCTTTAGCGGCTATATATCAGGCAAGTGTCCCTTGGTGTTCTGTCCTTATACGCAAGGCCTTCGGTGTGGCAGGGGCTGCACACTCCCCAGGCCACAGATTCCAATATCGTTATGCGTGGCCGTCAGGCGACTGGGGGTCTCTTCCCGTCGAAGGAGGGGTTGAAGCTGCCTACAGTGCGGAGTTGGAAAATTCAGAAAATCCGGAGCAACTACTTGAAGAGATAACAGAAAGACTGAATAAGGTTCGTTCACCCTTTAGAACAGCGGAAGCATTTTTGGTAGAAGAAATCATCGAACCCGCTAAAACCAGGCCACTTTTGTGCGAATTCGCTAACCTTTCAGCACCACTTCGAGGTGGACCTTCCTCCGGTTTTGGATACAGGCCATAAAGATTTGTTCCACTTACTTCTTAGTTAGGAAATATCTATAACGGCAACGACACTGTCTTGCTCTACTTGATCCCCTTCAGAAACGAAAAGTTCGCTAACAATTCCGGAGCTGGGGGAGTCGACAGGGATTTCCATCTTCATCGACTCAACTATTAGAACTGTTCCACCTGCTTCAACGTTTTGCCCTACTTTTGTTACAACTTTCCAAACAGTCCCTTGTACAGGTGTCTCAAGTTTTAGTTCATCCACAACTAGATTTGAGCAGCAAGTTAGGTAGAGAATGTTATTGGACATCAAATATTTTTGAATTAGAGGTTTAGCATGTCAGCTTGTCCAACTTTAGAGACAGAAAATCTCATATTAAGACCATTTAAGGACGAGGACGTGGACGACTACTTCGGCGTGCTGGACAGCCCTGAGGTGCGACGCTGGCTGCACCTCCGGGAGAGCCTGGACCGGAGCGATGCCTGGCAGCAGATGGCCGGGTTCTTGGGCCAGTGGGAGTTGCGCGGCACGGGCAACTGGGCACTTGAGGAGAAGAAATCAGGGCAATTTGTCGGACGGGCAGGGTTGCATAGACCTGAACGTCATGATTGGCCCGGTGTAGAGGTTGGCTGGACACTCCACCCCGACTATTGGGGGCGCGGATATGCCACTGAGGCAGGGGCAGCAGCAGTTCGCTACGGATTCGATGAACTTGAAGTAGACAAACTATTTAGTTGCATTTTGCCAGAGAACTATAAGTCACAGACTGTAGCAAAGCGGCTTGGCTTTGAATTTCTGGAAGAGAGGGTTTTGGCATTTTTTCCAAAATTACCTCACGGGATATGGGTATTAAACAGGAATTAATTGCAACTTAGTTTGCAAGTATTAATGGGTCGGCATCTGATTTGTTTATAACTAGTTGGTCGCATACAGGGTCTTTTATGACTGTCATGCCGGATGCTCCCTCTATTTGCCGTATCAAAGATGCTTCTTTTATATTGCTTTTCGCCCAACTATCAAAACGAAAAAGCTCCCCGGTTGAAACTCTTAAAAGCCAAGGGAGTTTCGTCCCGTTGCATTCACGCACAGCGACCATATCTCCTGGCTCACCAAATTGGTAACGGTAACCTGAGTGTTCAATTATTGGCCCGTCAGTTGAGACAACAATAGATACCTCAATGGAATCCTCTGCCTTTTTACGACTGTCAAAAGTAGTGAAATAGATTATTAAACCGATGAGAAGCAACAGTATACCTATTTGGAATGCTGTCTTTTTTTTCGACCATGTTGGTAACTCTCCGACTAGAGCGGAAATTTCGTCCGCATCGGATTGGTTTTTCAGACTTTCGTTCATTCTTTTCTTATGGATAGACATTTGCCGACATGCAAACCATACGCCTTGGAGCGGGGATCACAAAATTTTTGAAAAAAGGGAAAATGAAATAAGTATGCATAAGATCGATTTTCAGATGGTCTAACATTCAAAAATGGACGAGGAATTAACGACTTCAAACCTGAGAGTTAAATGGATGAGTAGTAATGAAGCCGCTGAACGTCTGGGTGTTACGACGGCCACTCTGTACAGGTTTATAGATGAAGGTCGTTTACCCGCATACCGAATGGGAAGAGTGATAAGACTTAAAGAAAGTGAACTAGAAGAATTTGAAAGAACTTGCCGCATAGAACCAGGTTCTTTATCCCATTTAATTCAAGAGTGACCAAATACTCTGTATAAAGCGAATTATTCCTATACAGATAGGGTAAATTCATAGGGAGAATTTTCGAAAATATTACCCAGCAGGTTTTAATTGAACCCTTTTTCTAATCAAATCGAGGATATTTTTCCAGACACTGTCCCACTCAGTGAAGCGCGTAATTCGGCGTTAGAACAACTTTCAAAAACTGAATTTCCAAAACCGGAACAAGAGGTGTGGAAGTACTCGAAAATCTTTGACTTGGATTTGGAATCCCTTACGCCTTCTTTTAAAAATCCTGCTGACAAAAAAACCGAGCCAAGTTTTCTAGACACCAAAGAGTCGGGGTTGGTGGAGATTAGTGATGGATGGCTGACAGAACAAAAAACCAGTACTTTTTCAGATTCTTCTGGAGTGTACGTAGGTTCTTTAGCGAATATGGGTGTAGATTCAGGTCACATTGAAAAACACCTTAGTAAGCCTAAAGATTTTTTCGATTGTTTAAATTATTCATATAATCCTGAAACTTTACTGATACACGTGCCAGATGGAGTGACTCTCGAATCACCGATATACATAAAAGTTCAATCCGTCACCGCCGGATTAGTTGCATGCCCAAGAATAATTGTCAATTTAGGTGAGGACTCTGAAGCGAAAATAATCGAACATCATTTGTCTAGCAGCGGTGAGTCTCTCTCAGTTCCTGTTTTGGATGCCCACGTTGGTCAGAACAGCCGTTTGAAACATCGTGTTGTGCAAGACTTAGGAGAAAAAACGTGGCAGGTATCTAAACAAAACTTCCGACTAGAGAAAGACTCTTACGTTGAAATATTTGCCGCTGCCTTCGGAGGCGACTATGCACGAAACGAAATACGCTGCGAGCTCAAAGGAAGAGGGTCAGAAGCTTATTTGTCAGCTGCATATTTTGGAAATAAGGAACAAACTTTAGATTTCCGTACTTTTCAAAAACACGAAGCTCCGAATACAACAAGCAAATTGCTTTTCAAAGGAGCTTTAGATGGGGATTCAAGGTCAATCTATTCAGGCCTGATAAAAGTCCTGCCAGAAGCCGTCGGAACAAAAGCTCAACAGACAAATAGGAATATAAAACTTTCTGAAAATGCTTGGGCTGAAAGTGTCCCCAATCTTGAAATAGAAACCAATGATGTAGTTTGCAACCATGCATCAACTGTTGCAGGAATAGATGAAGAACAACTGTTCTATTTAGAGAGCAAAGGAATCGAAACCTTAGTAGCGGAACGTCTAATAATTGCGGGCTTTTTTAATGAAGTCACTTCAAAAGTAGACGATCCTCTGCTTGTAGAAGAAATTGATTCCATAATGACAGAAATATTAGAAAATCGTTTTAAGAGTCAGGGCGAGTGATGAAAGAATTAAAGATTTGTGACTTAACAGATCTTGAGGAAGCAGTTCCTCGTTGTATTGAAGTCGAAGGAAAAAAACTATCGTTGGTTTTATTAAATGAAAGAATTTATGCATTAGATGATATATGCAGTCATGAAGACGTTTCTTTGTCCGAAGGGGAGGTTGATATTGACGAATGTGCACTGGAATGTTGGAAGCACGGGAGTCTCTTCTCCTTGGAGACAGGTGAAGCTCTCAGCCTCCCAGCTACGAAAAGTGTAAAAACTTATGAGGTCCACATTATTGATAATGATGTTGTGTTGGTGACTGAATGACAAATGAAAAATTTCTCAATATTGAAGGACTTTGCGCTAAAGCGGGTGGGAAGAAAGTTCTTAATGGTGTAGATATCCAAATCAAACCTTCAGAAGTGCATGCGGTAATGGGTCCAAATGGCTCCGGCAAGTCAACCCTTGCTCATGTCCTAATGGGGCGCCCAGGCTACGAAGTGACTTCTGGTTCAATTACGATTGACGGACTGGATGTTCTTCCTCTTAAAACATGGGAGCGCGCTCAAGCCGGCATGTTCATAGTCATGCAACAACCCATCGAAGTGCCAGGTGTGAAGATCTCCGACTTGCTTACTGAAGTGGCAGTTGCATCTGAACTCGACCCACAGGAGTCATTGTCTTTGCTTCGTGAGGAAGCAGTTAATCTTGGAATAGATGAAAGTCTTTTAAGTAGAGAGTTGAATGTTGACCTATCAGGTGGAGAGAAGAAAAGAAATGAAGCACTTCAACTTTTAGTTTCTGAAGCTAGCTATGCAATATTAGATGAAATAGATTCCGGATTAGATTTAGATTCACTTGCCTTAGTTGCAGAACGAATTAACAGAGCCGCAAAAGATGACCAACTTGGTGTGCTGGCAATAACACACTTCAATCGTTTGTTAGACATTCTCGAGCCTGATCAAGTTCATGTGCTAGTAGATGGGTGCATAGTGGAGACGGGACCAGCAGAACTGGCATTGCAATTAGAAAAAGATGGATATCAAAAGTTTTCGAAGTAGGCAGGTAAGTGCAAAATCAATTGTTAAAGCCAGAAGAGTTGGAAATGTTAATGAAAACTTTTCCTAAATGGGAACATCATGACAAGTGTTTAAAACGAATTTTCGAATTTAAAGATTTCAAAGAAGCATTCGACTTTATGATTCGAGTAGCCGAGATAGCTGAAACTTTAGACCACCACCCTGATTGGTCGAACTCTTGGAATGAAGTGTCAATTCAGATTTCTACTCATTCAGCTAATGGTTTGACTCATCTTGATCACAGATTTGTAGAAGAGGTCGAATCAGTTATTGAGGGTTAGATAACTCCACCGTTATTCTTTAGGAGTAATTATTTGATCGAAGGTATTCCAACCCAAGGTTGCGCACTTGATTCTCACCGGATATTTAACGACACCTTTTAATGCTTGCAGATCACCTAGAGAATTTTCGTTATTATCTTCAGATAGTTCCGCGGAGTCTATGTTGCTTTCATGAGCAGACATCATTTCTTTGAATCTTTCAATCAAATTCTTTGCCTCTTCTAAAGTTTTATTGAGAACTGATTCCGCCATCATCGATGCAGACGCCTGACTTATGGAACAACCCTGGACACCTATTCGTATATCTTTGATCACATTTCCATCAGTAAGTACATAAACTTTTACTTCATCACCACAGAGAGGATTGAAACCCTCTTCCATAATTGCTGGAGGCACTGAAAGCTCTCCTTGATTGCGAGGATTTTTGTAATGATCCAGAATTATCTCTTTATATAAATCTTCAAGCCCAGGCACAATTTCTCCAGATCTGGTTAACTAAATATCTTTCCAGCTTCATTTATAGCGTCGGCTAGAACCTTTATGTCAGACTCATCATTATAGATGTACAGAGAGGCTCTGGCAGTGGCATTGACTCCTAACAACGTCATCAAAGGTTTGCAACAATGGTGACCAGCTCTCACACAAACTCCATACTGGTCTAACACCTGACTTATGTCATGAGGATGGATGTCGCGATAAGAAAACGAAATGACTCCTGACCTCTCAACTGCGGCTTCAGGCCCATATATTATCAAATCATCTCCGAATCTGTCAGTTAACAAATCAAGAGCGTAAGAGGTGAGATTTTGCTCATGCTCTCTAATAGCTTTCATCCCAATTTTTTCCAAGTAGGTGACTGCAACACCTAACCCGATTATTTCAGCAATGGGTGGGGTGCCGGCTTCAAACTTCCAGGGAACTTCATTAGTGGTAAAACCATCTGAAGTTACATTAAGAATCATTTCACCCCCACCGAGGAAAGGCGGCATTTTTTCTAGTAGGTCTAAACGGCCCCAAAGAACACCAACACCGGTAGGGCCACACATTTTATGTCCGCTAAAAGCTAGAAAATCAGCTCCTAACTCAGCCACATCAGTTTCAAAATGGGGAACTGACTGACAAGCATCAACGAGACAAATGGCTCCCACCTGATGGGCCGCATCGGTTAATTGTTTTACGGGGTTTATCGTTCCTAAAGCATTAGATACTGCTGAAACGCATAAAAGTTTTACGTCAGCTAATAATTCATCCATACTGCTTAGGTCGAGTTGACCATCTTGTGTGATGGGTATCCAACGGATTTGGATATTGCGTTCGCTGGAGAGTTGCTGCCACGGAACTATATTTGAATGATGTTCCAGTGAACTTAAAAGGATCACATCTCCTTCGTTAAGCTGACTTCTCGCCCAAGTGTAAGCAACTAGATTTATTGCTTCTGTCGCATTCTTAGTAAAGACAATTTCTTTTTCGGAAGAGGCATTAATAAAGCGAGACACTTTGGCACGTGTCTCTTCCATCTCGGAAGTTGCAAGTTCTGCTATGTGATAAGCACCCCTATGAACGTTTGCGTTTATCTGCTTGTAATAATCTGTCATCTTGTCAATTACTTCGATCGGCTTTTGAGAAGTTGCTGCTGAATCTAGGTAAACAATTGGTTTCCCATTCACCTCGCGTTCAAGAAGGGGGAAGTCTCCTTTGATTTTTTCAGATTCAAAAATAGATCCAGTCATTGCTTGACACTCCTAAAGGACTCATATCCGGAAGATTCAAGTTCTTTAGCAATTTCGGTTCCACCCCTTGCCACGATTTGTCCGTCTAAAATTACATGAACAAAATCTGGATCTAGGTGATCCAAGAGTCTTTGATAGTGGGTAATGGTAAGAACACCTAAATCAGGATTTCCCTCACGGACTTTTGAAACACCATTAGCCACTACGGACAACGCATCAATATCCAATCCTGAATCTGTTTCATCTAAAATTGCCATTTCAGGTTCAAGTATTGCCATTTGAAGGATTTCATTTCTTTTCTTCTCTCCACCTGAAAATCCTTCATTTAAATAACGCTCGGCAAATGAAGGATCCATGTCTAATCTTTCCAGCCATTCCATGATTGAAAGCCTTAATTCCAAAACCGACATTTTCATGTCTTTGCGTGCCGAAAGTGCTTGTCGTAGGAAGTTAATTACTGAGACTCCAGCTACTTCATGTGGATATTGAAAAGCCAAGAAAATTCCAGACTTGCCTCGCATTTCTGTAGACCAGCTTGTTATATCTTCCCCGCGGAAGTGTATTGAACCTCTTGTAATTGAATATTCGGGACTTCCTAGAAGGACAGAAGCGAGAGTTGATTTTCCTGAGCCGTTTGGGCCCATTAGAGCATGGAGCTCGCCTTTATTGACAGTGAGGTCTATCCCGTTGAGAATACTTGTGCCATCTTCGGCACAAGCGTGTAAGTCGTTGATTTCGAATAATGGTTGGCTGGGATTAGGCACGTTTTAAGTCTATTGAGAGCTTTTAATTACCACTATCTGTATAGGTTTAATTATGTGACCTAGTTTTTGAGAGATATTTTCCAAGATCTAAAATTTGTGTAATTTTTGCCATCGCCTCCTATGCCATTCCCTGTGCCGTCAGGAAAAATTCGAAAGGTACAGATTTCCTGATTCTTGTCAAGGGATACGGCTACGTACCTAGCATCACTTCGGCGAGCGGGTCCAGCGCGCCAAAGTAACCATTTGCCGATTTTTCGTTTATAAGCAATTTTTACCGACCCCAGATCATCCCCAGATGATAGAAGGCTCTTTGGGGCTTCTATCCATGCCTGTGCAGCTATATTTTTATCCCTTACAGGAGTGTCAGGCAGTTCCCATGTATGAATAGGTGTGTAGTCGAAAGGTCTTTCGTCAGCTGGAAGCGCTGACGGTTTTTGCCTCACCAGCCTCGAGCTGCCCATTCATCTAAGGAAGGGCTCTCATTAGCAATAGTTGTGTCATTTCCATGGCCTGGCAGAACTAAAGTTTCTGGGGGAAGTTGACTAAAGAGACGATTATCTATTGACTGAATTATTTGTTCAAAATCGCCGCCTTCGAATTCTGTGGTTCCCGGCCCTCCAGGGAAAAGTGTGTCCCCTGAAAAAAGAATAGGAGAGTCTTCCAAACGAAAACAGATAGATCCTGGCGTGTGTCCAGGGGTCATGATTGTGTGAAGTCGGAGTCGCCCTATTTCGATAACAGATTGATCTTCAAGCAGGTAGTCGTAGCTTGGGAGCATTTCTGCATCGGCATTTGTTACACCGACTTCATATCCAGCTTCCCTTATAGCGGGAACAGCCTGTATATGATCCCAGTGTCCGTGAGTCTCTAGAACTGTTTTGACATTTAGAGCCTTACATAAATCAAGTAATTTATCGTGTTCATTCGCAGCATCAATAAGAACGCTTTCACCTGTTTCACGGCAACGCAGAAAAAAAACGTTATTGTCCAAATCACCGACGACGATTCTATGAATTTCAGACTGAGTGTCACAATAATGCAAAGAAACGCCAGGAACCCCAGTTTTAGGGTGATCCGTGTGAGAACAAGGTGATGAAAAAGGCGAAGAGGGTATTTGCTCAGGTTTTTCGTTATTATCCATTATGACTCATGTTAGCAATGAGAGACCAAGAGTGGTTTCACCCCGATAACGTCGAGTATTGAAATTTAAATAAGTGTATATTTCCTGATATTAGATTTAAGGAGCCAAAAAGTGAATTTTGCCTTTACAGAGGAACAGGAACAGCTACGGGAATTCGTTAATCAATTCATGGAGAGTTATTCGCCTGAATCCAAAGTAAGAGAACTGATGGAAACTGATCTTGGATATGACTCGGAAACATGGTCAATGATGGCTGAACAGTTAGGTCTTCAAAGCCTGATAATCCCTGAAGAGTATGGAGGACAAGGTTTTGGATACGTCGAACTAATAGTGGTTTTGGAGGAAATGGGAAGAGCTTTATTGTGCTCACCTTTCTTTTCAACTGTTGTTCTTGCGGCCAATACCCTCATTCATTCTGGTGACAATGATGCGAAGGCTGAGCTTCTCCCGGGAATAGCAAGCGGTGAGACGATTGCTACTTTGGCCTTCACAGAAGAAAGTGGAAAATGGGGAAGTGACGGCATAACAATGCTTGCCTCTGCTTCGAGTGGCGCTTGGGAACTTAATGGAACAAAAATGTATGTTCTTGACGGGAATGCTGCTTCTCTGATTATTGTTGCAGCTTGCACGGACAAAGGGATTTCATTGTTCAAAGTTGATGGTGACGCTGACGGGTTATCACGTACACAGCTAGCCACTATGGATATGACCAGAAAACAGTCACGTTTAGATTTTGAAAATGTTAAAGCAACCCTCATAGGTGAAGAAGGAGAGGGTTGGAGCACTCTTGAAAGAGTTCTAGATCTAGCTGCTGTTGCACTTGCAGCTGAACAAGTAGGTGGAGCCCAACAGTGTCTCGATACAGCAGTTCAATATGCCAAAGACAGAGTTCAATTTGGTCGCCCAATAGGTAGCTTCCAGGCTATTAAACACAAGTGTGCGGATATGTTATTAGAAGTTGAGTCTGCTAAATCAGCTGCCTATTACGCCGGTTGGTGTGCTGCTGAAATGAACGACGAACTACCTTCTGTGGCAAGCTTGGCAAAGGCTTATTGCTCTGAAGCCTATTTCAATACGACAGCTGAAAATATTCAAATTCATGGAGGTATAGGTTTCACCTGGGAACATCCTGCACACCTGTATTTCAAAAGAGCGAAAAGTTCTGAGCTTCTGTTCGGAGACCCCACCTACCACAGGGAACTTTTAGCACAAAGAATTGGAATTTAGACTATTTTAAATAGTTAAATTTTTATAGCTAACTAGTCTTGGAATTAATGTCGATTCAATTGACTAGGGAAATATAAGCAGAATTTACTTAAAGCGTGAGTGATGCAACTTGGATGTTGCTATAACCGAAGTGTGCTTTTATTATTTGCGATTTTCGGATGTTTGCTAGTTCTTTTGATCGCCTTCGTATCCGTTGCTTCTACAGTAAGGAATTTAAGCGAGATTTCGTTTCCCTCTGTCCTTGAAGTGGACGATGCAGTTGAATGGATATCAGAAAGACTTCCTGAAGAGGCAGCTTCACAGTTACGAAAGGATGAGGTCTTTGAAATAATTAGATGGTGGCTTGACTCGATAGATTCAGCAGGTTTGGCATCAGAACATGGAGAAGAAATAGGTGAAGGTAGAGCGAAAAATAATAAATCAGAATCAGTTGCAGACCTTGACATAGCGGTGGATGAAGTTGTTGCTAGAGCTTTAGACAGTCCAGAACCTTTAAATGAGGTAGCTGTAGTCGTGGTTCTTGATCTTCTCATTGTTTATTTGACCGAGATCGGTGCGATTGGTAGTCAACCGACAGAACAGGGGTAACTTCAATACATGATTGATCGCAAAAGTCCAGTTTTTGTTGCAGGTCACAAAGGACTTGTCGGGTCTGCAATTTTGCGCAGATTGGAGTCCGAGGGATTTTCAGACTTGAGAGTTGTGGAAAGAAAAGACCTTGATTTGCGCGATCAGTCGGCAGTGGATACATGGTTTGAAAGTGAGAGACCTAAATACGTCTTTCTCGTCGCCGGAACAGTTGGCGGAATAATGGCCAACAGCACACGTCCAGCGGATTTCATTTATGACAACTTGATGATTCATGGGACAGTTGTACACGCGAGTCATAGGGTGGAAGTCGAGAAGTTGATCTATCTTGGCAGTTCATGCATCTATCCGCGCGAAGCAGATCAACCTATAACTGAAAGTTCTTTATTAAGCGGACCGTTGGAACCTACAAATGAGAGTTACGCTCTAGCAAAAATTGCGGGAATAAAACTTTGTGAGGGTTACAGAAGACAGTACGGAGACGATTTCATTTCTGCCATGCCAACCAATCTGTACGGACAGGGCGATAATTTTGATGAAATAAATGGACATGTCTTACCGAGTTTGATGAGGCGTTTTCATGAAGCTAAAGAAGAACAACAGGCCACTGTTGAAGTCTGGGGAACTGGAAAAGCCAAACGAGAATTTTTGCATGTAGATGATCTTGCTGATGCTTGTTTATTCCTAATGGATAATTACTCTGATTTGGAACATATAAATGTAGGCACAGGCGTGGACCTCAGCATTCAAGAATTGGCGGAAAACATAAGAGATTTAATTTACCCCGAAGCGGAAATTGTATTCGATTCCTCTAAGCCTGATGGGATGCCTAGGAAAGTTCTGGATGTTTCAAAACTGACAGAATTGGGTTGGAAGGCAAGAGTTCCTTTATCTGAGGGTCTGACTAGCACTTATAAGTGGTTTTGCGACGCTAAGGCAAGAGGAGAAATAAGAGAATAATCTTTTATTCTTGTTTTGATTTACCAGCGGCTTTCTGTGCTTTTTTCCATGCTCTTACTTTGGTTAACGACTCAGGGCTATTTATATCTGCTACAGATCTAGGTGTTTTGTCTGCAAACGGTCCGGCACATTTTTGCCAACCAGGAGGAGCGCAGTCCATTCGTTTAGCTAAAAGAGCGGTAAATATCATCGACTTCTCATCACCAAATCCTGGAAGGTCTATTAGACGGTTATACAGAATTTCACCAGAATCTGAACCAGCCCAAAGCTTTTCGGCATCGCCGTTATAATTTTCAACCAAGTGTTCACAAAGGTCTTGAATGCGACCTGCCATTGAAGATGGGAAACGATGAATGGCCGGTTTTTCTTTACAGATCGATTCAAATTTTTCAGGATCCATTGAAGCTATTTGCGAGGCATCGAGTTTCCCTAGCCTTTCCAGAAGCGTGTAAGGCCCCTTAAAGGCCCATTCCATCGGAATCTGTTGGTCAAGAAGCATTCCTAATAAGAGGGCAAGAGGGTTCTTGTTTAAGAGTTGATCTGCTTCGTCACTACCAGTAACAGCAAGATCACCTGAAAATTTAGATGTCATATTTAGAAGAATAGTTCGAAAGAAAGAATTTTGAAATTAGTTCTTGTTAAATGAAAAAAGAAAACTTGTCGAACGTTTGACATGGGGACCGGATTAGGGTTTAGAAATGGATAATCGAATCACAGTTGTATACACAGATGGAGCCTGTTCTGGGAATCCTGGTCCAGGGGGATGGGCTTGGGTGGTGCCAGATGGAGAATTTGCAGCTGGAAGCGATTCGGAGACAACTAATAATCGTATGGAGTTAACAGCTGCTTTGGAAGCTGTTAAGGCATTTCAGGAGGAAATCGTCATTGCCAGTGATTCGGAATATGTGGTCAATTGTTTTCGTGACCGTTGGTGGGAAGGGTGGATACGGAGAGGTTGGGTGAATTCTGCAAAAAAACCTATTAAGAATAGAGACCTCTGGGAACCGCTAATTGAAAATTATTGTGAACGTGGCAATATTTCTTTCAGGTGGGTTAAAGGTCACTCAGCTAGCCATGATTACGATAGGCGATGGAATGATGAAGCTGACCGTTTAGCTGTGCAAGCAGGTGCTGAGCAGAGTTCATTGAAGGGAAATCTTTCCTTTTAGCAACTTAAAAGATTGTCGCAAATTGATGACCGCTTCTTTTTTCGCGCCTATAGTCGGAATTACCGAGGAGAGGAGGTGGTCCAGATTAGTAGTAAACGTTATGGGACTTCGGAGGTGGGTGGCCGCTAGGCGGTTCTGGACCATCTGGCGAAATTCCGCCAGCCACCCTCAGGTTTGATTGCTAGTTCTGGTCCCGACTGGTGAATAGATCTATCTGAGAAATCCAGAAATAGTTCCAATATTTTATTTTCGGGGGTGCGCTTAAGCGCATCCCCGAAATGCTTTACACACAGGTATCATCTTTCTAATGAAGCGTATGAGTGTTTTTGAAAACAACAGGTTTATAGGTGATAAGAGAACTCAGGAGGTTTATGACCTTGATGAGTTAGATGAAACTGAATCCATGCAGGTTCTTATTGATGAGCTTCTTGAAAATGAAACCTTTATTTGTTTCGCTCCTGACACACTTGCTGAAGCTCGTAATCGGGGATATCGACTTAGAAAAATCTAACCGTTGGTTTTTTGGCGTATTAAATTAAGAGCGCTCCCTGCCCTGAACCATTCGATCTGATCTTCTGACATTGAGTGGTTTGTTTCTATATTGGTGACAACACCTTCAGAATTAGTGACTGTCACTTGCACAGGTTTATTTGCGCTCAGGTCTTTGAGGGCAATTACTGAAATTTTGTCTTCCTGTTCTATTGAGTCATAGTCAGCAGGATTGGCGAAAGTCAATGGCAGTATTCCTTGTTTCTTCAAGTTGGTCTCGTGGATTCGTGCAAATGAGCGAGCTATTACTACACGACATCCCCTGAATCTTGGCTCCATTGCGGCATGTTCCCTGGAAGATCCTTCACCTATATTTTCATCGCCAATTGCAACCCACTCAATACCTGCTTCGTGGTAACGCTTTGCTATTTCAGGAAAAGGTCTTATTTCATTGTCTGTGATGTCTATCCCAGTTCCGATTTCTCCGGTGAATGAGTTAACCACTCCTAAATAGAGGTTCCCAGAAATATTTTCTAGATGTCCTCTGTATTTCAACCAAGATCCTGCCATAGAAATATGATCAGTAGTGCATTTCCCTTTTGCCTTCATCAGAACGGGCAAATTTTCAAAGTCATTTCCATCCCAGGGGGCGAAAGGAGTAAGAACTTGAAGTCTTTCGCTTTCCGGAGGTATGGAAATCTCAATTTCAGAATCTTCAGATGGGGGAGGTTTAAACAAACCTTCTTCTCCTGAATCGAAACCTTTAGTTGGAAGTTCCTCTCCAATATCCACAGAAAGTTTCACTTCTTCACCGTTTTCTGAGGTTAATGAATCAACTGCAGGATCAAAATCGAGCTTTCCAGCGATACTCAAGGCGACAACAGTTTCAGGTGAAGTAACAAAAGAAAATGTAGAAGCGTATCCATCATTTCTTTTTGGAAAGTTACGGTTATAGCTAGTGACAATACTGTTAGGCACACCATCATCAAGGTCTTGTCGGTCCCATTGACCTATGCATGGACCGCAAGCATTTGCAAGAACCGTAGCTCCTATAGCTTCAAGGTCAGCAAGAAGGCCGTCTCTTTCAATCGTTGCTCTAACTTGTTCTGAGCCGGGAGTGACTAGAAGAGGTATTTTTGATTTCAATCCTTTGGAGAGAGCATCTCGTGCTATCCCAGCTGCTCGAGTTATATCTTCATAACTCGAATTAGTGCATGACCCAATTAAGCCGGCGCTCACCTCTAGAGGCCAACCATTCGCAGTTGCCTCTTCTCCGAGATCACCAACAGGTCGAGCCAAATCAGGTGTATGAGGGCCATTAATATGAGGTGTCAGATCGGAAAGATTTATTTCAATAACACGATCAAAGAAGCTGTGAGGGTCTTCTTCCACCTCTGGATCGGCTTGCAAGTCACTGTTAACAGAGTCAGCTGCTTCAGCAGTGTCCCCACGATTAGTTGCATTCAGGTAACGAGAGATGGCTTCGTCATACGGGAAAAGAGAGGTAGTGGCACCAATTTCCGCACCCATGTTGCAGATGGTTCCCTTACCCGTTGCTGAAAGCGTTCTGGCTCCAGATCCGAGGTATTCCACTATTGCACCAGTACCACCTTTAACAGTAAGAATTTCTGCAACCTTTAGGATCACGTCTTTAGGTGATGCCCATCCGCTCAGCTCTCCTGTCAAATGGACGCCGATTAATTTCGGCCACTTAATATTAAACGGAAATCCTGTCATGACGTCAACAGCATCAGCTCCTCCAACGCCGATAGCTAGCATTCCCAAACCTCCGGCATTTGGAGTATGACTATCAGTGCCGATCATCATCCCGCCTGGAAAGGCATATTGTTCAAGAATCACTTGATGAATGATGCCAGATCCGGGTTTCCAGAAACCTGCTCCGTACTTAGCGCAAACTGATTCGAGGAAGTTGTACACTTCGTAATTGTCATCGACCGCAACGCTCAGATCAGTTTCAGCATCTATACGAGCTTGAATCAAATGATCACAATGAGTGGTTGTAGGAACCTGCACTTCTTCAAGACCAGCGGTCATAAATTGCAACCAAGCCATTTGAGCAGTGGCATCTTGCATTGCAACTCGGTCGGGATGAAGATCAACATATGAGACCCCGCGGTTCATCTCAGTGGAATTTGGATCTTTTAAGTGATTAATCAGAATTTTTTCTGCCAATGTCAAAGGTCTACCCAAAGCCTTTCTGCCCGCGGATAGACGATCTTCAAGATTTAAGTAAACGCTCTTTACGAGTTCTGTCGGAGTCTGGGATTGAACTGCCATGGTTCAAGTTTACAGCAGAAATTTTAAGGCATTAATAATTGTGACGAATTTGACGGACTAGATTACAGGCCAACGACGTCGACGTTTTCTCGTTTTCCCGTCATTGTCACTTAGCGCCCAGGATCTCCTCCACGCTCCGATTTCAGGTCCTGTAAGAGATGGTGAGGAATCCCTGTAGGACCGCTGCCTAGCATCCCACCAGCTGGAGGCTTTTTCATCTGCAAGACTTCTAACCTCTTTTTCAATTCGGGTGTTGAAAGATCTAGCGCTTTCATCATTTTCGGGTTCCATTGGGTGTCCAAAAGTCACGGTACTTTTAGAGCGTCTTGGCAGATTTTTTCCTTTTCGAAGGATCTTTCCTGTTCCGGAAATATGTATTGGTACAACTGGCACTCCACATCGGATAGCGAGATAGGCAGCGCCTCCTCTGAAAGGTTGGCCCCATCCGTCTGGACTGCGTCCCCCTTCGGGGTATATCAGCAGGCTCCATCCTTCGCCTATTAACTTTGAAATCATGTCACCAGATTGCCTGCCAACTTTGGTTCGATCTATCGGGACCGCTCCGATGGCTAATGCTGAGATTGCGCTAGTTGCTTTAGTGTTGAAGAAATAATCAGCAGCAGCACCAATTATAAGTTCATGCCGCCATGGTTCAGGAATTGAAGTAATCAGTAGAGGAGTGTCTGCATGACTCTGGTGATTAGCAGCAAATATTGCTGGACCTTCAAGGTTCTCGAGGCGATCTAAGCCTTTGCGTGTAGGTGTAGCTAGAAAAGACATTACAGGTCTCATTAGAGTTTCCACAATGACTGCCCTGGCTAAGCGAGCAGCGGGTCGACGCGCCCACTCGGTGTCATAATTAGCACCGAGTAAGTTATTTTTTGATTTTGAATCAACGCCTATAGGAGTTGAAGCCGAGACCCAAGGAAAGCCAAGCCTTAAAAATTTCTTTTTAAAACCATCAGCAAGGGAATATACGGATTTCATTTTAAATCACGTCCGCCATAACGAGGGGAGGAGTCTTTAGGTGTGTAATGGTTGGTTGAGGTCCCACGACATCTGAAGCTATTTCGAGTGCGTCTTGAAGAGTCGATGCAGATTGGAAGCCTAAACGACGAACAGCTTTTTGATCACCGCCAACGATAATAATTCTCCCTAGATGTTGCATTGCATGACTACCCCAGTACCACATGTAAAGCGGATGAACTCCGTGGTAGGCATATGAGTTTCGATAAAGATGGATGTACCATTCATCTTCCGCAAATTGCTTCTCGTATCTTTTTTCAATTTCAATTGGATCGGTAGTTTCGGTTAGAACCTGTTCAAAAAAATCTATGTAACTAGGGTGGTGAACAGGGTGAAACTCCCAAGGTGTTGGGTGGCTCATTATGAGAACTCCACCTTCACGAACCAAAGGCTTCCCTTTATAAAGATTAAAGAAATACCCAAGCCCAAGACACATAACCAGAATGGGGTTCATTATTGAGTTCACGTTGTATGGGCAGATGTAGGGGAGACCCATCGTGAGTATGTCAGTTTGGCCTTCAACGGTTACGAGTTGTTGAGCGTATACGTTTTCAATAGTTTTCTTATGTACGGCTTCTACTTCACCTGCCTGAACCGACGTCAATTCATAGGGTGATTGCCATCCTCCGAAAATACGCCTTTTCGCTTTAACCGGCAATAGATCTAAACCTCGCTGCATGGCTATGAACTGGCCTCGGTCTCTAGCACTCCACTCCCATTCGCGTTTTTGGAGAAGGGCGAGAGGGCCTTCACGNCCGAAAGTATTGTTATTTACAGTCGTTTCTATCTGAAAAATTTTCACTCCTGCATCTTTTATTACGTCTCCCATGCGCCAGTTTGAGGCATGCAGGGCAGAATTTTCTCTGTCCATTATCGATTTTGAATTCCTGAGGGTGTGAACGTTGTGGTGATGACGAAGACCTGTGTATCCAGCTAGTCCAGTTGCTGTGCTTTTATGTCCACCGTCCATAGAAACTAGATTTATATTCACATATACGAGCAGGTCGCTTTCTGCGGCTCTACGACAGAAATGGACTTCTTCCCCGTGAGGTGTTTCACCAAGTACGACCATTCCTTCTGGGTCTTCCGCATCAAGGTTGTACAGCAATCCTTTTGGAGCAAAAGAATCATAGACTCTGTCTCCCACTGCATGACGAAGTTCGTCTTCAGTCATTCTTCTATGTAAAGCGAGGGCAGCGATGAGGTGTACATCGTCTACACCTGCTTCCGCTGCCATGTCGAGTACAGCTTCGATTATGCGCTGTCTTATATCCGGCTTACGCATAGGTGGAAGAGGTAGTGAGATGTCGTCAAAAGCAATCGTAAGTTTCATTCCTGGCTTAAGAAGAGAGGGAAGCGGATCTGAATCACCGAGTGGATTCAAAAGGGCGTCTTTTATTGCACCTTCTGGATCTGGAAGCCCTTCTAACGGTTCAGACGGATACACAACCCGTGATCTTCCAGCAGGAAGTTTCTCTAAATGGAAGTTCTCCCCGTGATGAAAAACGATGGGTGGAGTGTTTCTATCCACATCTAAAACAAACCCTGGTCTAGGGGAAGGGCGTGAGGTTTCTTTATTGTCGGTATTCATTTGATATTTCGCTCCCGTTCGTCTCTAAGATCAAAAACAATCTTGAAGGCACCTCTTACACCTGCGTTAGCAGCATGTTTTAAGGCTTCTTGATAGTTATTAAGTGAGTAGCAAGCTGAGACAAGTTCCTCAAGTTTTGCGGTTTTCACTAGTTCAAAGGCAAGATCAAAAGTGCTTGTTGTTGTCCCATCAGGTAGTTTTTCAGTCCCATAGGTGTAAGCACCGATTAGTTGCAATTCACGATGCCACAGGGGGGTTAGTTCCAGTTCAACTGTCGCAGGCATTCCAACAAGGACAACTTTTCCGTTTGGCTTTGTTATTGATAAAGCGTCACTGATGCTTTTTGAAGATCCGACACAGTCGATTACAACATCTGCACCACCAGTCAGACGGTCTACGCGACCGTTAGGAGCCTTTTCTGAAACATTTGTGATTGCTTTTGTTCCACAAGTCCTCCTGACTGCACGGTGGATTTCTTCAGGGCTTACAACAATGTCAGATCCGAGTTGAGCGGCTAATCTCTTTTGCTCTGGATAGCGGGCAGTTGAGATAATTGTTTTTGGGTTCGTGAAATGTCTTAGCGCTGAAATTGTTACTTGTCCTAGAGTTCCACTTCCTAATATTGCGACCACTCCTTGGTCTGGGAGTTCTGATGCTAGAGCAGCGTGTACTCCACATGCGGTTGGTTCAACCATTACTGCTGCTTCGTCTGAGAATTCATCAGGCACGGAATGCAATTGGCTGGGATGCGCATAAAACTCAGTGGCCCAACCTCCCCCTGTGTCATGACATGAACCGGTTTGAATTCCAGAAGATATTTCACCAAGAGTCACATTTTCACAGTTTCCTATTCTCCCCTCACTGCAAGGGGTGCAGGGTGGCGAAATGTTTCGACTGGTACAGCTGAGAACTGGTTCAAGTACGACCCTNCTGTCGTCGTCAAGATTGCCTACNACCTCATGTCCNGGTGTGAANGGAAAAGAAACAAGAGGTTCAAAATATCGAGCTGATTTGCCNTCTACTGTTGCTAGATCTGAACCACAGATTCCTGAAAGTCTTGGTCGGACTTTTACCCAATCTTTTCCTGGTGCTTCAGGGTTTTCTTCTTGAATCAGGTCTATAGGGCCGAAACTTGCTCCAGAACCAGGCATTATATTTCCGGCAATCTTGGCAGCTGCATAACGCGGAATGTTTCTTTTGAATCGAAGTGCCTTCATGCTTTACCACCTCTATGGGGGGCTAAAGGTAAAATCTTGTTGCTTACTNCAGGCGACTTGCTGAAGTCTTCAACGAGCCACCCACGTTTTCTGGCNATACTAGCTAGGCGAATCTCCGGGTTGACAGCGACCGGAAAACCAACTGCTTCCAACATGGGGAGGTCACTAGCAGAATCAGCGTAAGCGACTGATTCGCGCAAGTCGAGTTGATTCGCAGCCGCGTAGTCGGCTAGTGCTTGGTATCTGGATTCTCCTGTAGGTGGTACGTCTACTAGTCGACCATCGTAAGAGTCACCATCTTGTCCGAGTTTTGGGCAAATTATGTCGTCAAACAGAGGTTTGAGTGGTTCAACTATGAAATCTAAAGCACCAGTTATTAGAACAGTTTTATGCCCTAAATTTCTGTGCTCTCTTACTCTACGGATCCCTTCGGGGAAAGATTTAGAAAGTATAAGGTCGCTAAATTGTTCAGCTGAATCTTCAGAAATTTGAGAGATCGGAGCCCCTTCATAGCGCTTATAGAAATGACGCAAGAAATCGCCTCGATCTTGTTTGTCCAAAGAAAGCAATTGGGGTACCTCTGCCAATGTTTTTACTACTAGCCGAATACGTTCAGCCCTGCTTAGTCGTCTGCTTGCAAGCCACGCGAAAGAAGAAACTACNTTTGAAGCAATAAGAGTATTTTCTAAATCGAAAGCAGCGATGTGGCGGTCGGGTGAAAGAATTTGACTTCTTAAACGTGTTTCTCTGTCGGGCCCCTTTTTCGAAGGCGGGCTCATGGGAACCCTGCCTGCTTTAACTACTGAAGGTAGGTGAATTTCGTTTGCATATTGATTCCAATCAATTATTCCAGGATCAAAACAGAAATCGTTTTTATCTTCTTCATCTAAAGAATCCCAAAGTTTCAACAGACTTTCAAGGCCATAGATAGCTTGACATTCGACGTAAGCTCCATATAAGTCGACGTAACCTAGGGCTTTTTCTATCTGATCGCGTTGTTCTTCGAGTTTTGCAATTACATCAGCTCTAGAGCCTCTAATTGGTAGCTGGTCAAAAACCTTTTGCGTTTTGCTTAAAAGCGTTTGACCTCTTTCAAGTTGCTTTCTAACTTTACTTATGCCGGGAAAATCCCAACCAGGTACTGCAATTGGTTGACCTATTTCGTCGTATACAGGGTGGAGTGTGAACCATGCGCGAATCAGGTCAAAGAGGTGTCCGTATCTGAGAGGGTTGATGCCGCCTGATGCAATTTGAACAATGTCTGGTTGTTCAGCTGGGCCTCTTGCGGCAACTGCACAAATAGCAGCTGTGACCATATCCACAGGTATTACGTCGATTGTTCCTTCGGGAATTCCGGGAAAATCTTTTAATAGTCCTCTTGCGTAGGAAATAATTACAGGTTCGGCCATTCGGAAACCTCTTATCCATCCTGGGAAGGGTTCCGCTAAGGCAGATTCAATGATTGAAGGCCTCACAATGCTTACAGGGATAGTGTGAGCGGTTTCACGAAGAGCAATTTCCCCTAATGCTTTCGTGTAGGCATAAGCGTCTGGAAATCCCAAAGAGTGTGCCCGCGAACGGCCAGCTTCTGCCATTCGGTCATTAACCCAACGTGAACGCAATTGTTCAGTTTTTGATGCAAGCGCAGGGATACCTGCAGCTCCGAGCTCCTCACGAGCCTCTTTGCGAAAGTCTTCCAGACGTTCAGGAGTGCGACTAGCAGTTTCCGTTTCTTGCCGTGTTCTCCTCGCTGCGTCGACTTCAATTTTCCAATCAACATCAACAAAGAATGGACTAGCATCTACAGGCTCTTCTGGTGCGGCTCCTCTTCTACTTCCCGCCACGTAACAAGTGGATATAGAAACAAGATGGGGTGAAACAGCGAGTTCGTTTAGAGTTTGAGCGATACGAACTGGTCCAAGGAGGTTAACTTCCACTGCTTGATCCAAGGGTGAATCAAAACTGACTACTGCAGCGGAATGAATAAACAAGTCACATTTAGCCAGTTCCGTTAGACCATCTTCGTCAAGCCCTAGACCGTCTATGCCTACATCTCCTGATATTGCTTTAACTCTTTTTTTGCATAGTTCGTCGAAACCGTCAGTTCCTAGTTTTTCACGAAGGTTGTTAAACGCATCGTTACGAAGGATTTCTCTTTCTGCTCGCTTTTCTGCACCTCTTCTACCTGGGCGCACGAGCAGAAGAAGCTCGCAGTCTGGTATAGAGCTAAGTAGGCGTTCAACTAGGGCAGTACCTAGAAAGCCTGTTGCTCCAGTAATAGCTATCCGTTTTCCGGATAAATTTTGCTTAATCATCATTATTATTTACCAATTGGTAAGTTAAACTTACCAAACGGTAAGGAATAAGAAACGGTATCCGATGGAAAAGTACGAAAAATTTGGAACAAAAGAAAAAATTCTTGATGCTGCNTTGGAATCCTTCAGNACGTCGGGGTTCGATGCTACTTCGCTTGACGTAATNGCGAAGTCTTTAGGAGTAAGAAAGCAAACCATTCTTTATCACTTCGCAACCAAAAAAGGTTTATTAAATGCAGTAGTTGAGAGAGCGGCAGGGAATCTGATTAATTCAATCGAGGAAGTTCTAAATAGNGAATTGAAAGGTTGGGAAAGAATTGAAGCGCTGGCAAGGATGATTTTTCGACTTGCTCTACGTGAACCACTACTGCTCGGTCTTTTGAGAGAGGTAAGTAGACCAGGGTCTGCTGGTTCAGAAAGATTAAGGATATTAATGACNCCACTTATGGATAGAGGAACTTTATGGATGCAATCAGAGATGGAAGTTGGCAGAATGCGCCGAACCNACCCAAGACTGGTTATTTTAAGTGCCTACTCAACTGTTGTGGGACTGGCTACAGAAATTGAAGTATTGAGAGCAGCTGGTATCGAACAGGCACTACGTCCTGTGACCATAAGACGGCGTGAGCTTATTAGATTCTTAAGAGTTTCTTTAGACCCTGATTATCTGAAGTCTAAATAACGGTGTTGCGACGCTTTCGTGAAAATTTTTCCACNGCAATGTCTGCAAGGCGATCCACTAGTCCTGAGTAAGAAAGTCCAGCTTTCTGCCAGAGTCTCGGGTACATAGATATAGGTGTAAAGCCTGGAATGGTATTAACTTCATTNAGTATNGGGCCTCTNTCAGGNTGAAGGAAAAAATCCACTCTNGCCATTCCAGAGCAACGCAGTGNTAAAAAANCACGGGCTGCNATTTGTTGCAGATCNACAACAAGGTTCGCTTCAATGTCTGGTTCATCAATCAATTCAGCACTGTCATTTTGATATTTTTCNGCGTAATCATAAAAATCACCCATAGGTTTTATCTCACCTGGGGGTGAGACTTGAGGAACTAGGTCACCCAGAACCGATAGCTCTATCTCTCTTCCTTCTATGGCTTCTTCGACNANCACCCATTCGTCATAAGCGAAAGCTTTTTCGAGAGCTTCTTTTAATGANTNATGGTCATNGGCTCTGGANACTCCTATTGATGAACCTAAATTTGCAGGCTTAACAAAAACTATTNGNCCGAGTTCNTTAAATAANTCANNAAGCANTGANTNCATNCCTTCGCTATCTAAATCTTCAAATAGTTTGGAATGCACNCTTCGATAAAGTGCTTGTGGAATNTTGTGATGGGTNAGGATNTCTTTTGTGGCAATTTTNTCCATNGCTAANGCNGACCCTAAAACNCCACTGCCTATNTAAGGCACNTCTATNACTTCGAGTAGTCCTTGAATAGTCCCATCTTCACCTAATGGGCCNTGNAGNAGAGGGAAAACAATAAGGNTTTTTTCNGAACTTAGTTTNCCCAACTCGANTATGGGATTCCACATCGGACCAGCCGGTTCAAGCCTTTCTCGGAGATCGTTATTTTTAAGCTCTTCTATAGCTTTTTCAGCGAGATGCCAGTCTCCGTTCTTATCTATACCCACTGGTATGACTTCATAGAGTTCTGGGTCGGCAGCTTCAATCAC
>PBAM01000034.1 GCA_002716285.1 Acidimicrobiaceae bacterium
AGCCGTTTCGGGTTCGACGGGTTCGCCGTCGATCCGGTGTTCGGCGTCCAGCCCGTCCGGGCCGCAGCTGACGACCGTCTCCAGAGTCGTGCTGCCCTCGTCCCGGGAGAACGTCGCCACCTCCACGTTGGGTGCCACCGTGGACGTGGTGGATGTGGTGGACGTGGTTGGGGCGGTCGTGGAAGTGGACGTGGTGGACGTGGTTGGGGCGGTCGTGGAAGTGGACGTGGTTGGGGCGGTCGTGGAAGTGGACGTGGTCTGAGGCGCAGTCGACACCGTTGCGGAAGGCCGAACCATCGAGTCCGCTGCATCGGAACCACATCCGGTCAGAAGAGCGACGAGGAAGGCGACGATAACGAGGCGCAGCAAAGGCACCGGGCAAACTTAGGGGATGGTCTAGACGAGGTCCTCCGTGGATCAGTTGATCTTCTACACCTACGACAATCGCTGTGGCCCTGCGTTCTGGGAGTCGATCATCACCAATTTGTTAGCTATCTAACGCCCCTTCATACGCTCCGATGAAGAACCTCCACAGGGCGCCGCGCGCCCGACCGGTAAGTTGGGGACCATGGCCGACACCCTCCTCCCCCTCACCGAGGATCCCTACGCCACTACCAGTTACCGACACCTGACCGCCGAGGGCGTGTCCACCGTCGACGGCCATGGCGACCGGACCTTCCTGGAGGTCGACCCTGAAGCCATCCGCCTCCTGACGGCGACGGCCATGCGCGATATCGCCCACCTGCTACGCCCCGGCCACCTGGCCCAGGTGGCGGCCATCCTTGACGACCCTGAGGCATCGCCCAACGACCGCTTCGTGGCCACCGAACTACTCCAGAACGCCTGTATTGCAGCCGGCGGGGTGCTCCCGTCTTGTCAGGACACCGGCACGGCCATCGTGTCGGCCAAGAAAGGCGAACTCGTCCTCACCGGCGGAGACGATCGTGAGGCCATCTCGGCCGGTGTGCAAGACACCTACCTCACCTCGAACCTGCGCTACTCGCAGTTGGCCCCATTGGACATGTTCACCGAGCGCAACACCGGAACAAACCTGCCGGCCCAGATCGAAATCGAGGCCGTATCGGGAAACGCCTACAAGTTTCTTTTCATGGCCAAGGGCGGCGGCTCGGCCAACAAGAGTTTCCTGTTCCAGGAAACCAAGGCGCTACTCAACCCCGAAGGCCTGACCCGGTTCCTCGACGAGAAGCTCCGAAGCCTGGGAACTTCGGCCTGCCCGCCGTACCACCTGGCGGTGGTCATCGGCGGCACATCAGCCGAGCACACCCTGAGGACCGCCAAGTACGCCTCGGCCCACTACCTGGACCACCTTCCCACCGCAGGCAGCGAAGCCGGTCACGGGTTCCGGGACCTCGAGTGGGAGCAACGCATACTGGACATGACCCGTGAGTTCGGTATAGGGGCCCAATTCGGTGGCAAGTACTTCTGCCATGACGTCCGGGTGGTGCGCCTGCCACGCCACGGTGCATCCAACCCGGTGGGCATCGCTGTGTCCTGCTCGGCAGACCGCCAGGCCCTTGGAAAAATCACCACCGAGGGGCTGTTCCTCGAGCAGTTGGAGGAGGACCCTGCCCGCTACCTACCCGAAGTGACCAGCGACGACCTGTCGGTCGCCGTGGTGCCCATCGATCTGGATCAACCCATGGACGACATTCGTGCCGAACTGTCCAAGCACCCCGTGAAGACTCGGCTGTCGCTCACCGGCACCCTCGTGGTGGCGCGCGACATCGCCCACGCGAAGATCGCCGAGTTGTTGGACGCCGGCCAGCCCATGCCGAACTACATGCAGGACCATCCCGTCTACTACGCCGGTCCAGCCAAGACGCCGGAGGGCTACGCCTCAGGCTCGTTCGGCCCCACCACGGCAGGGCGGATGGATGCCTACGTGGACCGCTTCCAAGCCGCGGGCGGCAGTTTCGTCATGTTGGCCAAGGGCAACCGGTCGCGACAGGTCACAGAGGCGTGTGCCCATCACGGCGGCTTCTATCTCGGTTCTATCGGCGGCCCGGCGGCCCGTCTGGCACTGGACTCCATCCGGTCCGTCGAGGTGCTGGAGTACCCCGAACTGGGCATGGAGGCCGTGTGGCGCATCGAGGTCGAAGACTTCCCGGCCTTCGTGGTCGTCGACGACAAGGGCGGCAACTTCTTCGACGAGGTGTCGACGCCCGTCGGCTTGTCCTGAAATCGGGTGCTGACTCACCGGGTCGACAGGTGACCGCTCGGCTACGGGTCATCGGCCTCTGCGGCGGCATCGGCGCCGGCAAATCCACGGTGGCCCGACTGCTGGCCGAGCGGGGTGCCACCGTGATCGACGTGGACGACATCGGCCGTGACGTCCTGACTCAGGACAACGTGAGAGACGCCGTGGTAGCAGAATTCGGCGACGGAGTCCTCGATGACGATGGGCACGTCGACCGTGGAACGTTGGCCACCCTGGTGTTTGGCGACCGAGCCCCGGGAGGCAAGAGTCGACTCTCCGATCTGGAGGCCATCAGTCATCCGGCGATCAACAAGGAACTGGCGCGACGTCTTGACGCATTGACCGGCGAGATACGCACAGGTCAGAACCCCCGACAGGCAACCGACAAGCACCACCTAGTTGTCCTAGACATGGCCGTCCTGGTGGAGAGCGACCTGGGCCGCCTCCCCGACGGCCGGGGCTACACCGAGGTGGTGGTCGTCGAAGCCGGCCGGGAGACGCGCCTGGAACGGCTGGTCGGCCGGGGGATGACCGTCGGGGACGCGAGGGCCCGCATGGCCTCCCAGGTCGGCGACGCTGAACGACGGGCCGTGGCCGACCACGTGGTGGTCAACGACGGCGACGAGGCACATCTGGCCGATGAGGTCGATCGACTGTTTGACCAGCTCACTACCGGTCCGGTCACCAACGAAGAGCGCCCAGCACCCGGTCGGTGTACTCCGGACGGCTGATCACCAGACCGGGAACGACCGGCCGGGGCTTGTTGAACTCCAACTGCGACCCGTCGATGCCCGACACGTTCAGCCCGGCAGCCCTGGCCACCCCGGCTGGCGCGCAGGCGTCCCACTCGTAGAGTCCCGANGGGTGGACGTAGACGTCGNCCGAGCCGGACACCACCGCCATCGCCTTNACTCCNGCNGATCCACAGGACCGNACNACCCCGCCGATGGCCGACGCCACCTCCTCGGCTTCACCCCACTGGGATCGACTGGTGATGACAATNGGCCGGTCCCGCTCCGACACCTGCTTCACCACNGAGATTCCAGTCCCGTAGAGGCCNCCGCTGGNCGGTAGTGAGACCGCNGCGGCNGTCGGCACCCCATCCTCCACGAGAGCCACGTGCACCGCCCACTCCACACTGCCNGGGCGGCAGAAGTCNCTGGTTCCGTCCAGCGGGTCGATGATCCACACCCGNTCGNTNGCCAAGCGGGCCNGGTCATCGCTCCCCTCTTCNGACAGGACGGCGTCGNCGGGTCGGAGGTCNGCCAGGCGGGNCACCAGGTGCTCATGGGCCCNNCGGTCGCCCTGGTCCTGGAGTTGCCACGGNGTCCATCCNGCCGNCAGGCCCTCGTCCANNACNGCNAGGAGCACGTCACCGGCCTCCTGGGCCAGCAGCCCGGCCAGTTCATGATCCTCCATCGTCGGNCGACCCTACNGGTGGGCGGTGGCTAGCCTTCCTNCCGGACCCACGNGTCCACCGTCCGGTCCACGAACCACGGAGTTCCCCATGGCCCACGGCCGCATCACCGGTTGGGCGACCCACCTCCCCGAACGNANGCTCACCAACCACGACCTCGCCGAGATNGTGGANACCTCCGACGAGTGGATCCGCGANCGCAGCGGGATCGGGNCCCGCCACGTGGACGGAAAGGTCACCGAGATGTCGGNGGANGCCGGACGCGACGCCATGGCCATGGCCGGCGTNGANCCCTCCGACGTNGACCTCCTGCTGCTGGCCACCTGTANCNGCGACCAGCAGTTCCCTGCCAGCGCCTCGGTGGTGCAGCACNACCTGGGCATGTCTTGNGGGGCCATCGACCTGAANGCNGCNTGNTCNGGCTTCGTCTANGGCCTCGTCACGGCCATGCAGTTCGCCGAGGGNGGNGTCGAGACCATCTTGGTNATCGGNAGCGACGCNCTCAGNGGCATCANCGACTGGACCGACCGGGGCACCTGCGTCCTGTTCGGNGACGGNGCCGGCGCNGTGGTCATCGAGCGNTCNGCCAGCANNCCGACNCTTNTGGGCTGGGACCTCATGTCGGACGGTTCGGCGGCCAGNATCCTCACCTGCGAACACGGCGGNAAGATCTTCATGAACGGCAAGGAGGTCTTCCGGCGGGCCGTGCTAGCNCTCGANGCNGCAGCCACCAACGCCNTTGANCGNGCCGGTGTGACCATGGACGACATCGGCCTGGTNGTCCCCCACCAGGCCAACATCCGGATCATCGACGCCGCCCTCAANCGACTNGGCNTNCCCATGGACAAGGCCGCCATGGTGCTNGAGCGAACCGGCAACACGTCGGCNGCNTCCATNCCGCTGGCCTTTGTNGACGCCTTGGANAAAGGGAGGGTCGAACCGGGTGACCTGGTNNTGATGGTCGGATTCGGCGCCGGNATGTCCTCGGCNGCTGCNGTGNTCCGCTGGGACCCACCCGGCNCCTGACCCCGGTCCAANAACCCCGTACGGACCNCCTCCNCTCAGGATGCTCACCGCCACCGGACTGTCGCGTGCCTTTGGCCCTCNCCTGTTNTTNCGCGACGTNGCCCTGCAACTTGGGGCCGGACGNCGCGTNGCCCTGGTGGGCAGCAACGGCACCGGCAAGACCACGCTGATCGAGACCATCGTCGGNCTCCANGAGCCCGACACCGGNGAGGTCCACCGNCCCCGCGACCTGCANATNGGCTACCTCCCCCAGGANCTCCCCACCGAGACCGGNCGGTCGGTGTTCGAACAGGTGATGCTGGGTGCTGGNCCNGTCACCGAGTTGGCGGCCCGCATCGAGTNCCTCGGAGAACGCATNGGTTCGGCCTCCGGCGACGAACAGGGCCNNCTGCTGGCCGAGTTCGGAGAGGCCCAGTCGCGCTTNGAACAGATCGGCGGCTACGCCGTGGAGGCNGATGCNCACCGGATNCTCTCCGGGCTCGGTTTCGACCCCGCCGANCACGATCGCCCCATGGNCGAGATGTCNGGNGGCTGGCGGATGCGCGTCGCCCTGGCCCGCNTGCTGCTTTCGGCCCCNGACCTGNTGGTCATGGACGAGCCCACCAANCACCTCGACGTNGACAGNGTGGCGTGGCTGGAACAGCACCTNGCCGGNTGGTCCGGTGGNCTGCTGTTCGTCAGCCACGACCGGGACTTCATCGACGCAGTTGCNAANCGAATCCTGGAACTAGCNAGCAACCGGATCACCGAGTACGTGGGCGGGTTCGCCGAGTTCGTGGTGGCCCGAGAGGAACAGTTGGCCNCCCAGAGGGCGNTGGCCNCCCAACAGGACCGNCAGGTGGCCCAGACGGAGCGGTTCATCGAGCGGTTCCGATACAANGCNANCAAGGCCCGGCAGGTNCAGAGNCGGGTCAAGGCCCTCGAGAANCTGGACCGGATCGTGGTNGACGAGCCGGACGACCCGNCCAGTCGGTTCGGNTTCCCCAAGCCCCGGCGNTCGTCGCGCCTNGTGGCCGAACTCCACGACGTCACNGCTGGCTACCCNCCCGCCGANGGGTCNTCCGACAGATGGNCAGACGNCCCGTCGACCGGNAGTNCAGACAGNGNCGGAAACGAGATCATTCTGCNAAACGTCACCTTCGACGTGGANCGGGGNCGCAAGGTGGCACTCATCGGNCCGAACGGAGCGGGAAAGACCACNCTNGTCCGTCTACTCACCGGCGAGATGCCGCCCCTGGCGGGACGGGTGGGCCGGGGAACCAANGTCGACCTGTCCCACTTCGACCAACTCCAGGCCGAGGTNCTCGACGACCGNCGCACGGTGCTCGAGGAGTTCAAGACNGTGCCCGGNGTGGGGGTCGANGGGCGNAACCCCCGCACCTACCTAGCTTCCTTCGGGTTCCGGGGCGACTCCGTAGACCGCCGNGTGGGTGACCTGTCTGGTGGCGAACAGACCCGCCTGGCGCTNGCCAAGACGCTGGCCGTACCCGTCAACCTCCTGGTCCTGGACGAGCCCACCAACCACCTCGACCTTCCCAGTTGTGACGTGCTGGAGGACGCCCTGCAGGCCTACCCGGGNACCGTCGTGCTCATCACCCACGACCGCCACCTGATCCGGTCNGTGGCCGACTGCGCCGTCGAGGTCCGGGATGGNCGNGCCACNTGGTACGAGGGCGTCCCCGACCGGGTGCTGTANCCGGTGAGNTCCGANCAGAGNCTCGGCCCCGTCGAGCCACGGCGCNGAGGNCCGCCGCTCCGGTGACGGGGCCNCTCNGAAGGGAGACNGNNCCAGGGGGANCAAGGCNAAGGGNAAGCCGCAGCGGGACCCCCGCCAGGGCATCCGCCGGAAGNTGGAACGGGCGGANANGGAGTGGGAGGCCGCTGANGCCANCGTGNTGGAGGTCCAGGGACGGCTCGCTGACCCCGACCTCTACCAGGANCCCGACCGNGCGGCTTCAGTGGTGGCCGANCACGAGGCCGCCAAGGACCGNGCGGCCGACCTCATGGCCGAGTGGGAGCGCCTCAGCNTGCAGTTGACNGACTGAGNNACNNGGNCCCACTGGCNANCGACCACCCGNCGATCGGTACGGTCCGTCCCGTGCGGATCCTGGTNACCAACGACGACGGCATCGACTCGGTCGGNCTCCACGAACTGGCCCGGGCGCTGGTGGACCTCGGCGAGGTGACCGTGGTGGCCCCNGANACCGAGTACTCGGGNGCAGGNGCGTCACTCGGGGCCATGCACCTGATTCGCCCTGAGGTCCACGACGCCCATATCGACGGNATCGACCAGTCNTGGTCGGTNAGCGGACCGCCCGGCCTGTGCGTCGTCTACAGCCGCCTCGGCTTNTTCGGTGACTCGTTCGACCTGGTGGTGGCCGGNATCAACCCGGGNATGAACGTGGGACGGTCGGTGTANCACTCGGGCACGGTGGGTGCGGCNCTTACCGCNCGCAACGGAGGCNTCACCGGGNTCGCNGTGAGCCAGGCCGTCACCGGNTGGGGNATCGAGGGCCAGGGGGCCGACGAGGTCCTGGTCAACCAGCNCTGGGNCACGGCGGCCACCGTCGGCCGGGCCGTAGTCGGCACCGTCGTCGAGGACATGGCCGGCACCGCACCCTCGACCGCTCAGGTCCTGAACGTGAACGTCCCCAACGTGCCGCTGGACGAGGTCAGGGGCTGGCGCTACACGTTGACCGGGTCGGCTCCTCCGCGCAGCTTGACCACGGCCGAGTTGGTACCCAAGGAAGGCCATGCTGGGAGCTACCGGGTGGACATGCACTGGGGAGAACCCGGAGACCTGCCCGAGGACACCGATGGGGGGGCGGTGATGGCCGGGATGGTCAGCCTCACCCACCTGAACCGCCTCCATGACGAGGTCCCACCGACCGACGACCCGGCGGCCCGCGGCCTCGACGACCTGCTCGGCACCTGATGTCCACCGGTGAGCCGACACCGGTCTGGTACGTGGCCTACGGGTCGAACCTGCTGGCCGCGCGCTTCGACTCCTACCTCCGGGGATGTGGTGAAGACACCCCCTGGGGTCCACACCGGGGCGCCGCAGACCCCACCCCGGCGACCGGCGACTGCCGGGTGACGGTCCCCTACCCGGTGTTCTTCGGCGGCCACTCCCGACGGTGGGACGGTGGCTGCTGCTTCTGTCCCGACGAGCCAATACCTGACGATCGCCTCACCGTGGTGGGTCGGGCCTGGCGAATAACCTGGGATCAGATGGCCGACGTGGTGGCCCAGGAGAACGGCCTTCCGACCGGCGAGACGTTCCTGCCTCCCGACCCACCGGACCCGGGCGAGGCCGTACGGGTGCTGGACGGGATCATCGACCTGCTCATCGGCATGGACCGGATCGACGGCGAAGCGGTGTGCACGCTGGGATCGACGTCGCCGCCGCCGATCGGCCCACCCAGCAACTCTTACCGGGACGTCATGGCCGCCGGCATGGCCGAGATGGGGCTGGATCCCGAGGAAACCGAGCGGCACCTGCTGGATCTGGACCTGACCCGCCGGACCTGATCCTACGAAACGACCCGCCGGGCCGGCAGACCCGGTGTCCCGGTCAGATGGTGATGAGGCCCCCGTTGGGCGAGATCCACTGGCCGGTGATGAACGAGCTCTCCGAGGAGGCCAGGAACAGGGCCGTGTCGGCGACCTCCTCGGCCGTCCCCTGACGCCCCAACGGCGTCATCATCACCAGGGGGGCCAGCATGGCTTCATCCACGTCGGCGGTCATGGGCGTGTCGATCACCCCGGGAGCGATGGCGTTGATACGGATGCCCCTGCCCCCCAGCTCCTTGGAGGCCGCCCGGGTGAAACCCAGCACGGCTCCCTTGGCCGAGGAGTAGTGCACCGGTCCCCATCCCGACAGCCCGGCGATGCTGGACAGGGTGACCACCGATCCACCCTCACCCATCAGCTTGACGGCTTCGCGGGTGCACAGGAACGTCCCGCCAGCGTGGATGGCCATCATCTTGGAGAACGCTGCGTACCCCATCAGGGTGATCTGGGAACCCTCCCCGGCCATCATCTCTTCGAAGCCGTCACCGGGCAGTCGGCTGACCCCGGCGTTGTTCACCTGCACGTCGAGTCGGCCCCAGGCCCCGTGGATCTGGGCGAACATCGAGACCATGTCGCCCTCGTCGGACACGTCACCGCCGAAGGCCCGGTGACCGTCGCCGTCCAGCAGCTTGACGGTCTCGTCGGCGGTCTCCCAGCGGAGGTCCTGGGCGGCGATCGTGGCACCCTCCTCGGCGAAACGCAGCGCCATGGCCCGCCCCAGCCCGGAACCGGCCCCCGTGATGCAGGCCACCTTCCCGGCCAGGCGTCCCTCATCGCGTCGACTCATCGGGTCACCCCGGGTGGCAGGCGCAAGCACCGCCACAGCCCATGGCCGGAGCAGGGGCCGAACCGCCCTGGCCAGGTGTCGATCCGGCGCCCACTGCGGCGAATACCGAGAGCATCCGTCGGGCCCCTTCGTGTCCGTCCGGGCACGTGGCCGGCTCAGACGACTCTGCCATCGGGCGACGCATCTCGAAGACGGCGTCACACACGCCACAGCGATAGTCGTAGGTCGGCATGGCGGCGAGTGTAGGACGGCCCCTTCCCGTGAGGCACACTGTGGAAATGGAGCAGGCAAGCCAGTGAACGTCGTCGTCATCCACCAGAGCCGAACGGGGAACACACGCCGGGCCGCCGAATTGATCGGCGGGGCCGCTGCGGTGGCCGGCGCCACGGTCGCCGTACGCCCGGTCACCAACATCGACTACAAGGAACTGGCCGAGGCCGACCTGGTCTTCGTCGGGACCTGGGTCGACGGCCTGATCCTGTTCGGCCACCGCCCCGGCGACACCGGCAAGGTGCGTCAGATCCCCAAGCTGTGGGACAAGAAGGTGGCGGCATTCATGACCCACGCCGTGAACCCCGGAAACGCGGCGGACAAGTTGTCGGCCTTGCTGGAGGGCCATGGTGCCACGGTGGTGGCCGCCCGGTCGCTGAACCGCCGCCGGCTCGAGGATGAGGCCCCGGCGTTCGCCACCGAGGTCCTGGCGTCTGTCGGCGCCAACGCCTGACAGGGTCGCCAACCTCTATCTACCCCTTACCTCGACCCAACTGGCCGCGCTGGCCTAGGGGCCGCCACCCGATCCGCTGACCACGGGGCGGACCATCTGGATGGGCACCGGACCTGGCGACCCGTAGTCCATCGACGGTGAACACGGCCAGCCCCAGCCACACCAGGAGGAATCCGACCAGGCGCCCCCCACCGAGCGGCTCGTCGTAGGCCACCACGCCCAGCACGAAGTGGGTGGACGGCGACAGGTACTGGATCACACCGATCACCGACAACGGCACTCGCTGGACTGCTCCGGCGAAGCACAACAACGGCACCACCGTGAACAGGCCGCTGCCCAGGAGCACCACGTACTCCGAGCCCGCCGCCGATACCAGCGCATCGTCCCCACCGGACAGGCGGGTACCCAGGAACACCAGGGCCAGCGGGAGCATCACCGTCAACTCGATGGCCAGCATGTCCAACGGCGGCCGATCCACCATCTTCTTGACGAGCCCGTAGATGCCGAACGTGGCCGCCAGGAACAGCGACACCCACGGCAGGCGGCCCATGTCCACGGTCAGCCATGTCACGCTGGCCGCACCTAGGGCCACAGCCGCCCACTGGGCCCGGCGAAGTCGCTCGCCGACCACCATCACGCCGAGGACCACGCTGACCAGTGGCGTGATGAAGTAGCCCAGGCTGCCCTCCACCACCCGGTCGTTGGTGACCGCCCACACCCAAACCAACCAGTTGGACCCGATGATGACGCCAGCAAAGACCTCCAGCAGGAGGGTTCGGGGTTCCCGGGTCGCCGTACGCACCGCCTGCAGGGAGCCACGGATCGCGTGGATGACGAAGACTGTCACGAAGGCCCACAGGGCCCGATGACCCAGCAGGTCGAGTGCCGCGATGTCTGATCCCAGTCGCCAGAAGGCCGGAGACAACCCCCACATGATCTGGGCACACACGATCAACACCAGGCCCCGCCGCATCGACCCAGTCTCACCAGCAGCGGACGACTCGGCCAACCCAGTTCCCGATCCGGTTCCGATCAGGACCGACCGGTACGGTCCACCCGATGCGGATCGGATTGCTGCGATGCGACGACATCTTCGAGGAACTCCGTCCCGAATACGGGGGCTACCAGCAACTGTTCACGAACCTCTTTGCCGCGACCGGCGAACCCGTCGAGTTCGTGGACGTGCCGGTGTACCAGGGCACCTTCCCCTCGGGGCCCGATGACCACGATGCCTGGCTTATCACCGGCTCGGTTCGGGGGGTCTACGAAGACGAACCGTGGATCCGGTCACTCCTCGACCTGGTGCGCGACCTGGACGCCGCCCGGGCTCCCACCCTCGGCGTGTGCTTCGGCCATCAGGCCATCGCCCAGGCCCTCGGTGGCCGGGTGGAACGGGTTCAGACATGGGGCCTCGGCAACCGGCCGGCGCGCATCACAAGCCGAGAGACCTGGATGGAACCGGACCACGACGAGGTGGGCGTGTTCTACTGCCACCGCGACCAGGTGCTGGACATGCCACCGGCCGGTCGACTGGTGGCCACCGCAGACCACTGCCCGATAGCCGCCCTGGCCGTGGGCGACCACATGCTGGGCGTGCAGGCCCATCCCGAGTTCGACGCCCACTACGCCGACGTGCTCTACCGGGGCCGCTTCACCCAGACCAGTCCCGAAGGGGTTCTCGACGAGGCGCTATCCACGCTGGACGCTCCACTTCACCGAGTCGACGTAGCCGCCTGGATGCTGCGCTTCGTGCGCGGCGACCGGGCCGGCTCTTAGTCGCCTGAGAGGTCGACCACTCCAACGGGACGGGTCACCACGAAGGCCAGGGCGGTCATCACAACGGCCATCCCGACAGCCTGCTGGCCGACCACGCGCTCACCTACCAGCCACCAGGCGTACAGCGGGGCCACGGCAGTGAACAACAGCTGGATGAGGCTCATCTGGGTCAGGGTCACATGACCATGGGCGAAGTTGGTCAGCAGGTGGCCGGTTCCGGGGAGGGCGGCCATGGCCGCAACCAAGACCCAGTTCTCACCCGACGGCACGGCCAGGCCGCCCTCGGCTACCAGGGCTATGGGCAACATGGCCACCGCGGCCACCACGGTGAGCGAAAGTTGGTAGGTCGTGGAGTCCAACTCTGCCCGGGCCTGCTTGGAGACCACGTAGTAGGCGGCGAACAGGACCGTGGTGGCAACTGCCAACAGGTCCCCTGACCAGGTGGCCACCTCGTTGGCCCCCGATCCGGCCATGGCCACCACCACTCCGCCGAAGGCCACAGCCGCACCGATGTAGACCGACCGGTGGGGGCGCTCACCGAACAACCGGTAGCCGACGGCCAGTAGCAACACCGGCTGCATGGAGGCGATCACCACCGCGTTGACGGCACTGGTCCGACGCATGGACAAGATGAAGAACACCAGGTTGACGGCGAACAGCAGGCCGCCCACCATGGAGCGACGTAAGTCCTCCCAGCGGAGTCGGTTGCCTACGAGGACGAGGACGAGGGCGTAGAAGGCGGCAGCGGCACTGAGCCGCCAGAAGACGAAGGCCATCTCCGCCATCTCGACCTTCTTGACGATGCTGGGGCCGACAGCCATGAAGGCCACCGCCCCGACCGCTGCACCCCGCCCCACCACAACCCGGTCCCGCATCAGCCGGACCATTGCATCTCGGCGTTCCCGAACCAGTATCGGAACCGTTTCAGGCTCGGGCGCGTACCACCGCCTCGTCCTGGGCGGCCTGGAGGGCACCAGTCAGCCCCTCAGTCCAAGTCCGTAGCGCGCTCCGGGCTCCCTTCGGCTCGGGTGGTCCTATCGGCGGCCCGATCACGATACGCACCCGTGTCGGCCGGGGAAGGCGGGCCCCGGTGGGCATCGCTTCACCAGTCCCGGCGATGCCCACGGGCACTACACGCGACTGGGTCTTGGCGGCCAGCCACGCCGTGCCGTCGAACAGTTCACCGATGGCCTGACCCTCATGGCGCTTCCCTTCCGGGAAGACCAGCAGGAGGTTCCCGTCGTTCAACAGTTCCCGAGCGATGCGCATTGACTCGCGGTCAGCGGTCTCACGGTGCACGGGGAAGGCACCTAGCGAAGCGATTACCCAGGCCAGAGGCCCCACCTTGAACAGGCTCTCCTTGGCCAGGGCCCGGAGTCGTCGCCGCATCAGCGGCGAAAGCATCAGTGAATCAAGGTTTGAGCGGTGGACGGGTGCCAGGATGACCGGCCCGTCAGCCGGGATGTGCTGGCGGCCGACCGTACGGGTTCGGAAGTACGGCCAGAGCAGGATCCGGACGAGGCCCCGAACCGCGCCGTAGACCAGTGGCGCCGTCCACGCGGCGTTGACGCGACGCGCGCGCTCCTGACGATCTGCGGCGTCCATCAGGGCACCCGGCTGGGGTCAACGCTGCGCGATGCGAGCGCTCAGTACGTCGCGCAAGCTGACCATGCCGAGGAGCTCACCGTCGACCTCCACCGGGAGGTGCCGATAGCCGCGGCTCAACATCAGGCTCGCCGCCTCCTCAGTATCGAGGTCCGGCAGCGCCGTGTCGGGATCCTCGGTCATCCACTGATCCACCCGGGCCGCTCGCAGGTCATCTTCTTCGGCAGCGGCCCGCAAGACGTCGCGCTCAGTGAGGATGCCGAGCAGCATCCGTCCCTGGACGATGACCACCGAACCGAAGCCACCCCGGACCATCACCCGGGCGGCGTCACTGACGGTTGAATCGGGCGGCAGACTGACGACCTCTTTGCTCATCACCTCGGCGAGAGCGACCATCAGCCGCTCCCTCCGACCTCATCAACTTCGCGGTCATCTCGGGCTCCCGCCGGGACCTCCAGATCCCGGTTCAGGGCGCGCCAGAGGTTGCCGGCCCACACGCTGGTGTGGGGCCACTCCCTCCAGAAGGCCTGCAGCACCGCGGGGTCCATCGACTCGGCCGCCTCAACCGGGGTGTGTTCGCGAGCCAACGCATCAAGGGCGTCAACCACGGCTAGTAGATGCTCGGACGAACTATCGGACACGGACCCTCCCCTCCTCACGGACGATCGCTGAATCAGTCGTCCGTAGGTTGATCATCCCCCGAATCGGGCGTTTCGGCAACCGGACCGCTGTCAGATCCCCCTCCGGCGACCTCGACTTCGTTGTCCAGCATGGCCAGCATGCCCCGCTGGTGGAAGGCCAGGGCGTGAATAACCAGCAGGCAGCCGGCTCCGAGGGCCACCCAGCGCAAGCCCACTAGGTCACTGAGGATGCCGAACGCCAGTCCACCCAGCGGAATCCCACTCAGGACAGCCACTAGGAAAACTGACATGACCCGACCCCGGTACGCATCGTCGACCCGTATCTGCAGGGCTGTGCTGAGCGTCGTCCCGTGGAGCATGTGGGCCGCGCCCATGCATAGGTAGCCAACGATCCCGACAGCCATCCACCCCGTGGACGCCACTACCACCAGCCCGAACCCGTAAAAAAGGATGTTGCGGTGCTCCATGACCGAACGGGCCACCCGGGAACCGGGTCCGCTGATGTAGGCACTGGCCAGCAGTGAGCCCACGCCCGCACTGGTGGCCAGAACCCCGAGGCCGCCGCCACCCAGGCCGTACAGGTCGTCGGCCACCCCGGCGGTAAGCGAGAAGGCGAACACTGCGCCGTGCGAAGCGACAGTGAACGCCAGCCGAAAGGCCAGCCGCATCTCGGGTCGGGCCCGGACGTAGGCAATCCCGTCGCCCAGTTGCGATCGAAGCGAGCCGCCGCCACCGGTTGGCGACCACTCCGTCCGGACGGTGGTCAGCACGCTGAAACCAACCAGGTAGATACCGAGGGCCACGGAGAACGCCAGGCCGGGACCCCCGAAGGCCAGAGTCAGGGCGGCCACCACCGGGCCCACGGACCGAGCCACGGTGAACGTGATGGACACCATGCGTACCGCGGCGGCCAGTGACTCCCTGGGTACCAGGACGGCGGCCAGTGACTGGGTCGGTGCCCAAAGGAACGACGACGCCGACCCTCCGACGAAGTTCAGGCCCAGGATGAACCAAGGGGTGAGGCGGTCGGACGTGTACAGCACCACGATGGCCACCATGACCAGGCTCTGCAACCCGATCCCGCCGAGCAGGAGCAGGCGACGGTCCATCTGGTCGGCCAAAGCGCCGGCGAACGGTGTGCCGATGACGGCCGGGAGAAGAGCGGCGAACGAGGCCGCACCGACCCACGAGTTGGAGTCGGTGAGTTGGTTGATCAGGAACGGGGTGGCCAGACCAGCCAGGAACTGGGCGACACCGCAAAAGGTCGACCCCAGGGCGAAGCGGGCGAAGGCCGGGTAGCGGAGCGCCGAGAACGGGTTAGTGACGTGGAGGGACTCTCCAGTCACCCGGTGCCTCCCACGGCACGGGTGAGGAACAGTTGGAATTCCACCACGCCGCTGTCGGCCACCGAGATCACGATGGATGCACTGGGCGCCACCACGTCGTGGTCGGCCAGCACCACCGGCAGGGTTCCCACCACGGCCAAGACGTCCCCCACCAGGGTGACCTCGAGGGCCGCATCGACGGCCACCGACACTCCGTTGACGGTCAGGGTGCCGGGCACCGTGGCGGACATCTCGGTGGCGCCAGCGGTCAGGGGAACCGGTTCAGCCATTACGAACACGGCCTCGGGATGCCGGTCGACGTGGAGAACCTCGAAGACCTTCCCGTCCCGGTAGATCCGGTCGGATGCCAGGCCACGGAGATCGGCTGTGATCTCAGCGGATGCTGCGACACCGCTGCGGACCTCCACGGTCCCAGTAACCAACGGTGTGCGACCCACGGCTGTCGTAGCTCCGATGCCCTTACCCAGTTCCTCGTCGATCCGGTAGCCCACCCAACTCGAGGTGAAGTCGTGGAACGATCCGATGTCGGGGTCCACGGTCCACGTTCCCGACGGGTCCGCGGTCGGAGCAACGGTCGTGGCCGGTGACGCTGTCGTGGCTGGAGCAGCGGTGGTCGTGGCCGGTGACGCTGTCGTGGCTGGAGCAGCGGTGGTCGTGGCCTGCATAGTGGTAGCTGACGCCGCGCTGGTGGTCGACGCCTGGGCGGCCGCCGCGGTCTCGGCCGCCGTGGCCAGATCCGGTGCCGATGGCGCATCGGACCGCACGAGGAACCACCAGACGGCGACGGCCACCACGAGGATCCCTACCAGTATCAGGATCGGCTTGGGTAGCCCCCGTCTCCCCGCCATCGTCACCACGACCGAACCACCATGAGGCGACCCTAGGGCTCCCCCTCCCGACCCGGCCCGGTCGGGCTAGCGCCCATAGGCTTCCCGCCGTGAAGTTCGGCCTGTTCTACGAGCACCAGATCGCCCGGCCATGGGGCGAAGGCGACGAACACCGCCTGTTCAAGGACGCCCTCGACCAGGTGGAGTTGGCGGACCGCCTGGGTTTCGACCACGTGTGGGAGGTCGAGCACCACTTCCTCGAGGAGTACAGCCACAGTTCGGCCCCCGAGGTGTTCTTGGCCGCGGCCAGCCAGCGCACCTCGCGCATCCGACTGGGCCACGGAATCGTCCTGCTCCCCGGGGCCTACAACCACACTGCCCGGGTCGTGGAGCGCATCAACACCCTCGATCTGCTGTCAGACGGTCGGGTCGACTTCGGAACCGGGGAGTCGTCCTCCAACGCCGAATTGGACGGCTTCGGGGTTGATCGGGCCACCAAGCGCGACCAGTGGTTGGACCACATCGAGGCAGCTAGCCGGATGATGGTCGAGGAGCCCTTCGCCGGCTGGGACGGCCCGTGGCTGCAGATGCCACCTCGCAACGTGGTGCCCAAGCCGTTCCAGCGGCCCCACCCCCCGCTGTGGGTGGCTTGCACCCAACGCGAGACCATCCGCCTGGCCGCCGCCAAGGGCCTCGGTGCCCTGTCGTTCGGGTTCGTGGAGCCCGGTGAGGCCGAGGAGTGGGTGGGCGAGTACTACAAGATCATCGGGTCCGACGCCTGCGTACCGGCCGGGTTCTCGGTCAACGCCAACATCGCCTGCGCTCTGCCGTTCATGTGCCACAAGGACGAGGAGGAGGCCATCAACCGGGGTCTCGACGGAGCCCACTTCTTCGGGTACTCCCTTGGGCACTTCTACGGATTCGGCAACCACCAGCCTGGAGTGACCGACATCCACGAGCAGTTCCTGGCCAACCGCACTGCCTTTGGCTTCGACCGGGAGACGGCCGCCCAGGTCGGCGTGGGCCTCCGGGCCCGAATGAAGAAGGAGGTCGATGGAGTGGACGAGGGCGTCGCCTCGCTACGCGGTGCCATCGGTACACCGGACCAGATACGGGACCTGCTCTTGGACTACGAAGCGGCCGGCGTGGACCAGGTCATCTTCATCAGCCAGGCCGGGCACAACCGTCATGAGCACATCTGCGAGTCGATAGAACTGTTCGCCCGCGAGGTCATGCCCGAGTTCGCCGAGCGTGACCCGGCACACGTAGCGGCCAAGGAAACGCGGCTGGCCGACTCGGTGAGCGCCGCACTGGCCCGACGCGATCCACCGCGGACGGCCGACCCGGAATACCGCATCCCACCACCGGTAGGCACCTCGTAAGGCCTGGAGCGTCGTCAGGAGGGCAGGCGCCCGACCAGCCAGTGGGCTGATCGGCCGCCGAGTTCCAGGTGTAGAAGCTCGCCGAGACCAGGCCTGACCTGCCGGGCCATGGACCGGTCGGCGACCAGCACACCGATCTTCCAGCCCGGATGGCGTTCAGCGGCGACGTTGCCGAGCGTCGCGTAGAGGTTCCGGAGGTCGCCTCCACCAACCCGGCCACCCCACGGCGGGTTGGTAGCCACTAGGCCCGGCGGCCCGGATGGAAGCGTGCCGGCGGGTGGCTCGAGGGCCGCCACTGGAGCCACCCGAAACTCGATGCGGTCGGCTACGCCGGCCCGTTCGGCGTTGGCCCGGGCAGCCTCGACTGCTCCGGCATCCCGGTCGGCAGCCACGATGCGCGGCGAGTCGGCACCGTCGGGCACCGGCGCCTCGGCCCGGAGTCGTTCGGCGTCGGCGCCCACACTGGCCCAGGTGCCCGGTTCGAACGAGGGCCATGCCCGGAGAGCCAGGTCGCGGCCCGCTGCGGCTGGCGTCCCGGCGGCGAGCAGAGCCGCTTCGATGGCAATGGTCCCTGATCCGCACATGGGATCGACCAGGGCCGATGACGGGTCCCAGCCCGCCGAGGCGAGCAGGCCGGCGGCCACCGATTCCCGGAGCGGCGCCTTCGCCGTGGCCTGCCGCCAGCCGCGTTCGTGGAGGGGGGCGCCCGAGGCATCGACACTGACGGTGAATCGGTCATCCAGTCCCCGCACCACGACCAGCGGACCGGTTCCACCATCGTCACCCGCCACCTCGGCGCCGGAGCCAGGGCTGACCCGATCGTCATGGCGATCGCCCGCAGCCGGGAAGGCGGCAGCGAAGCGTTCGCCCACCGCCCCGTCGTGCCAGAGCCTCGAGTGTCGGGTCGTCACCCGAAAGCGGGGAACGGCATCGCTGGGCAGCCACGGCGACCAGTCGATGGCGGTTATTTGCCGCTCCAGATCGGCGAACGACCGTGCGGTGAACCTGTCGATCCGCACCAGGACTCGGG
>PBAM01000035.1 GCA_002716285.1 Acidimicrobiaceae bacterium
ATTAGTGCCGATTGAAGATTTTGCTCTTCCTGTTGTTGAAAGATTGAGAAAAAGATACTCCTCGACCCAACATCGCCTGTCGAACACAAAAATAGATTTCAATGACAACGGAGCAATCGCCGAATCTTACATTCTTGCCTACCATGTTCAACCGGCGGATGAAGACAGTCCTGAGAGGTTGTGGACTTTCAGTGGGAGGTACATTGACTATTTCGAGGACCGAGATGGGCAATGGCGTATCGCGAAACGTTTTCTAAGGGCTGATTGGACGAGAATCGAAACAATTGACGAAAAAATGCCTAATAAGTTTATTGCAGGGTCGCGAGATGAAAGTGACCCTATTTACGGTCAAATTGCCAACTAATTGAGCTTGGTGTCGGTTTTGTTGCCGTTCAAGAGAACTGATCGAATGGTGCGCTTGGTTCTGAAGATGAGAATGCGAGTATTATTTTGATCTACTGAAAGTTTTGGTGATGCTCGGTGTCGAAAATTAATGTTGATTTAGAAGTAGTAGCCAGCGCAAGTTTGAGCTACACCTACGCTGGTGTGGGAATGCAAAATCTCAAGAAACCTGAGGAGTGCTCATGACCACGACTCGATTCGACGCCATCATCATCGGTTCGGGGGTGATCGGTTGTGCCACAGCACACGAGCTAGCACGGCGCGGGTGGAAGACGCTTAACGTCGACAAAGCTTCTGCGGCCGGTGCCGGTTCCACTATCAATTCATGTGCGATCGTGCGGTTCAGCTATTCGACCACCGAGGGCGTAACACTGGCATGGGAGGGAGCCCAGTACTGGAATGATTGGGAGAACTACATAGGAGCCGATGACGAGCTCGGTCTCATCGAATATCACCAATGCGGTCAGCTACTCATTCGCACCGACGACGATCACCACGCAGAACGGGTCGCAACACTATGGGCCGACATCGGAATTCCATTCGAGACGTGGTCGGTCGACGACGTGAAAGCTCGGCTTCCTATTCTCGACACGGGACTATTCGGACCCCCGAAGCGACCTGACGACAAACACTTCTGGGACGATCCGCACGGTTCGATCACCGGAGCATACTTCTCAGCGGAATCGGGCTATGTGAGCGACCCACAGTTATCGTGTCACAACCTCCAACGTGGAGCAGAGGCTAGTGGTGCCGAGTTCTGGTTCGACGCCGAAGTAGTGTCAGTCGATCGTGAAAAAGATCGAGTAAGCGGAGTGACGCTCAACGATGGTCGCTCGGTCGAGGCACCGGTCGTGATCAACGTTGCCGGCCCACATTCCTACGTCATCAACCAGATAGCCGGCGTTTACAACTCGATGAACATCAAGACCAAGGCGCTACGTCACGAGGTTCACCACGTTCCCGCCCCCGAGGGTTTCGACTTCATGAACAAAGGAGTCGTAGCTGCTGACAACGACAGTGGTATCTATTTCAGACCTGAAGTCGGAAACCACATACTCATCGGCAGTGGCGACCCCGACTGTGATCCCCGCGAATTTGTCGACCCTGACAACTACGATACGTCGCTGAGCCAGTCGCAATGGGAGGCGCAGGTTCTCAGGGCGAATCGGCGCATCCCCAGCCTCGGGATCCCTCACCAAAAGAAGGGAGTCGTCGACCTCTACGACGTGAGCGACGACTGGCTACCGATCTACGACCGTACCGACCTCGACGGGTTCTATGTCGCGATCGGCACAAGCGGCAACCAATACAAGAATGCCGGTGTGGCCGGACACATGATGGCCGAGCTGGTCATAGCGGTCGAAGCAGGTCACGACCACGACCACGATCCTCTCGTGGTCACTGGTGCCTACACCGGATGCGACCTTCACATCGGCTTCTTCTCGAGGAACAGGGAGATCAACCCCGACTCATCAATGACCGTGCACGGCTGATCTCAGACAGCAACTTTTCTTGTAACAAATATCCGCTACAGCGTCTCGACCAGAGAACCAGAAGAGTCCGAAACCGTTGTGATTCCGGATCTTTAGGTTGGTAGCGGGGGCAAGATTCGAACTTGCGACCTTCGGGTTATGAGCCCGACGAGCTACCAGACTGCTCCACCCCGCGTCGTTAGAGTATCGCGGGGTAACCGTTGAGCCAACCAGAAGTTATCTTGCTGTATAGCCAGCATCAACTGGGACTATAGATCCAGTCATATAACTGGACTTTTCCGAAGCTAAAAAAAGAACTACTTCAGCTATTTCTTCAGGTTCTGCTAGTCGTTTAATCGGAATTGTCCTGTTAGCTAAATCTTGGAGTTCATCAGCTGTTGGAGGTTTTTCTCTACCAGATTTGATCATTGGTGTATTTACTTCTCCTGGCGCTACTGCATTTACTCTGATTCCATTTTCAGCATGCTCAAGTGCCAAAGCCTTCGTCAATTGATGCACCGCTCCTTTTGTTATGCAGTATGCGGCCACTCCTGATGCAGCGACGTCACCCCATATAGACCCAAAATTTACTATGACCCCAGACTTTGCATTGGCCATATGTCGAAGAGCTGAACGACACATAAAGAAGACTCCGTCTACATTGACGGCCATAATTCTTTTCCAGTTGTCATCATTAGTCTCTAAAGCATCTGCACGCAAAATAATTCCAGCAGCGTTTACCAATATGTCGATCTGGCCTTGACTGTCGACAATGGAATTGATTGTTAGATCACAAAATTCTGAATTTGAAACATCTCCTATGAAAACTTCCGAACCCGTCTCTTGAGCTATTCCCTCAGCTCCTTTTCTGTCAATATCGATCAAATTCACTTGCGCCCCAGCTGAAGCTAGAGCTCTCACAGTGGCAGCTCCCATTCCAGACGAACCCCCAGTTACAACTGCTACTTTCCCCGTGAAACTCATTTTTTTGACCTAGGAGTAAATTGCATTCCACCATAAGTTTGTTCTGTTGGTTGGAGCTCAATTCGATTAATATTGACATGTTGAGAAGCGTTTAATGCATAAAGAACTGCTTGAGAAATATCTTCACTCGTTACTTCTTCTATTCCAGAGTTTTTTTTGCTTTCAATTATCTCAGGGTCATCTATTGCAGCATCATAAAACTCTGTGCTCACTCGGCCAGGGCAAATTTCGGTTACTCTAATGCCCGTCCCTTGAAGTTCTAAACGTAAATCCATAGATAATACGTGCATGGCTCCTTTAGTTGCACCGTATAACGACGAAGCCAAAGGGTATAGACCAGCCATCGAACCAATATTTATGACATGACCACTCTGGCGTTGAACCATGCCAGGTAGAACTGCTCTTGCTGCATAAATAGCTGCTTTTACATTCGTGTCGATTGTTCTTTCAATATCTTCAAATTGTGCGTCAACTAAATTTCCATAACCTCTTCCTACACCAGCGTTGTTGATCAAAACATCAGCTTCAAGCGATTTCAATAAATCGACAAATGCTTCAGAGTCACAAACATCCATCGTGTGTACTATGCAATTTGTATTTTCCGCAAGCTTTTCTAAACGCTCTGTCCGACGCGCAATTGCATGAACAGTAAGCCCTACTTTACTAAGGCTTCTAGCAACAGCTTCTCCTATGCCACTTGAAGCTCCTGTTACCACAACGTTTTCATAATCATCAATTGTCATTCCTAATTACCGTAGAGGTGAAAAAGCAATCCGACAAATAATGGGGCTCACAACCTTTTAATGTTTTCGACTTAACAAGAAACTTATGTGTCTAGTAGGTACTACGATTTAACTGTGGGAAAAAAATCAAAAAGATTTAAAACTTCTTCTGAGAGTTCAAAATTTGAAATTCCAGATGATACAAGTCAAGTTTTACTTGATCTGGTGAACGGTATTCGCGATCTAGAGGAACGAGTTTCGTCACTGGAACAGAATTTCAATGTCCTCGGAACTACCACTTCTTCAGCAGATGAAGACGCGATACTTGAAACTCAACTTCATGTTGCTCGACTGTCAGCTGAACTTTCTCGTTTGACTGTCGAGCTAAGAGGTAAAATCTCTGTTCTTAGTACTGATGTTGAAATGGAATTCGAAGAAGAAAGAATGTCCCCATCTCTCGATGGCGACGAGGCTTTTAGTGACCTTGCATCAGACTCACCTGTGAGAAAACAAGATGACAAAAAAACTGGTGGTTGGCAGCCACTAAATTGACTCCGCTGTCAAGAAGCCTCAAACGCTAGAGCATTAACAAGCTCTTGAATCTGCGCTTGTAGCCGGCCAAACTCCTCCCAGTCTGCAGGGTCATCTGCCAAAGCTGTAGCTGAGGCTTTTTGTAAGCGGTCTATTTCAGCAATAATTGCTGCCACATTCTCAGAAATATCTGATAATTCAATCGTAGAGACAGATTCCGTCTGAGCTTCATCTTCTTCATTAGTTTCTATTCGGGAAGATTTTCCTGAACCTATTCCATCAAATAGTTCCGAGAGAGAAGAGTTTGTAAGGATTTCAAGTGCTTCCTGTAAAGAATCAGCCATCACTACATCTTCGCCCACAGCAACGATAACCTGTACCAGTTCTGGAACTGTGCTATCACCTTCAGCTTGAACGTACAAAGGACGGACATAAAGTATCGAGTCTTCTATTGGTACTAGTAAGAGTTCTCCGAACAATACCGTTGAACCTCGTTGGCTTAATAAGGTTTGAAGACTAGCCACTTCTTCATCGTTACGAATCCTTTCCTCCGCTAGAGCTGGTCCGTCAAAATTTGATGAAGGAGGTCTGTATACGGCCAATTTGCCATAATCATCCTTGTCGCTCCGCCCAACTATAAATGCTGCAAGTTCTTTACGTGTGTCTTCCTCATCGAGGGGAACGAACGCTCTTAAGACCACATACTCAGCTTCATCAGAATCGGGTAGTTCTACGATTGTTCTATACGGAGACATTCGCATATCTCTACTGCCAATTCGGATGCCTTGCTCATTTACAATCGCTAAATTTGCAGCACCTTCTCCAGTTCTACCTGGATCTTGAGAAACTGCCCATTCCGCAGCTCTTTGGTAAAAATTCTCTGTGTCATCAACATGATATTTCCCCCAAAGTTCTGTTTGAACTCTGAATAAATCTTCTGGGTAACGTACGTGTTCGATTAAAGAAGCAGGCATCTCATCCATTGGTTTAAATAAACCTTCAAATGCTCTTTGGTAAGCGTTTATTAGTGGATCTTGTTGGTCGAGGACATAGAAAATTACTTCCCCCGTGAAAGCGTCAACTGTTGCTTTAACTGAATTTCTTACATAATTAAAATTATGGCGTAATCCGCTCTTTCGTGGAAGCTCCGCTACAGGTGCATTTTGGGCATACGGATAACGATCTGTTGTGGTGTAACCATCGATCATATAAATAATGCGTCCATTTTCTAATATCGGATAAGGATCAGCATCAAAATGCAAGAAAGGTGCAAGTTTTTCAACTCTTTCTCGCACATCGCGAACGAACATTACTTTGGAATCTTCTGTTACAAAATTTGAGATAAGAGGCTCTATTTGGCCGAATCGAAGAGCGAAGGCAACTCTGCGGAATAAAGATCCCATACCAACTCCGCCATCGCCACCTAATTCTTCATATCGAACTGCGAGCGTTTGTTGATTTTCGTCGGTGTAATCAACCTCATTTCGACTCGCTCCTAAAACCGCATACCCATCTAGATTTTCTCCTACATAGATTTGAGGCCTATCGAGGGTTAGGTTCATTGCTTCGTCAATTGATACTGGTAAATCCCCTATCAAGAAATCAGGATCCCCAGAACCTTTGACTCTTGAAACTGGTGCTAATGCAAGCCCATAACCGTGAGTAAATGCAACATGCTGATTTTCCCATGAACGAGTTTCATTTAAATTAAGTTCTCTTGCTCCAAGTAGCACCTGGGTTGTTTCTCCATTTACTTCATACCGATCAGTATCTAAAACATCGGAGAATCGATAAAACTCTCTTTCGCCTTGCAGACGATCGAAAGTCGCCTGAACTATAAGTGGATCCAAAATTCTTATATTTCTAACTGTCTCTGAATTATTTTTTAAATCATTTGCAGTAATGCTGTTATCAAAATCTGTTAATTGAACCTCGTCAATTTCAGCCAATCCGTAAGCTTCTCTTGTAGCCGCAATATTTCTTTCTATATAAGGAGCTTCCTTTTCTGATTCTGCGGGTTCAACACGAAAATTTTGTATGACTGCTGGATAGATACTCCCCACCACCACTGCTACGAAAGCCCATAAGCCGACTGCAAGTGCAGGTAAAACCCATCCTCGTCTACGAATGTTAACAACCAAAAGAATTACTGCTAATAAAGAAATGAGGATTAATAAATTAGTAGCGGGAAGCTGAGCTTTTACGTCCGTATAAGTGGCTCCATCAACCGCCCCTCGATCAGATGTAGTCAACTCATATCTAGCTAACCAGTAGTTAGCCGCTCGGACTAAAGCTATGACTGCAAGCAATACAGATAAATGAGCTTTAACTTGAGGCCTGACTCTCTCCCCCATAGTTTGAAACCTGATGCCACCATTTAGATAGTGAGTTATGGCCGTAAAAATAATTGTTACTAAAAGGGTTCCAAATACCCAGTCAACTACAAAGTTGAAGAAAGGCAATTGAAAGATGTAGAAACCTATATCTTTATCAAACAGGGCATCAGTTACTCCGACGTCTTCCCTGTTTGTGAACAAAAGCCAGTCCTGCCATTTATCGGAGACTCTTAATCCGGCTATCAGCGCAAAAAAAGCTGAAAAAAGGATGCGAACAAGTCGGTCTCTTTTACCGATAAAAGTGTGGTAATGAACGAGTAGATCTTCTTCTGGACCAGCTGGTCTTATTCTTGGTGCTAAACGCTGAGCGACTGTCAAGTTTCCAAAAAGAATTAGAAAAAATAAGAACATAAAGAGTAATACGAGAACTACCTGTGCTCCAAAGACTGCTTTGAAAACGTCACTTTGACCAAGAGAGTCGAACCATAAGAAATCGGTATAAAAACCGGCTAGTCCCCTTAAAGACATGAGGAGGAAAAGCCCGATTGCAATTACTCCAAAAATAATTAATCTAAAACGCCCTGCCGAACCTCGTCGACCGCGACGCGGCAGAACTCTTGGTCGCGGCGGTGGAGCGTCTTCAGGTTGCATTGTTAAATTCTCTATCGAAATCCATCTGCTCTGCTCTCATTTTCTTTAAGACTAGTGTCCTCATTAGAGGAAACGTGCTGGAAATCAGATTATCAATTTTTTGGTAGTTCTAATGAGTCACCGTTACCACCCAAATCAGTGAGAACCGTCAAAGCATCATCTAAATGTGCGACCTCTGCGACTTTCATTTCACCAGCGTGTTTCTTGGCTTTTTCGAGAGAATTTTCGGGCACCAAAAACAAATCCATTCCTGCCTTACGGGCGGTTATCGTTTTTTGTTCTACCCCGCCTATGGGACCTACATTTCCTTCCAGGTCTATTGCCCCTGTAGTGGCAATCTGAAACCCTCCTGTCAATTCGCCTGGAGTTAAAATATCTAACACAGATAGTGTGAGAGCCAGACCTGCTGAATTACCTCCAATTCTTCCTGTGTTTACTAGAACTTGTACAGGCAAATCATCGTTATCTTCTATGCGTGTCTGAGGTGCTATGCCAAGAAATGCAACTGACGGTTCATCTTCACGTGAGCCAAGTTCGATTGAGATTTCTCGTGGATCGGAACCATCTATTTTCTCAACATTAAGTTGAATAATTTCCGAAGGTTCATGTCCTCTGATTTCAGTAATTAAATCTTGATCTGTAAAGACTTCTTTTTTATTTACTGCGACTATTACATCAGAAGTAGTCAGAATACCTTCAGATGGTCCTCCAACTGAGGCAATTCCTACACCTGTAGCTTTATATGGTTCCAGACCTAAATGGCTTAAAGCAACTGACACGGCCGTCGACTTGGAAACCCTCATTAACTCAAAGTTAAAAGTTTGATTTTCGTCTCTATTTCTTGTTCCCAAAATTGAGTCTTCATCAATCAAATGCACAGATTCTTTAAAGGTTCCTTCAAGAAATTCCCATCCATTTATCGACGAATCTTGTGAAATTGTCGTGAAGTGAAATTCTCCAGAAGGTTCGAAACTTCTCCCTTCCGAAACAACAATCCTCCGTGATAATTCGTTTACTGACCCTGGCTTAAAAGCGAAATAAGGGAGTCGAATGAAAGTCATAGACATTAAGAATCCGATTAAAAGAAAAAATAGGATTCCTGCTTTCCACTTTTTTGAGATTTTTTTATTCATTAGATTCTCGCGCACTATTCGCGATTACCGTATCCGTACGACTTCTTAGACTTTACATTTTTATAAATGTATTTTTAAATTCCTGACTGCAGTTGTATTAACTGTCATGATTAAATTACAGGAATACTTTTAAGGAATTCAGATTTTTTACAAATTGAGACACATATTTAGCTCGCCTTTCCCACCGAATGGCAACACTGAACGCGCTGCAGATAAAGGATGGAGCCCAGTAGCTAGATTAGGGGTTTGGTTTCAGCCTCCGCGGCAAATCACTTTAGGTAAATCAGCAAAAATACGTTGGTGGCATCGGTTAAGATCTTTTGTTCTTCTCGGACTCTTTGTTATTTTTGGCGGAATTATTCTAGCTTCTCTTATCGGACTAATTATTTTCGCAGGAGGTTTCCTCTTGGAACAGGCAATCGGCTAAATGGACCCAAATACTGCGAATAGACGAAAAGCTATTCTTTCTAGACACTTAGGTGACTATAAATTAGCGATTTCATTATTAGATGATAAGGATGCCAAGGTCAGAGGAGCGGCTCTCAGTTCTTTAGAGAAATTAGGAAAACTTTCAGGAAAAATTCTGGAGGAATCTTTCTATGATCCTTCTCCTGAAGTTCGTAAAAGAGCTATCGAGTTACTAGCAAAAAGACCTGAAGAAATTCCTCTTAATGTGTTCGATGATGGAGACTCTTTAGTCGTCGAAACAGCATGTTGGGCTGCGGGGGAAAAAGAAAATCCAACTCATGAGTTAATTAATCAACTTTGCTTTATCGCTGATAGTCATACAGATCAACTATGTAGAGAAGCCGCTGTTGCTGCTCTTGGATCTATAGGTTCACCCATGGGGCTTGAAACCGTGCTTGAAGCTCTCAAAGATAAACCTGCGATAAGACGTCGAGCAGCTATTGCTTTGGCAGCTTTTGACGATCCGAAAGTTGATGAAGCTCTTAAAAAATCTCTAAATGACAGAGATTGGCAAGTAAGACAAATAGCTGAAGATCTACTTGATGCAAGTAGGGTAATCAGTCCCGTTGATATTGGACCACGACCACATTGATTTTTAACGTCTAGCTTCCATAAACATTGCGCGCATCGCATCAAAATCTTCAACAAGTTGACCAGCTCCCAGCACCACACACTCCATTGGTGATTCTGCATGAACTACCGGTACTCCGGTTTCTTGTGATATTCGACTGTCTAGCCCGCGTAAAAGACTTCCTCCTCCTACAAGATAAATACCGCTGATTAACAGATCCTGAGCGAGTTCAGGTGGGGCTTTTCCTAGACAAGAAACTACCGAATCAACCATCGCAGAAACAGGTTCTTCTATTGCTGTTCTGATCTCATAGGGCTGCAGAACAACTGTTTTTGGCATACCCGTAAACATTTCACGTCCTCGTACTTCTGCTCTGCCTTCACCTGGTGTTTCTGCAGCAGACCCGACTGTCCATTTTATTTCTTCAGCTGTTCTCTCACCTATCGCTAATCCGTATTCTCTCCTTATGTAGTTTTGAATTGCATCATCAATATCAAAAGAGCCAACGCGTTTTGCTTCTATTTCAACTATTCCACCCAACGAAAGTAGTGCTGTTTCTGATGTGCCACCTCCTATATCAACAACCATGCTTCCAAAGGCTTCACTTATTGGGAGGTTTGCTCCTATGGCAGCTGCTAAAGGCTGCTCGATGAGCTGTGCGTCTGAAGCTCCTGCTCGACGACAAGCTTCAGTTACTGCGCGCCTTTCGACAGGTGTGATCGCAGACGGCACACAAATAACGACTCGTGGTTTGTTAAAACGACTTACTCCTGCTCTTTTAAGAATGAGTCGGACCATTCTTTGGGTTATATCAAAATCTGTAATCGCTCCTTTTCGTAGTGGACGATGAGCGACTATATGAGCTGGAGTTCTTCCTATCATGTTCCATGCATCTGAACCCATTGCCAAAACTTCACGACTGTTTTCATTTAGTGCAATCACCGAAGGTTCCGCTAGCACTATTCCTTCACTTCGTGCGTAAACCAGAGTGTTTGCTGTGCCGAGGTCGATAGCTAAATCTCTTGCCATTTCAATCTTCGCGTTCTATTTGGGTTTCTAATTTCTCTTCACTGCCTATCACTCTTATACCATCCGGGTTTTGCATCCGTCTAGGTTTTCTTTGCGATGTGCCTCGCAACATCTTCTGCAATTCACCAGGAGTTGCTGAACGTTTTCTAGGTCTCGTAATCAACCAAAGAATAATTGAACCGATAACGGCTATGACAACTGTTCCTACCAGAAAAATTAAATTCGTATTCATAGGTTTCCGCTATCCAACTCAAGAGAATCTATTTCTTCTAATTCAGTAATGTGTTGAGCGTCAAGTCCCCAGTCACTTCCACCTTCCCAAGTTTCAGATTTCCAAATTGGAACAGTTTTTTTCAGTGTGTCTATACACCACCGTCCTGCAGAAAAAGCATCGTCTCTGTGTGCTGAAGAAACCAGAACTACTACCGCTGTTTCACCAATTTCAAGTTTTCCGATTCGATGCAACATCACTACTCTTCTTACTTCTGGCCAATATTCACGAGTTTTCTCAGCTATTTTTTCTAAACGCAGTAGAGCTTGTTCTTCATATGACTCATAAGTTATTTCTGTAACGTTTGCACGACCTTCAGCGTGGTTTCTTATATTGCCGCAAAAAATAACGACGGCTCCACACTCTGGTTGGTTAACCCATTCCAGAGCCTCGTTCACCGGAAGAGTTTGATCATCCAAACCAATCCATGTGTCACTGTTAGTTGGTGGGAAAAGCGTCATTTTGAAATCTTAGGTAGATAATAAATGTTACGCATATGGTGAGAAGAATAGCGTATGGTTGCATGTCTTTATTAACCGTTGCGGTATAAGAATTTTATTTTTGTTAAATGCTGATTTATTTCTATGAATTTGTTTCCTGAAAAATCAACGCTAAACAATTTTTTGAATCTACGATGCAAGTGTGGAGTTCTTCGATCCATCTAACCCAGATGATGACAATCCGTTCTCTGATATGTCATTCTTGAATGAGATATTCAAATCTTTTTCGCAACAAGGCGGACAATCAGCTAAACAAATCGCGATGGCCATTGCCTCTGGTGGAACTAGTGAACCCAATGTTGACCCTGTTGAAAGAATGGAATTTGAGAACCTTTTAAGAGTAGCGGAACTGCACGTTAATAAGGTGACGGGTTTAACTCCTTCTCGTAGCGGATCTTTAACAATAGAACCAGTGACTAAAGCTGGTTGGGCAACACATTCTTTGGATGCTCTCAAGCCTTTACTCGTCGGCTTGGCTTCTATAGGAACTGATGACGATATAGATTTAGGTGACTTTCCATCTGAGATTAATGAAATGATGGCTTTACTTGCCCCAATGATGGCAGAAATGACCACTGGAACAATGGTTGGCCATCTAGCTAGTAGATGTTTAGGAACCTACGACCTTCCCATACCTCGTGAAGACGATCGCATTCTTCTAGTTGCACCGAATATTGACTCTTTTGGTGAAGACTGGAGTATCCCTAAAGAAGATTTGAGACTTTGGATTTGTCTTCATGAAGTTACCCATCATGCTGTTCTGGGAATTCCTCATATCCGAAAAAACCTAAGCGGGCTGTTGACCCAACATGCTGAAAGTTTCAGTAATGACCCTTCAGTGATTCAAGATCAACTTGGTGAAATCGAAATCGGCGAAGGATTGGAAGGTTTAGCTTCTTTACAAAATGTTTTAAATCCTGAAATGGTGCTAGGTGCGGTTCGTTCACCTCAACAAGAAGCTCCTTTACCTTATTTGGAAGCACTTGTTGCAGTGATTATCGGGTTTGTTGACTACACAATGGATCAAATAGGTAATGACTTAATTCCTTCTTACCCGATGATGACTGAAGCTCTGCGAAGACGTCGTGTCGAGACTGGTGAGGCTGAACGTTTTGTAGAGAAAATATTGGGCTTGAATCTGACACAAGAACAAGTTGATCGCGGTGTCTCTTTTATTGGTGGAATTGTTGAAAGAGCAGGTTCCAAAGGTTTAGATCGCCTTTGGGTTGATGAATCCAATCTGCCAACTCCGAGTGAGGTTGATGCTCCAGGATTGTGGTTAGCAAGATTAGATTTAGAAACAGGAGATTAATTTTCTTCTTCTGTGCTTCTAGTCCAAAAGCCAAGTTGTCCATCAGGTTTTTGAGGTTCTTCAGGTGTAATGATTTTTTCCGCTCTACGAGCTTCTCTAGTTCTTGGTAGGTAAAAAACGAGACCAAGTCCTACACCGAGAGCCATTGTGAAATAACCGACTTGTATTGGCAGCATCGCAATTAATAAAGCTATTAGTGATCCGAATGCCCAACTGAGTTGGAACCTTCCTTCAAAAAGAGCAAAAGATCTTCCATGGTTTGCATCCGGTGCATCTCTTTGGACAAGAGAGTCGAATGCTAATTTGGCAGATCCCGCGGACCCAGCTATGACTAAAGAGACAACCATGGCACTTAAAACCGATGGAAGCCAAGAAGCGGATGCTGTTCCAGCGAAAGCTATGACTAGGACACCTGAAATAATTCTTTCTTCAACCATCAGTTTTCTCAGTCGCGGTGCTATTCGTGCTCCAAGAAGAGCCCCTCCGCTTGCACATGCTAGAACAGCACCGAAGTGCCAGACAGGAGCTCCAGGGGTTCCAAGAACATCTTGATCTCTTATCACCCCAGTAGCTACACCTAACGCACGACCTGTTCCTTCCATTGCTACACCTTCTTCTCCACCTCTGAATTCAAATGCAAGCAGAAAAGTTATAAAACCTACAGCGGCTCGTAGCACTGCCATTGCTGTGGCTGCATTAATTATTCCTGCTGAACGCAACTCTGTTTTTTCTCCTGATGTTGCTGGAGTGGTCGCAACAGTGACTCTTGGTATTTGAACTGCTGAGACCAAAGTAAGTGTGAACCCTATAACAGCGATTTTTGCAGGCCAAGAAGATCCTATAAGGAGAGCCAGTCCCCCAATTGAAGCTCCAAAAAAACTTCCAACTGCACTCAGGAGTGCCAATTTCGAATTTGCTTCTACTAAATCTCTTTCCGAACTAACTAATTTTGGAACTACGGCGCTTTTCGCTACTGAATAAGCTTTTTGGAATACGAGAATTCCAAAAGCTATTGGGAACAAAGCAAGACTTTCGATGTACAAGGCGAGAAGTGTTGCCAGAGTTGCGCGTGCAAGCAGTGTGATAAGAATCATTGTTCGTCGACCTCCAGAAATTCGATCAATTAAAGGACCGATGAGCGGCGTGACGATAGCGAATGGTGCAATAGTTAAAAGTAGGTATAGAGCGATTTTTGGTCTTGCTGAGTCTGGATCAAGAAAAAAGAGTGAACCTGCTAGCGCTACAGCGATCATCGCGTCCGCTGCTGCGCCTGAAAGGTGTGTGATAGCCATTCTCGTAAATGGACTAAGTGGGGGTTTTGTTTCCTTGACGCTCACAGTTTCAGGTTACGTCAATTTGAGTATGTTGATCTTCTACTCGGCATATGATCTATCCCCATTTTTCAGTTGGTAGATCTACATCGGCTTCTTTAAACGGTTCGAGTGTTGTAGCTGTTGCATAACCTTTCTCTAAAAGAGCCGAATCAGTTCCTTCATGCACAGGGTCATTACATGGCTCAAGTTCGATATCTATACCAGTTGAGTCTTTAGAAGTTATTACTGTTTGGACCCTTCCTATGTGGGCTAAATCTGCTTGAAGGAACCCAAGAACTTCTTTCACGGGTTTATTTGGAATGTTTAAATTCAGCATTGTCGACTTAGGAGCTGAAGTGAGCCATTGAATAGGTTGAGCTGTCATTTCCTTTGCTGTTTCCCAATGTTCGTATGTATCTACAGAGGGATGATAATTAATGCTTACTGCTATTCCTGATCGATCAAACCTTGCTGCAGTTTTTACAGCAGCAATTGTTCCTGAGAACAAAGTCGATCGACCTGTATTTGGTCCTAGATTAACCCCTGAAGCAACCATGTCAGGAGGTTCTCCAAAACCTCCAAGCATCGAAAGCATGACAATCAATGCAGGTGGTGCACCTACTGAAAATGATTGAATACCTTCAAGATCTGGAATTTCTACTTCTTCTACAGCCACTCTGTCATGATCGTCAAATGGCATAAGTGAAGCTGAAACACCACTCATATTTTTTGAAGGTGCTGCTACAACAGCTTCAAATCCAAGTTCTGTGACTACTTGAGCTAGCGCGTATAGACCTTTTGAATCGATCCCGTCATCATTAGTAATAAGAAATTTCAATTAGCACTTCTTGTAGTTGATTGATCATTTCTTATACTTCTAAAAAATGAAGCACAAATCAATTTGGATCGTAAAATTTAAAGTTGACCTTTGTCAGTTTTTTGATCAGAAATTTTTCTGATTATGTTTTTAACTTCTCGTATCTTCTGATTCGTCAAAATAATCGAGTTGATCTACTGGCATTATTACTGCCGAAACAACATTAGATGAATGCGCGGTTACTCTTTTCAAAAAACGAAAGAGCAGAGCTCTGGGTACAGCTGTAACCGCAGCTTCGGTCGAGTGAACAAGTTCAGTAACTCGTTGATCGAAATCTCGTCTAAGTTTATCCCCACGTTCGATATAAGTACGTGCTCTGTCTTCATCTCGCGCGCTTAAGATTTCACCCATTAATGAAATTCGAGAAGAAACCTCGTCACGTATGGAAATAATCGATTCAAATTCTGGAGATTCTGTAAAAGAAACTCCCTCTTCTGCAAGATCAAAAATATTTTTGTTGTAATCACCAATACGCTCGATGTCTTTAATCATGTTCATAAAAGCAAGAACTTCCGGAGTGTCAATTCCTCCATGAACAGAAGCATGAACTATTAAAGCTCGACGGATCTCAATTTCAGTCGAGTTAATTTGTCTATCTGTTGTCCTTATCTCGTCAGCTACTGTTTCGACAGCACCACCTGTTACGGCACTAAGAGCAAGATCAAAAGTATGGCGCGCATCATTTACCATTCGTTGAACTTGTGCCTCTACGTTTTCGAGTCCGCTTTCCTCTGGGCGGCGAAAGAAACTCATCACCATAATTTTCTCCTATGTTGTTATAAATCTTACTTTCTATTTATTAGGTGTTCTCTAATATTTTCTATCTCAGTATTAAAACCCCTAAAAGAGGCACGATTACAAACGCTATCAGCGTGTATGCAAGGGCTAAAGAACGGCGTTCTACGGCAATATCTGCAATTCCGTTAGCTAAATTAATGGGTATTTGTCTTAATTTTTGAAATGGATAAAAGACAATAATTCCGCTGATATTAAATAAAGTATGGACAATGGCGACAGTCACTGCTGCTGGACTTCCAGTGGCTAATGATGCGAGAAGAGCTGTGACTGTGGTGCCTACATTTGCTCCCAAGGTGACTGGATAAATATTTTGGAGAGTTAGCACACCCGAAGCTGCAAGTGGCACAAGAACTGACGTTGTTATAGAAGACGATTGCACCGAAATTGTGATGATAGCTCCAAGCAATATGGCAACTATCCCAGAACCCGCTCCTAAAGCGTGATTAATTGCTGTTTCTACACGATCAGCAACAAGTAGTCTCATATTTTTCGTAATGTAAGCCAAAGATATAAAGATAAATAACAAGCCAATTACAATCATCAAAACACCTTTGACGTCTCCGTGGCTTCCCATGCCAGAAAGGAGTTCTTTTACCCATTTTGCAGGAAGTTTTACGGCCTGTTTTAATGGGCTTTTAAAATCACTACCCGATGAACCGATGAGGGTATCTGTTAACCAGGTTGCTGTAGAAGATAAATAACCGGTAATTAGTTCGATTGGAAGAAAAACTATAACTGCCAGAATGTTAAAAAAATCGTGAACAGTTGCAGCGGCAAAAGCACGTTTAAATTCAATATCGTGCCGCACATGTCCCAGCGAAGCCAAAGTGTTAGTAACTGTGGTTCCTAAGTTTGCTCCCATAATCATTGGTACTGCATCTCCAGTATTTACAACACCTGCTGCTACTAATCCAACAATTACTGATGTTGATACTGACGAAGACTGAACAAGTACTGTTGCTAACAATCCGACAAAAAGTCCTCCAACAGGATTAGAGACACCTTCAAAAAGGCCGTCGACAAGATCTTTCCCTAGGTTTTTGAAACCACCACCGAGTAGTTCGACACCTGTTAAGAAAAGATAAAGAAGTGCTATTACGAAAAAAGCTCTTAAAAGAGTTGGGATCTCCCATTTGGTAGAAATTTTTTTCGAAAATGCGGAATCAGCTGTTTTCAAAAGAATCCTTTTAACAAATTGTTGGACGAGTTAAATTTCAACCTTTCAGTAAAAGAATACAAAACATTATGCAAAAACATTGTCTTCTCTTCAGAAAATAAAATCTGAAAATTTTCTATTTTTTACGCCAGTTTTATGTCATTTATGAGAGAAATGGATCTGCAAGCGAAAATAGGAGATTGATTTTATGAATACAAAATGGATGTCGAAAGGCAACTGTGCAGATACTAATCCTGATGCTTTTTTCCCAAGTGATGGAGTAGGTGTTGAAATCGCGAAAAGTATTTGCGAAAGCTGTCCTGTAGTAAGCCTATGTTTGGAATACGCCTTAACTTGTCGAATCAATCACGGTGTGTGGGGTGGTTGTTCTGAAAGGCAGCGTCGCAGAATTAGAAAAGAACGTCGCCAACTTAGACCAGCGGCTTAAAAAAATTTATTGGCCTTCTGGCGCTTCTTCCTCGACATAACCTAAATCCCATGTGATGAGAACATTTTCGCGTTCTGCATCACGGTTTATACGTTCACGATTTCTTCTGAATTGCGGGTCATGTGGTGGGAGAAGCATAAGACGAGCGCTGATGCGATCTTGGAAAGACTCAACCATTTTGGGATCGCCAAATCCAGATCGTACCTCCCAGTGAGGAGCGGCTGGTCCAAGATAAATTACTTGAACTTCGCCTACTGGTGCTTGCTGAACTTGATCTTCACTGATGTCACTCATGAGAGCATCTTTCCCTTATTTAGTCGTAGGCAAAAGTTTACCGATAAGAACACTTCAGGAGAATATAAATTCTTTTGTTAAGAAGATTCGTCTTTATTTTCGTTATCGTCACTGTCTTCCTTAGAACCTTCAGCCATTCCTTCCTGGAGCTCACGTTGTGCACGTCCAAGGTTTCGAGCCAGTTTTGGAAGTTGGCTGCCACCGAAAAGAACGACTGCCACAATCAGAACGATTATTAATTCATTGCTACTTAAAAACGCAAATGTGTTCATAATCTAAGGTTAGCCGCGTATGACTCTAGGTGACGTGCTTAAGCGCTTCGATGATCAGCTAATCTTTCAATTTCAGCAGAGCGTTCAGCAGTAGCAACCCTTTCGAGAGCACGTTGGCGTCTAATTCGACGTCTCTCTCTTTCACTCATTCCGCCCCAAATTCCAAATTTCTCGCCGTTCTGCAATGCGAACTCAAGGCAATCATCTTTAACTACACATCCTTGACATACTTCTTTAGCTTCACGAGTGCTTGCTCCTCTTTCAGGAAAAAACAAGTCAGGATCAACACCAAGGCAATTTGCCTCATCTTGCCATGAAGTGTCTAAATCAGCTTTCGCATAGATTCCCATGATGTAATTACACCATTGTTATTAGTAAAAAAGCAATACCGCGACAAGAAAAAACAAAAAAATTGCTGAAAATGTAGGTTTTTTGGTTTTACCTTGAAGAAGTAAATGTTCGACGTTGCTCAACAAAATCAACAAGCAGATAGTCCCCTAAACTCTGATTGGTCGTAAAAAACGCTCTCCCACCATTCATTTTGGTTACATGCTCTATGAAACGTGTTAGATATGGAGTCGCATCTAACATGAAAACATTTATTCGAATATCTTCTCGTGTGCAACGTTTAACTTCTAAAAGAGTTTTTTCGATTGTCTCTGATGAAGGTGGATAATTGAAAAAAGGGTAGCCGTCTTCAGTGATGTGTGCAGTTGGCTCTCCATCTGTAACCATTATTATTTGTTTAGTTCCGCTCTGTTTAGCCAACATCTTTCTAGCGAGTATTAAACCGTGCTGCATGTTTGTTCCGTATACATAATCCCAGGAGACTTCCGGCAGTTTTTCTGGTCGTATCTCTCTAGCAAGTTCACTAAACGTAACGACACCTAAAAAATCTCTAGGGAATTGACCCGATATTAAGGAGTTCAAAGCCATCGCTACTTTCTTTGCGGGTAAAAAATTGTCACGCATCGGCATTGAAAGTGAGAGATCAAGCATCAAAACTGTTGAAGCTTGGACGATTGCTTCTGTTCGTTCAATTTCGAAATCCTCAGGTTTAATATCTACAGGTATTCCTGAACCGTTTCGAACAAGCCCGTTTCTGACTGTTCGTTCTATATTCAGATTGAATGGGTCCCCAAACTCATAGCTTTTGGTCGCATAGTCTCGTTCGTGGCCTGCACCGGTCTTTTCAGCATCGTGCCTACCGGCACGATCTTTAGAAATCCGTCGGTAAAGATCCCCTAAAGCATTCTGACCAAGTTTTCTAACTGCTTTAGGGGTCAAACTAAGTTGACCATCTTTGTTATCAACTAACCCAGCTTCTTCGAGCATTTTGCTCATTTCTGCAAGCCGTTCAAGACTCTCTGCAGATTCATCTCCTAAGAGTTCTCGTACTTTTTCAGTATCTACCTCTGATAACGCTCCTGGTGATGAAACATTTCGCAACATTTGATCTAATCGATCTAGATCTGAGAGATCTTCAAAAGTCTGGATTGCTTCTGGAAGGTTTAAAGAATCATCTCCTTGGAATTCGACTGATTGTTCCCAACCCATTTTCGGAAAAGCTTCCCTTAGATTCTCAGCTAATTGGTCCATCTGCCAACGCAAATCCATGTCTTCTAGAAGCTGCTCTGAAAGTTCTTCCAACTGTGCTCTTTGCTCAGGGGTCATTGAATTTAGAATTTGTGACATTGTGGCCATTCTCTGAGCCATAACCTCTAAAAGTTCTTCAAGGCTTTCAGGATTTTCAGGAAAGAAATCACCAAAGTCTTCCATGAATTTCTCAAAGTTCGGAGTCTCACCTTCCTGATGTTGATTTAACATCTGATTCAAAGCAGACAACATGTCCTTCATCCTCGACATGTCTTCTGAACTCATATTCTTCATTTCACCAGCCATTTGATCAATTGCTTGTTGCATTAATTGCTCACGTAAATCGTCTACAAGCTCTTCAAACCTTTGTGCTGCGGTAGTTGAAGTGAAGTCGTAATCGCTTAAACCTTTCACTCGACTCGCTAGGTTTTCATGTTCCAACATGTCAAGTTGATCACGTCTGGACTGCAGTGCTTCTTCATTGATTTCTTGTTGTCTGTCATCATCTCTGAATCGATTTTCCACTGCGTCAAGCGATTCTCGCTCAGTTGACATTACTTGTTCTAACGCTTCATTAATTTCATCGTAAATACCACCCAAATTGTGCTGTTCGATAGTTTCTTGTCTTTTTTGACGCAATTTCTGCAATATTTCTCTTAAACCTTCTAAGTGTCCACCTTCAAAATCCAAACCTCTTTGCATCAACCTCCGTAAAGCTGAATTGGGATCTCCGTTTTCAATGAGCTCATCTCCTAAAGCTTCCATTAAAGAATTAGCGTCTATTTCAGATATTTGTTGAGTACCGTCCCACTTCGAGTAAGTGAAACGGCGACCCCCAGCTGGATATTTACTATTACTGTCCACTAAATCTCCAAGTACCACTCAACTGTCATTTGATAGAACTTACTTTTATACCATTTAATCAATAGTTAGCGGCAAAATATAAATTTTTCACTACTTCAGCGCACCTTTATTATTTTGGAAGATTTTTCTTACCACTCTTCAGCTTCAGGAATAAAATGAATTGCTTGATCAATAAGCTTGACCACCATTTCACCTAAAAAAGGTGTTGTCTCTCTTGTTGCGTCTTCGACTTGTCGGACGTAGACACCTTCTAACATGCACGCAAGTTTGAACTTGCTCATCACTACGTACCAGCCAAGTGAATCTGGTTTGATTCCTGACCGGTCAGCCCATAGAGAAACTGCTTGTGATCTAGTAGGCATGTTCTTGTTTTCAAAATTGAGCGTCCCCATCAAATATCCCAAATCCATGAGAGGGTCACCTATAGTTGCATTTTCCCAATCTAAAACAGCTAACAAACTAGTATTTCTACCTCTAGAAAAAAGCATGTTATGAAAGTTGTAATCACCATGCATTATCCCGGAGATTGAGTTTTTTGGCCTGTTCTCATCTAGCCATTTCGCAACGTCATCAATTCCAGGTATTTCCCTTTTTTGATATGAGTCGAGTTGACTTTTCCATCGTCCCACTTGTCTTTCTAAAAAACCTTCCGGTCGCCCTAAGTCCGCTAATCCAGAATTCTCATAGTCAATTGACGCTAATTCTCCTAATGCTCTAAGAAGCTGAATGGAAATATCATAATAAGCATCAGTGCCTCCCAATTCTTCAGGGATTGGATCAGAAGGCACTAGACCATCCACCCATTCCATTACATAGAAAAAAGAACCTGTTACCGAAATATCAGTACATAAGGAGATCGCTTTAGCATGAGGTACTTTCGTTCCTTCTAGCGCAGATTGGAATCTGAACTCTCTCTCCATAATTCTGTTAGAACCATCGAAAGACAAAGGCACTAATGAAGGTCTGCGTAGAACCCAAAAATTGTCAGAACGTTTAACTATAAAAACTTCGTTTGATTCACCAGCTTTCACACGTTCAAAAGAAATCTCTTCGCCTCGTGCGAGTCCTTGCGTGTCAAACCATTCTCTTAGTGAGTTTTCGTCGATCAGTTCTGGGAACAAATTCATTATGAAAACACTCTAATAGAGACAACTTGTAATTCTATTTATCACTCTTGTTGGCTATGAGCTTCAAGGTACGTAGATTCATATTTAGACAGTAGGAGGGAACAATGCCAATTAATCCAGATGCTTCAGGCTCCATCGGAGAACCTGCAGAATTTTCATGGACATCGAAAGATAGTTTGTTGTACGCACTTGGTGTAGGAGCTGGGGTCTCCGATCCAACAGGTTTCGAACTTGAATTCACAACTGAGAACAGTAACGGAATAAATCAAGTAGCTTTTCCCACACAAGTTGTAGTTATGGGAGGCGGGAGTACTCCTAGTTTTGGGGACTTCAATCCGGTCAACCTTCTTCACGCTGAACAGGCAATCACCTTGCATCAACCTCTTCCAGCAGCTGGGACTGCAGTATCAACTGGAAAAATTGGCCCTATCTATGACAAAAGTAAAGCTGCGCTTGTCTACCTAGAAACAGATGTCGCAGATACTGACGGAAATCCCATGTGGAGTACAAAATCAGGTTTGTTCATCGGAGGAGAAGGAGGTTGGGGTGGAGATCGTGGCCCTACAACTGAATGGAACCTACCGGACCGTGAAGCTGACCATACAGTCTCATATGAAACAAGAAATGATCAAGCTCTTCTTTATAGATTAAATGGTGACCGTAATCCTTTGCATTCGGATCCTTCATTTGCTTCAGCAGCAGGATTTGATAAACCAATACTCCATGGACTGTGTACCTATGGTTTTACTGGACGAGCATTATTACATGCCTTATGCGACTCCGACCCTGTACGTTTTGGAAGTATGGGCGGAAGATTCAAATCACCTGTGATGCCTGGTGAGGTATTAGAAATCCACGCTTGGGAAGAATCGGATCAAGTTTTATTCCAGACACGCGTTGGAGACAGAGTCGTTTTCGATAATGGAGTTATGACTCGAAATTAATTCGTGAAAAAAAATTTATGTGCGTGCGGCGTAACTTGCTCTAGCACCCGAAGCATATTTATTTAATCTCTTCGACAAATGAAGCCCTTCGAGGATTAGCTCAACGGCACTAGCTGTCATTGCCGACCCATTTGAATTGCTACCTTCTAAAACGGCTTTAACTGCTGGTTCAAGTGCAGGGACTTTCGAATTTACTACATCCTGATATTCATCTGATCGAATGTCTTCACCGGTTGAAATTCCTTCCAAATTCTCAAAAGCTTCGATAATCGGCTGATGAAACTCAGCAGGAACAAGATCTCTGAAAACATTTAATACAGCTTCATTTAATAGCTGGTTGACAATTTCAGAATCACGTTCTTCATCGAGACTTTCAATTTCTACTTTGCCGGCCGTTGCAGCAATTAATGCATTTAAATCTGAGATCCTAGGAACAGCTTCCTTTTCCTTATTCCGTAATGCGCGTCGTACAGAATTGGCAACCATTGCTTCTTGATTGGTCACACTCATACGAACTGACACTCCAGATCTTTGGTTTAGATGAGGACTGTTACGTGCTTCATGTGTCAAAACGGCTATCACTCTGGTCATAAAACTTGGAATGTTCACATCTAATTCACCTACTGATGGGATAGATGCTTCTTGTTCAACTATGTCCATTTCTATCTCTGGGTCAGTTGGATAGTGAGTTCTGATCTGCGAACCAAAACGATCCTTAAGAGGCGTGATGATCCGACCCCGGTTTGTGTAATCCTCGGGGTTGGCAGATGCGAATAGAACAACGTCAAGCGGAAGTCTGATTTTGTAACCTCTTATTTGGATATCTCGCTCTTCCAAAACATTTAAGAGCCCTACTTGGATTCTCTCCGCTAGATCTGGAAGTTCGTTAATCGCGAATAGTCCACGGTTTGTACGTGGCACCAGACCGTAATGAAGAGTTAATTCATCTGAGAGATATCTACCTTCAGCAACTTTAATTGGGTCCACTTCACCTATCAGATCAGCTATGGAGGTGTCAGGGGTTGCCAATTTTTCTCCATAACGAAGATCCCTGTACAGCCATTCGATTGGGGTGTTTTCTCCGAGTTGACTTACTAGATCTTTTGCATGCTTCGATACCGGTGAGTAGGGGTCGTCGTTTATTTCTGATCCTGCAACTACTGGCATCCACTCATCTAATAGTTCAATCAATCCTCGTATCAACCGAGTCTTAGCCTGTCCTCTCTCCCCAAGAAAAATTACATCATGTCCTGCAAGTATCGCGTTTTCCAATTGCGGCATAACGGTATCTTCGTAGCCATGGACTCCTGAAAATAATGAATCTTCGTTTCGAATTCTTTCAACCAGATTCCTTCTGAGTTCTTCTTTTACTGGAACTGATTCCCAACCACTAGATTTGAGCCCACCCAAAGTGGTTGGTCTGTGAACATTCCTATTTCTTGAGAACAAATTGCCCATGGCGGAACCCTAGCGATCCTTTTGCCTTATTTAACTGCCGGAACGAAGCGAATATAAATTTTTCAATCTAATCCCTAGGTTTATCTGTAACACTGTGTCAATTAAGCCCATTTTGTAGGGACTTACCAAATTTATAGTGTGACCTTTTGCATGGATACATGTACTGAGAGGTACTCTCAGGTAGCGTTTAAAGTAGCGTTTAAAGTGTCATTTTGCCCAGATAAACCGGCTTAAGTCGGGAGATACCATGACCCAAACAACTAGTGAACGGTACCGAGTGAAACCCATTCGAGACCGTCGTCGCGAATGGCCTTTTCCTCTAAATCTTTACCAAACAGCTGTCGGCAGGAAATGGGTAATGGCTGTTACGGGAATAGGGCTTTTGGGTTTCGTTCTAATTCATATGATCGGAAATCTTCATGTATATGAAGGTCCTGCAAAAATGCACGAATACGCAGAGTCTCTGAAAAATCTTGGAAGTGGAATATTACCACGTTCACTGATTTTGTGGCTGTTGAGATTAAGTCTGATGGTTATGTTTGGACTGCATCTTCATTCAGCCATCACTTTGAAAGAGATGAGTAGAAAATCAAGTCTAAATGCTTCTTTCCAGAGTGGAGAAAAAAAATATGAAGGAGGAAGAGAATACATAGCTGCAAGTTATGCGAGCCGTACAATGCGTTGGACTGGTCCGATAATCGCTTTATTTCTTATTTACCACCTCGCAGATATGACTTGGGGATGGTGGCTGGGTAACGAATTTGTCCCCGGCGATCCATACCACAACCTCTACTCTTCACTTTCCAGAATCCCAGTCGCTATTTTTTATGTAATAGCAAACATGGCTTTAGCTTGGCATATCTTTCATGGAGCTTGGTCAATGTTTCAGAGCCTCGGAATAAACAATCCTAAATACAACCATTTGCGTAGAGGATTTGCTGCAAGCTTTGCAGGGTTGATCCTTTTAGGAAATCTAAGCTTTCCGATCATGACACAGGCAAATCTGATCGATGAAGAAGAACGCCTATGCCAAGTAAGTATTGGGGACACTGATGAAATTTTGGCATGCCTTACAAAACAACTAGAGGATCACTAGATCATGGCAACTAATAGTAAAACTGTGCTTGATTCTCGAGTGCCTTCAGGTCCATTAGAACAAAAATGGGAGAACCATAAATTCTCAATGAACTTGGTAAACCCGAATAACAAAAGAAAATTCGACGTTATTGTTGTCGGTACTGGTCTAGCCGGTGCATCTGCTGCTGCCTCCCTAGGAGAACTCGGATACAAAGTTAAAGCTTTTACTTTCCATGACAGTCCTCGTCGAGCACACAGTATTGCTGCACAAGGCGGAATCAATGCTGCAAAGAACTATAAAAATGATGGCGATTCCGTTTACAGACTTTTCTACGACACAATTAAAGGCGGAGACTACAGATCCAGGGAAGCCAACGTGCATCGTCTCGCAGAAGTCTCAACAAATATCATCGATCAAGCAACAGCCCAGGGAGTTCCTTTTGCTAGAGAGTATGGAGGCCTTTTAGATAACCGCTCTTTTGGTGGTGCTCAAGTTTCTAGAACTTTTTATGCAAGAGGTCAGACCGGACAACAACTTCTATTAGGCGCTTACTCAGCAATGATGCGCCAAGTCGCATCCGGGAATGTTGAATTGCATACTCGTGCAGAATTACTCGATGTAGTTACCAAAGATGGTCAAGCTTGCGGAATAGTTACACGTGACTTAATTTCCGGTGAAGTCATTGCTCATTCAGCCCACGCTGTTGTTTTAGCAACTGGTGGTTACGGAAATGTTTATTTCCTCTCAACTAACGCGATGATGAGTAATGTCACCGCTGCATGGAGAGCTCACCGTCGTGGCGCTTTTTTCGCAAATCCCTGTTATACGCAAATACATCCGACTTGTATTCCTGCTAGTGATGATTTTCAATCAAAATTGACTTTGATGTCTGAATCCCTCCGAAACGACGGACGCATATGGGTTCCGGAAGCATTTGATGATTCAAGACCTGCTCACGAAATCCCCGAAAATGAAAGAGACTACTATCTGGAAACTAGATATCCAGCTTTTGGCAACTTAGTGCCTAGAGATGTTGCTTCCCGAAACGCTAAAAATGTAGTTGATCAAGGGCATGGAGTGGGCCCATTAAAAAATGGGGTTTACCTAGATTTTTCTGCCGCTGTTGGGAGGGATGGTCATGATGCTATTTCCGCAAAATACGGAAATCTCTTCGACATGTATGAAAGCATTACTGGTGAAAACCCGTACGAAGTACCAATGCGTATTTATCCCGCAATCCATTACACAATGGGCGGTGTATGGGTTGACTACAACCTGATGACGACCATCCCTGGTCTCTATGCCATAGGCGAAGCTAACTTCTCTGATCATGGTGCGAATCGTTTAGGTGCAAGTGCTCTAATGCAAGGTCTAGCCGATGGTTATTTTGTTCTTCCATACACAATTGGTGACGGTCTGGCAGATCAACTAGGCGAACCAGCAGTTTCAACTGATGATCCGGTTTTCACAGACGCTGTGAGTGCTATAGAAGACGAAACAGCAAAATGGCTTTCAATTAATGGCACTCGCTCAGTCGACTATTTCCATAGAGAGCTTGGACGACTTGTTTGGGATCACATCGGAATGAGCAGAAATAAAGAAGGCCTCGAAAAAGCGGTTTCTGAAATTGGCGCCTTGAAGGAAGAATTTTATAACGACGTACGGGTTTTGGGTAGCGCAGATACTTTAAATCTTTCCTTGGAGAAAGCCGGAAGGGTTTCAGATTTCTTCGAATTAGCAGAATTAATGGCACATGACGCTCTAGAACGAAAAGAGTCTTGCGGCGGACACTTTAGAGAAGAACACCAAACCATTGAGGGTGAAGCTCAAAGAGACGACGATAATTTTGCTCATGTTGCTGCTTGGGAATGGAACGGAAAAGATGCTTTGCAAACTCGGCATGTTGAAAAACTCGATTTCGAAAATGTGACCCCTACCCAGCGAAGCTATAAGTGAGAAAAAAATGTCAGAAATAATTACCGTAAATTTAAAGATCTGGCGCCAAGAGGGCCCTGAAAAATCCGGCTGTTTCGAAGAGTACACCCAGAAAATAACAACTGAAGCTTCCTTTTTAGAAATGATAGATCTTCTTAATGAGGATCTAAACAATCAAGGACTTGAACCTGTCGCTATTGAAAGTGATTGCCGCGAAGGGATCTGTGGCACTTGCGGAGTGATGATAAACGGACAGGCTCACGGACCTAGAAAAGCGACAACAACTTGCCAATTACATATGCGCGAATTTTCTGACGGTGACGAAATTGTTATTGAACCTTTTAGAGCAATTTCTTTTCCGGTGATTCGAGACCTGGTAGTAGATAGATCCCCTTTTGACCAAATTATCGAATCAGGAGGTTACATATCTGTCAACACTGGTGCAGCTTCTGATGCGAATCTAACCCCAGTTCCGAAAGAAGCTGCCGATCAAGCTTTTGACGCAGCTGCATGCATAGGATGTGGCGCCTGTGTAGCTGCCTGTCCGAATTCTGCTGCACAGTTATTTACATCTGCCAAACTTGCTCATATGGCATCTTTGCCTCAAGGTCAGCCCGAAAGATGGAAAAGAACTGAAACGATGGTTGAGACTATGGAAGAATTTTTTGGTTCTTGCACAAATCATGGAGAATGTCATGAGGCTTGCCCTAAAGAGATAAATCTTGACTTTATTGCTTTTATGAATCGCGACTACATGAAAGCAAAAGTCAAAAACCGCGCTCTGTCTGGGCAACGTTAACAAAAGTAGAGATAAAATACATTATGGGTCCAGTAGCAACAATTATCTGGTTTATTGGAATAGCATTTTGGATTAAATTCCTTTTAGACATTCGAAAAAGACCTGAACTAAAAAAATCTTGGTTTCTACCATTTTTGATCATCGGATTCGTCTGTGCTCTACTCGGGATAGGCATCGGCCTTCTTGTACTTTGTGGGGTCTATTGGTATAAAGTCGGCAGAATTTCCCCCGCTGATGGGGCAGAAAATAGTAACCCTTTTAACTAAGAAATAATAAATTCTTGTTGTTATTGAGAACGTCGCCAAAGAACCTCTATGTCGTACTAACGTAATTTTGTGCCGCATAGTCATAAAGTAAAAGTTCGTTTCTACGAATTAGACCCTTACGGTCATTTAAATCATTCTGCCTATATTCAGTTATTTGAAACCGGTCGTATAGAAATGCTTGAACAAGCTGGCTTAGCTCTGCATGAAATTGAGAAAAATAACTTTAGGTTCGTCGTATCGCAAATAGAAACAGCGTTTCTAAAACCTGTGGAGGCAGGTTCTTTTCTCACAATAAAAACTGAGATTCTGGAAATTCGTAGAGCTTCATCTTTGTGGTGGCAGCAGATCATGGATGAGACCGACGTAGCGGCTACACAGCGTGTCAGAATTGCAATCACTAACCGTGATGGGAAACCGATTCGCGCTCCACAACAGATAATTGAAGCATTGACTCCCTTTCTGTCGAGTTTTAAAAACGATGAATAGTCTTGTCTTAATCTTTTTTCGCTTAAAAAAGTTCACTAGCAACCTCCTTAGAGGAATTGCTATGGGAATTGCTGATGTTGTGCCTGGAGTGTCTGGAGGAACAATCGCTCTAGTCCTTGGCATCTATGAACAACTTCTGGAGAATATAAGCAATTGTGCTTTGAGTTTAGGGAAAATCCTGAAGGGAGACTTCTCAGGATTCATCCAACAACTCAAAAAAGTTAACTTCTTCTTCCTGATTCCAGTTATTGCTGGGATGTTCATAACGATTGTTTCAGTTTCAGGACCTATGGTCGATCTACTTGAAGAGCATCCTGAACCAATGTCAGGTTTATTTTTCGGTCTGGTGACAGCATCTGCAATCATCGCCTTTTCATTAATGAGTTCTTTGGATTTGCAAAAAATTATATTTTCATTATCTACAGCAATTCTTTTCTTCGCTCTATTGGGTTTTCGATCTAGTGCTTTTGAAGACCCATCCTCATGGGTCTTCTTTCTTTCAGGATTCATTGCTATTTGTGCATGGATACTCCCCGGAGTGTCCGGCGCATTCTTGCTTCTCATAATGGGAAATTATGCTTCTGTTTTAACTGCGATTGATAATCAAGACTTTGAGAAACTTTCGATGCTTTCACTTGGTGCGATTATTGGACTTGCAGTTTTTTCTACTCTATTAAAGTTTCTATTGGATAAACATAGAGACATAGTCCTGTCTGGTTTAATTGGTTTGATGCTTGGATCATCTAGGGTTCTCTGGCCTTGGCCTAATGGAGTCGGTGTTATTAACGAAGATGGTAATGAAATACTTTCTGGGACAAACATTGACTGGCCTAATTCGAACAATTTTCTCACCCCTCTGCTTTTAGGTTTTTTAGCTTTCGGAATTGTTCTAACAATTGATTCAGTCTCTAAAAGGTCCACGAAACCCAAAAGAAGTAATTCTTAATTATCTTTGAGGTTGGTTAAACTCGATCCATGCATGGCCTTTGCGGCCATCGTTAGTTTGTACAGAAACCAGGCCACGTGGAAATCGTGAAATACGACCATTGTCAGGATCTGTTAGAAGAACAGGCGCCCATCCAATTGGTTCAAATTCAATAATTGTTTCTCCAAGTTTGACATGACCGCTTGTCGGGATTCCTTCTTCTCCTAATTGTGGGTTCGATACAACCCTATATTCTGCAATGAGTCCATCAGGAGAGGAGTAATACCCGATTCCCAAATCATGTCCCTCTACCGAAACCGCATGGAACCTTGATCCGTCATCAAAACGTCCTGAAAACCAAGTCCATCCTTTATCCCACCAATCTCTTTCTGCCCATGAATGATCCCGTTGGCCCCATCCGTCTATTTGAGACTTTGTTTCACCTATTTGTATTTCACCTGAAACTCTGCACGGAATTTCATATCGGGTAGTTACGTCATAATGAAATGCCCAAGGTTCTGATCCATCAGATTTATTTTCGTGAGAATCAGTAGCCCAACCCAGATCAATGCCGACGGGGACCCTCTCACCTCTCATCTCTCCATAAGCTTCTGTGGGATCATCTAAAACAACTCCGAATGCTTCAACACCTACGCTGAAATACTCAAGCGGGCTTTCAACTGCTAAATCTGCCCATAAACCTGTAGATCTAATTTCTAATCCTGGCTGTTCAGGAATTGCTGCTTCATGGTCAACAATAAAAACGGGCTTCTGATCTTGACCTACTATGCAACACCAGAACCAGCATTCGTTAAGGTTGGAGCACACAGCAAGCCGTACGTACCCTCCATTTTTGCCTGCTTCATCAAACCAGTCCATATACCAGGATTCACTCCAAAGTCTTTCTGGTCCTTTTTCGTGACGTTTTTCATCGGCAGGTGTTGGAACACTCATTTATTAATCTCCTCATAATAAGGGTACGGATCATTATTGGGGTCTTGTTGTGGGGGTTCAACTTCAGCAGTGACTAGAGGGTAAAGGTCTTTTGAAATATCACGTGGACACTCCCAGTCGATTTCTTCCTCAACTCTGGCTATTTGAGCAAAGGGTCTTAAAAAAGTAAAATAAACATAAGCACCGCACTTGATACGGTCATCTCGACTCATTTCAACAATATTTCTATAATGGATTTTTTGGATTTTTTTTACTTTTGAAACAAAGGTTTCAAATTGGTCATCATCTATCGGTTTAAGTTGTCCGTTTTTGTTAGTAAAGATCGCAAATGAATTTAAGTGATTCAAATAATCTTCTGGTGTTGTCACTGAAGTTCCGAAATCTGTAACTGTTACTTGAACTTCAGGGTCTAATACAAAAACTGCTGTCAGATTTTCATAAGGTAGATCAGAAGCGACTTCTGACCACCAAAAATCACTTTTAGCAAGTCTGTAATAGTCTCGGACAATCATTGTTCTACCGTCTTCTAGTTTGTATGGTCCGGTATCGCCATGACCTACTCGAGTATCGAAATAAAGTAAAAAAAGGTAGTTAATTAAAGTTGCATTCAAACGTCTTATTGAGGCTTTCCTGTCATCGTCAACGGGGCGCAGGGCTTGTTGGAAGAGTTCTAATTGGTCTGATTTCAATACATTTATCCTGTTGTCATTCTCGGCAGAATGTAAGAATTCGCCACCTCTATATGAACGAGACACACGTCCCCAAAAATCTAAAACTGTGTGTGCATCTGAAACATCGTCTAGAGATTGATCGATCAAAGACATTATGTTTCTTCCGATCAACCAAAAATTCGCTACTCCCCAAAGAAAAACTGAATTAGCTTGACAAGCTGGTCTTCTTGCTTCCCGACCGATCTCTTCTGGTTGCATCGATGCAGTGATAACTTTTATCGCTTCCGGATATCGCAAAAAAGCTTCAATAGCCGAAACGGTTACATAAGAAGTAACTGGAATTAGTTGAGATGAATAGCCGGTCCTTTCAGCCATAAGACGAGCTGAGACTGGATTTATTGATCTTATGTAATTGTTTACTTCTATAGTTTTATTCATGTCAATCAGCTAAATAAATTGAACCTGTGGTTTCGGTTCCATCGAGGATTATCGCAGTCCCGTTTTCAGGTTCATGAGAAAACTCAGCCGCTATCAAACCTGGAATTTGAAATTCGCGACTGACTATCCCAATATGGCTTCTGATTGTACCTTCTGTGCAGATTACTCCAGATAAGTCATCAAAAATAGGAGATAAGAAAGTGGCGCCTGCATCTCTTATTACTGCAATCACACCATCGGTTCCTGTATCCATTAAGTCAAGAACGTCTTCTGGACCCTCCAGACGTTTCCATAATCCTCTAATAATTTTGTAATCATAGGTTTTTTGCCCAGTACCAATCTTTTCCATTATTTAAGAGTACTAGGAAGATTCGAGGAGGTCTGTTACGAGTAAGCGTAAGATTGAACAGTGAAAAAAATCGTGCACCTATCAGATGAATGGGTAGAGGAATTAAACAATGTCGCCCAATCTCACAAAGGTTTAAAAGAAGCTACAACTGAAATCAAGCTCCTTGTCGAGTACAGGGTTGTCGATGAGGAAACTTTTGTCTGGCAAATCAATATCGACAAGGGTGCAATCGAAATTTACGTTGGTAATAACCATGAGGCCGATGTTTGGTTTGAAACCGATAGATCAGTAGCGGTCTCATTATTTGAAGGAGCGATGAATCCTCTAAATGCAGTAATTGAAGGAACGATGCAAATAGGTGGTGACCCAAGAAAGCTTATTGAAGCATCAGGAATGTTCGAACAACTCGAAGACGTGTTTGAAGCAATCCGTGCTGTGACAGTTACCAATATCCAATAAACGCTAGTAGCTTTTACATATGGGCGAATTATTAGAAATTTGGTTGAAAAAAAACCATGGTGAACCAATGGTTGCACTAATCGAAGCAGAAGTTAGAACGGGTGAAGGAATCAAGGATTCTGCAAAAGAGCCCCATGCAGATCGGCAAGTAACTGTTCTGTCAAAAGAAAGCTGGGAAGCAGCAACTGAAAGTATAGGGAAATCTGTTGACCCTGGAGAACGAAGAGCAAATTTCATCGTAAGCGGCGTGAAGCTTGAAGAAACTATCGGAAAGATTCTCCAAATCGGTGAACTAAAAATTAAAGTGACAGGTGAGACATTTCCATGCAAGCTAATGGACGAGGTGTCCGACGGGCTTCGCGACGCTTTGAAACCTGAATGGCGCGGTGGTGTTACAGGGTCTGTTATAAACGATTGTTTAGTTAAAAAAGGTGATTCTGTTAGCTGGAAGTAGAACTAGTTTTTAAATTAGTTTCAAGTCAGAAATAGTGTCTCGCTCTTCAGACAGTTCTTGCACCGAAGCGTCGATTTTCATTTTTGAGAAGTCATCCATTTCAAGATCTGTAACAATTTCCCAATCCCCATTCGAACATGTAACCGGGAAAGATGAAATTAGACCTTCTTCGACTCCATAGCTGCCATCAGAACATACAGCCATTGACACCCAATCATTTTCAGAGGTTGCATCAATCCAGTCTCTGACATGATCAATCGCAGCATTAGCAGCTGAAGCAGCACTTGAAGCACCGCGTGCTTCAATGATCGTCGCTCCTCTTTGTTGCACTGAAGGAATAAAAGTATTTTCTAACCAATTCTGATCATCTATCACTTCAGCAACAGATTTGTCAGAAATTTTACAATTAAATAAATCCGGATACTGGGTTGCGGAATGGTTTCCCCAGATGGTCATTTTAGTTATCTCTGTTTTAGAAATTTCTAACTTATGAGCAACTTGAGTGATAGCCCTGTTGTGGTCTAAACGAGTCATAGCCGAAAATCTTTGATTAGGTATATCGGGTGCATTATTCATCGCAATTAGACAATTAGTGTTCGCTGGGTTCCCTACTACTAATACACGTAAATCTTCTGCTGCTTTTGCGTTTAATGCTTTCCCTTGGCCGGTAAAAATTTTACCATTTGCTTCTAAAAGGTCTTTGCGTTCCATACCTTTACTTCTTGGTCGAGATCCAACCAATAAAGCAATATTGGCTCCGTCAAAAGCATTTTCTGCTTGATCTGCAAGCTCTATTTCTTGCAATAAAGGAAAAGCGCAGTCATCAAGTTCCATCGCGACTCCCTCTAATGCCCCTATTGCAGATGGTATCTCTAACAGTTGAAGAATTACGGGCTGATTCGGACCACAAAGTTGACCGCTAGCTATGCGAAAAACGAGGCTATAGCCGATCTGCCCTGCAGCTCCTGTTACAGCTATTCGAATTGGATTCTGGTTCAAGATCTACTCCATTTAATTATTTTTGCTTTCACCTGAGAATACTTTCTAAATTCTTAAATTGGTGTTAAAAATCATAATCAAATCGCTTTGTTACCTTTTTCACACTTCTCGTGTATTACCTATCCAAGATTCGTAAAGCTTCGAATAGATTCCTTCTAAGTCGACTAAGTCAGAGTGTTCCCCTTTTTCAACTATCTTGCCTTTATCAAAAACCAAAATTAAATCTACTCGTTCAGCAGTTGATATCCGATGAGCGACACTTATCGTAGTGCGACCTTGAGCTAATCGTTCTAACGTCACCTCCAACATCTGCTCCATTTCAGGGTCAATTGCCGAAGTAGCTTCATCTAAAATCAACAAACCTGGATCTGCTACTTGCGCTCTAGCTAGTGCCACCAATTGTCTTTCTCCTACTGAAAGAGATTCACCTCTTTCACCAACGCGAGTTTCCAATCCTTCGGGTAGTTGTTCTATCCAAGGCCATAGTCCTAAATCATCAATGGCTTCCTCTGCTTCACTTCTTTGAGCATCATTTCGACCAAAACGAACATTTTCAATCACGCTGGTGTCAAATAGAAAACCGTCTTGTGGGACCATACGTATTGTTCTGTGCCTGTGATCGGGATCTATTTCTTTAAGATCTTGACCGTTGACAAGTATCCGTCCACTTGTTGGATCAGCCAAACGAGTAAGTAGTTTCGCAAAAGTTGTCTTTCCTGAACCTGTTTCACCAACAACAGCAACTGAGATTCCGGCAGGTATGTAAATGTCTACGTTGTCGAGCACCACTCCTCCGGTTCGATATGAAAAATCAAGTTCTTCGACTTTCACGTCAAGTGGACTATTGGGCAAAGTCAAACCTTGATGAGGTTCTTTAACTTCAATTTCTTTATCTAGAACTTCTAAAACTTTCCACCATCCCGCGAGTGCAGTCTGAGTTTGATTCAGCACTTCACCTAACTCTGAAATTGGCATTACTAAAAGGTTTGACAAAAATACGAAAGCGATCAATTCTCCTGAAGTAACTCCCCAATCTGGACCCCAATAAACACCTGCACCAACAACTGCTGCAATTGCAGCGACTCCAATAATGTCAGTGATCGGCAAGACAAATGAAAAATATTTTTGAGCAACCATCTGCTCTTTGTATTGATCGTCAATGGCATGATGCAGCTTTGATCTGGTTTTCCGACGGTACCCATAAGCTCTAACAACATCGACCCCTTGAATAGATTCTGAAACTACTGAAAGTGTGTCTGATACTCGACTCCTAACTCGATCATGAGCTCGTAATTGTCTTCGTTGCATCCACTTGAGAACAGGGAAGAGTGGAGCATGAACTAAAAGGGTGACTATTGAAAGATGCCAAGAGTAAACAACCATAATTACTAAAACTGCCAGTATCTGTATGGAATTAATTATCCAAGCTATCGCTCCCCATTGAGCAAATTGTGTAAGGGTCTCAACATCACTTGTTACTCTTGCGGTGTAAGCACCCTTTCTGGCTTGTACGTGATCAGCGATGCTTAATTTATGTAGATGTTCAAATGCACGTATCCGTAAACCCATTAAAACATCTTCTGCTGTTTTAGCTAAACGGTAATAGGTTGCTTTACCGAGAGCCATTCCCGCAATTGAAAGAAACATCGCGATTAAGGAAAAAAATAGAACTGAATTCACATTTACGCCACTAGTTGTAATGCCTCTATCAAGCACTTCTTTGATTGTTAGTGGTACCAATAACTTTCCACCTGCTACTGCTAGTGCCATCAAAGCTGTTAGTGAAATACCCGCTTTTAATTCCGGAGAAGCCTTTAAGCCTCTCTTAAGAACATTTAGGGCACCTACCTCTTCGATTCCTTCTAAACCTTGTATCTCATTTTCGAAATCTTTTCCTATAGCATCATGCCCGTCTAAAAATGTCATAGCGTTATATCCTCGTATGCGCTTACAAGATTGGCATAATCATCAATTTTTAATAATTCATCATGAGAACCAGAAGCGGAAACCCTTCCGTCATCAATAAAGATTACTCTTTCCGCTAGTCGAATTGTTGCTAGACGGTGGGCGATAACAAGCAAAGAACAATTAGTTTCTTTTTTTATATTCTGTAAAATTTCTGCTTCAACTTTGGGATCTACTGCTGAGGTAGCGTCATCTAAAACCAGTACGGAGGGTTTCCTCAACAGAGCACGTGCGATAGCTATTCGCTGACGTTGCCCCCCTGACAGTGTTACACCACGTTCCCCCATAATCGTTTCAATTCCTTGAGGCAATTCAGAAACAAAATCTTGAGCTGATGCAACTTGGAGTGCCGAATGAATATCTGAATCTGAAACGTTTCCATCTAATATCAAATTTTCACGGAGACTTGAAGCAAAAAGAAATGTCTCTTGAAAAACAGAGGCGATGTGATCAGAAACAAAATCTGGACCCAATTCACCAACATTTGCATTTCCTAAAGTTATGTTTCCTGATGTCGGTTTGGTCAAACCAGATATGAGCATTACAAGTGTGCTCTTGCCGGACCCTGTAGATCCTACAAGAGCTACTGATTCACCTTCGCAGATCTTTTCTGAAAAGTCTTCTAAAACAGTTTGTCTAACCTGTTCATCATTTTCAGCAGGATACGAAAAACCAACTTTGTCAAAAATTACATCTACTGGTTTTTCGACTTTTCCTTCTTTAGGGTATTGAACTTTATCGATTGAAAAAATTTCATCTATTCGATCCATAGCGACTACTGACCGGGGCATTTCTTGAAACATGAACCCAAGTATTTGAACCGGAAGCGTAAGAATCATGAATAAAGCCATTGCTTGAACAGTTTCGCCAACAGTTACTGAACCGTTGTCGACTAATAGAGCTCCAAGCATTAATAAAGTCAGAATTCCGAAATTTGGAAGATGATATAAAAGCGGAGAGAAAACCGATCTCTGCCATCCGATTTTCAACCGTTCTTCACGTAATCGTTGTGAGCTTTTAATCAATCGATCCAACTCTTGCTTTTGTCTCCCAATTGTCTTAACAACCATTATTCCGTCGAGACTTTCATGCGCTATTTCTGAAACTTTCCCTATAAGCGCTTGGGCTTTTCTTGCGGGGCCTTCAACAGCGCGAACAAAAAACCTTTGCAGTACTGCAAGCGCCGGAAAAAGCAACAACGCAACAACGCAGAACAAAGGATGAATTATCAAAAGACTTATCAACGAAACCAAAATAAGTGAAATCACAGATACTGAAAAAGCTAAAGGCATTAATACCGAAGTTGCTGTTTCTACATCAGTATCTACTCTCGCTAAAAGTTCTCCGGTAGATCTTGACCAGTAATGAGCTCTTGGAGCGTCCAAAAGATTATCGATTATTCCAAGTCTCCAAGTTTGTTTGGTTTTCTCTACTGCCGTGAAGTTAAAAAACCTTCTCAGCATTACCGAAAAACCTCTTATAAGACCAACAATTACTATTGCGACGAACCCACCAAGAATCGTTCGTCCTTCTACACCATCCCCATCTAGACCTGGAATTATCACCTTGTCAGTCACACGACCTAAAACAATTGTGAAACTTACAACGACTAAAGAGAAAAGGTTACCTGCTGAAATTCCTATGATGTGTGGTATCGGATGGGCTTTTATAGAACGAAAAACTAATCTAAACCAACGTTTCGCAACCCCATTTTCGTTGGAACCTTCTCCAACTTTTATGGTTGTACGTTCTAATTCAGAATCGGTCGACAATTGCTTGTGCGAATTCTGAACACTTAACTTCTGTTGCACCTTCCATTTGACGTGCAAAATCATAAGTCACAACTTTGTCAGCAATTGTTGCTTCAAGAGCTTTGACTATGTCATCTGCTACATCTCTCCAACCAATGTGTTCGAACATTAGAACTCCCGAAAGAAGAACAGAAGAGGGATTAACTTTGTCTTGACCAGCATATTTCGGAGCTGTTCCATGAGTTGCTTCAAAAATTCCATGGCCTGTTACATAATTTGCATTAGCTCCGGGGGCTATACCAATTCCACCTACCTGCGCTGCTAAAGCATCGGAGAGATAGTCGCCATTGAGATTCATTGTAGCTATGACATCAAATTCATCGGGGCGTGTAAGTACTTGTTGCAACGCAATGTCTGCGATCGCATCTTGAACAAGAATTTTGTCTCCAGAATCCCCACCACAGTCTTCCCAAGCAACTGCTTCATCACTAAATTCTTCTTTGACAAGTTCATAACCCCATTTTTGAAAAGCACCTTCTGTGAATTTCATAATGTTTCCTTTATGAACCCAGTGAACTCTATTTCGCCCTCTATCAACTGCATACTGAAGCGCTGCTCTTTGAAGTCGTTGTGAACCTGTCTTAGACACTGGTTTTATTCCAATTCCGGAATCTTCTCGAATTTCCCAACCGAAATTCTCAGACAACAACTCTCTTAACCTTTTAGCTTCTGGGGAGAATGCTTCAACTTCAAGACCTGCATAAATATCCTCAGTGTTCTCTCTAAAAATAACCATGTCTACCAAATGTGGTGCTTTAACTGGTGAAGGCACACCCGGGAACCATCGAACTGGTCTTAGACAAACATACAAATCAAGAATTTGTCGCAAAGCTACGTTCAGACTTCTGAAGCCACCTCCGATAGGGGTGGTTAATGGGCCTTTTATCCCAATTAAATATTCATTAAAGACATCAATAGTTTCTTGAGGAAGCCATTCACCTGTTTCGTCATAAGCTTTTTGTCCAGCAAGAACTTCCATCCATTCAATTTTTCGTCCGTGTCTAGCAGCTGCTGCATCCAATACATGCCTCGCAGCCGGCCAAATATCGACTCCGGTGCCATCACCTTCGATAAAAGGGATGATTGGTTCGTCTGGCACTTCTAGGGTCCCATTTGAACTCATCTTTATTTTTTCAGCCATACCTTGACCTTATCGAGGTCGACGCCTTCTTTCGATCTAAAGAGTTGGAATTAAAAAAAAATTAGAGAATTTTTCGTTCTGCTGCTTCTACTGTGTTACGAAGCAACATGGCAACTGTGGTTGGCCCCACACCGCCAAGTCGTGGGGTTATCCAAGATGCTATTTCTCCAACAGATTCATCTACATCAGGAAGCAATTTTTTACCTTCCCATGAGATTCCTCCACTGATAACAACAGAACCAGGTCGAACCATTTCAGAAGTAACGAAAGAAGGGATTCCTACTGCCGCAATAACAATATCTGCTTTACTTGTAATTTCTGAAAGATTAGGAACTGCTGAATGGACAACGGTTACTGCAGCGTTAGCTCCTTCTTCTTTTGAAGACATTAATAAAGCCATTGGGCGACCAAGCGTAGGTCCTCTTCCAATTACTACTACATGTTTTCCAGCCGTCTCAATCCCGTAGTAAACAAGTATTGCCTGTATACCGGCTGGCGTACATGGAACCGGGCCTTCTTCTTGAAGTACTAATTTTCCTAAGTTCACCGGGTGAAGCCCGTCAGCATCCTTCTCAGGATTCATTTGTGATAAAGCAGTATTGAAATCAAATCCATCTGCAACCGGATGTTGAATGATGTAAGCGTGGACTTCTGGGTCATTATTGAAATTTTCTACAGCTTCAAGCAGAGCAGTCGGAGGAGCATCACTTGAAATCTCTATGTGTTGTGATGTGAGACCGACCTCTTCGCAGGTTTCGTGTTTCTTCCTTACATAACCTGCACTTGCAGAATCTTCACCAACAAGTATCGTTCCCAATCCAGGTTTAATTCCTTTTTCTATGAGTAGACGAATACGTATTTTTACGTCATCTAAGACTGAATCCGCAACCGGTGCTCCTGCTAATAACTGTGCTGCCATTTGGTGAACGATACCTGATTAAAAGCAACCCTCCTAGTGCCGAAAATGACGAATACCAGTAAATACCATTGTGAGGTTCGCTTCATTTGCTGCCTCTATTACCTCGTCATCTCTTACTGACCCACCTGGTTGTATAACTGCACTAGCTGAAGCATCAATCGCTGCATCTAAACCATCTTTAAAAGGGAAAAAAGCATCACTAGCGCATGCCCCACCCGCAGCCCTACCTGCTGCTTTTTCAGTTGCTATTCGCGCAGCGTCTCTTCTATTGGGCTGGCCAACCCCGATTCCAACTGCTTGTCTGTTTTTCGACAGAACTATTCCATTTGATGAAACACTGGCAACTATTTGCCAAGCAAATTCAAGATCAATCCATTCAGATTCATTTGGCTGCCTTTTAGTTACAACTTCCCATTCAGAAGGGTCACCTAAATGAGTATCCGAGGTTTGCACTAATAAACCACCATCAACATTTCGATAATCAAATTTGTAACTCGTAGGAGATTCGGCTTCTATGATTCTCAAATTCGCATTTTCTTTAAGCTTTTGAACCACTTTGTCTTCATACGATGGAGCTATCACCACTTCAGTAAAAATCTCACTTAGCTGCTCGCTGACTTCAGTAGTAACTGGACGATTGAAAGCAACTATTCCACCAAATGCTGATACAGGATCACATTCATGTGCAGCTTTGTATGCTTCTTCAATTGTTTTCGCAGTAGCGACTCCACAAGGATTAGCATGCTTTACAACTACTGCAGATGGCTCATCACCGAATTGGCTAACCATCCTCCAAGCTGCTTCAGTGTCAAAAATGTTTAAATATGACATTGGTTTTCCACTGTGGATAATCGCCTCGTCCCACCAACTTGATGCGTTTGTGAAGCGGTACCTGGCTCCAACTTGATGAGGGTTTTCTCCGTATCTGAGTTCTCCTGTTTTTTCAATTGATAAATGGAAACTCTTAGGTAATTCTTCTTGTCCGTCGTCAAACCATGAAACTATCTCTGAGTCATATCCTGCAGTATGAGCAAAAGCATCTCTGGCTAAATCTCGTCGGGTTTTTGTTGTGAGGCATCCTTCTTGTCGTATTTCATCAATTACGTATTCATATTTTGAAGGATCTACAACCACCCCAACTGAGTCAAAGTTTTTCGCCGCTGCTCTGACCATTGTTGGACCGCCTATGTCTATTAGTTCAATCCCCGGATCTTTTACAAATGGATAAAGATTTACGACTACCAAATCGATGGGTTTGATTCCTCGATTTTCTAGTTCTTTAAGATGCTCTTGATTTGAACGGTCTGCCAAAATTCCACCATGAATCTTTGGATGGAGAGTTTTCACACGGCCATCAAGCATTTCTTGTGCTCCGGTGACCTCTGAAACTTCAGTTACATCCAGTCCAGATTCAAGCAAGTGATTTGCTGTTCCGCCAGATGAAATTATTTCCCATCCAAGATCAACTAGGTTTCTCGCAAAATCAACTATTCCAGTCTTGTCATAGACAGACAACAAAGCACGGGACGGATTCAAGTTTTCTCCTTTATACCACCGAACCATAATCTGGTTCATTCATAATTCTTTTAATCACACTCACATACAATTTGCGTTCAATTATTTTTATTCTCTCATGCAAACTAGCTGTATCATCTCCTTCAAGAATAGGCACAGTTTCTTGAGCCAAAATAGGACCTGAATCAACTTCGAGTGTTGCTTGGTGAATGGTGCACCCTGTTTCTTCAACTCCTGCAATGATCGCTTCTTCCACTGCGTTCCAACCTGGAAAAGCAGGAAGCAACGAGGGGTGTGTATTTAGTACTTTTCCTGCATAAGCGTCATAAATCGGTTTTTCAAGAATTGTTCCGAACCCAGCCATTGCTATTAATTCAATTTCGGCTACTTCTAATTTCCTAACTAATTGATTCGTATATGAGACTCGATCGAATTTTTCACCAAAGTCTGAGCGTTCAATAAGTTCTACATTTAGACCTATGTCTAATGCCCGTTTTATCGCTTCACATTCTCTATCGGCAACTACCAAAGAAATCTCTATACCTGAATGAGAGATGGCTTCGAGGATGCTCCCTGTTCCGGAGACTAAAACGGCCAAACGCATAGAACGACCGTACCATTTGAATCTTCAAAGCTGGGAAACAATTTCTGCCATTAAGTCACCTGCTTCAGTTGGGTTGTTTCCAACTTTAACACCCGCTTCTTCAAGGGCTTCCATTTTCGCTTTAGCGGTACCCTTACCTCCTGAAACTATCGCTCCTGCATGTCCCATTTTTTTACCCGGTGGTGCTGTTACCCCCGCTATATAAGCAGAAATAGGTTTAGTCATATTATTAGAAATGAATTCTGCAGCTTCTTCTTCGGCACTTCCTCCAATCTCGCCTATCATCATGACTGCTTTGGTATCCGGGTCAGCTTCGAAAGCGGCTAAGCAGTCGATAAATGAAGTTCCTGGAACTGGGTCACCGCCGATTCCAACACAAGTTGTGCAACCTATACCTTTCTCTTTCAGTTCATGTAAGGCCTGATAAGTAAGTGTCCCGGATCTACTTACAATCCCTACAGGTCCACCAGGAAGAGCTATATGACCTGCAGTGATACCGATGTTGCATTCTCCTGGCGATATGATCCCTGGACAATTAGGACCCAACAGTTGAACATTAGGGAAGTCTTTACGAAGTTGGTTATAGAAGAGAGCCTCGTCGTGTGCTGGGACTCCTTCCGTGATTGCAACAATGAAATCGACTCCGCCCTGGGCAGCTTCGAGTACAGCACTTCTTACTCCTGGAGCAGGAATGAAAATACATGATGCTGTTGCGCCTGTTTCTCCAACGGCTTCAGCCACACTTGCAAAGATTGGAATTCCTTCAACATCTGTCCCAGCTTTTTTTGGATTTGTGCCAGCGACAACCTTTGTTCCATAGTCCCTGTTTAATAATCCGTAATACTTGCCCTGGCTTCCTGTTAGACCCTGATAAATAACTTTTGTTTCTGAATTTACAAAAATACTCATTAATTATTCATTCCTTTCGCTAAAGCAACAGCCTGCTCAGCTCCATCTAGCATTGTGGGTGCTACTTGCAGTGTTTGTGACAAGTGTGGTTCAAGAATTGCCCGACCTTCATCTGCATTTGTCCCATCGAGTCTGATTACAATCGGGGAACGCATTTCTACTCTGTCTAATGCATCGATTATTCCATTAGCTATTTCTTCACCTCTAGTGATACCACCAAAAATATTAATGAAAATAGACCTGACGGCTGGATCATTATTGATTACTTCTAAGGCTGCGGTCATCACATCAGCGTTTGCGCCGCCGCCAATATCTAAGAAATTCGCTGGACGACCTCCTACTTGGTTAACGACATCAACAGTGGACATTGCTAAACCTGCACCGTTAGCAATGACACCAACTTCTCCTTCTAATCCGACGTACTGCAAACCCTTTGAGTGAGCCGCCATTTCACGCTCGTCTCTGGTTTGCGTTTGATCAAAATCAACATAATTTTCATGTCTAAAAACTGAATTACTATCCAAAGTCACCTTCGCGTCTAGAACATGAACCTTTCCATCTTCCGTCAAAATCAATGGATTAATTTCAACCAGATCTGCATCTCCATCTACATAAGCCTCATAAAGTTTTAAAAGGATCTCTACTGCACCCTCATTCGCTTGTTCAGGTAAAGCCGCTTCTTTCACCCAATTCCTACAATTTCCTTCAGAAAGTCCTTCTACAGGATCTATCCAGATTCTGGCTATTGCTTCAGGGTTTTCTTCGGCAACCGTTTCTATTTCCACGCCCCCTTCTGCTGAAAGCATCCCCAGATGCTTTTTTGCAGATCGATCTAGGGTAAATGAGGCATAGTACTCTTCTGCTATATCTGAAGCCTTTTCTATCCAAAGACGTTCAACTATGTGCCCGTTAATATCAAGGCCAAGAATATTTTCTGCATGCTCTGACACTTCATCAATGCTTGCTGCAAATTTAACCCCGCCTGCTTTACCCCTTCCTCCGGTATGAACTTGAGCTTTTACCATTACTGGGCATCCCAAGTTCTCAGCTGCTGTCACTGCTTCTTCGGTCGTAAATGCTAATTCACCTGGTGAAACAGGCATTCCGTATTCGGCGAAAAATTCTTTTCCTTGATACTCAAAAAGATCCATTTATTTAAGCTCCTGTATATTTCCAAAAGTATTTAATTCATTATTATTTAATGCAATAGCAAACGGCCGTGATACTAGGCAAAGTAACGAGAAGACCCAAACCAGAGAAGGAAAAATTGGCAAGAGCTCACGGAGTCCGTGTAAACGTCGTAAAGGCAACTGTTGTAGGTGTTGCTGGAATTGTTGTTGCTCTAGCATGCTTATTTATCCTTCTCTCAATCTCAAAATCTTCAGATTCAATAGAAATTCGTTTAGGTGACGATGATTTTCGCGGAATTAATGCGACCAATCTTGCTAATGAAATCTCTTCGAACGGTCCTGTTCTTTTCCCTGACCTAGTAGGTCGTAATAGACCTATTTGGATCACTCACGCTGGCAACAACCCACAAACAGATTGGTTTGCGTTTCTAGCTCAAGTACCTGAACAAGCTAACTCTTGCATAGCGCAATGGGATTCCGATAATTCCAACTTTTTTAATTCATGTAATTCAAAAAATAAATTCCCTCCGGATGGTACTGGCCTTGAACAACTTACATGGCAAGTTGTTCAAGGGGAATTAAGAGTAGTAATAAATACAGAAAAAAAGAATAACTAATATGACAAAAAAGCTTTATTTAAATAATGCGGAACTCAGATCTTTTGAAGCAGTTGTAACAGATGTAGATGATTCGAGAATTGAACTAGACCAAACAGCTTTTTATGCAACTAGTGGAGGTCAGCCTCATGACACTGGTCATTTATTATGGAAAAATGGCGCAGCTTCCGTCATTGATGTAAGAACCGTCGGCCAACAAATCTGGCATATCTTAGCTGGACCAATACCTACAAAAGGAACACGTATTTCAGGTGAAGTTGATGAAGAAAGAAGGCGCCAAATGATGCGGACTCATACTGCAATGCACATACTCTGCGGTGTCATGTGGAAAAAATGGAAACGTGTTGTAACTGGAGGAAACATGGATGCATTATCTGGGAGAATGGATTTCGAAATGGATGAAATGTCAACAAATTTTGGAACAGAGATCGAATATTTATGCAATGAAGAAATCACTGCGGATAGACCTATTGAAGTCTCTTTTTTAGCTCGAGAAGACGCTGTACTCGATCGTGATCTGATTAGAACAAAGGTCAATCTAGTCCCCGAGTCTGTTAAAGAAATAAGAATTGTCGATATTGTTGGTCTAGACAAACAAGCCGATGGTGGCACTCATGTTTCATCTACCTCGCAAGTGGGGAGGATGGAAGTTGTAAAAACTGAATCAAAAGGAAAAGGATTCAAAAGAATACGTTTTGTAGTGCACGATGAATGAAAGGTAACTATGAATGAAAAATGGATCACAGATTGGATACCAAGTAAACGTTTTCCTATGTATACGAGGTCAAATGTTGGTGAAATTATGCCTAACCCATGTAGTCCACTTGGGTGGGATCTAGTTTGGGGAACCGGTGTTGCTTTCGGTTGGATGAATGGCCATTTTAGGTGGGGGTCTTCTGCGTCTGATGAAATAAACCATGATCAACCTGATTTCATTGCTTGTTTCGGCGGTTACGTGTATCTCAATATGTCATTGATTCGACTAGTAGGAGAACGTAGTCCTGGAATGTCTGCTCAACAAATGGATGACATCTTGTTAGGTTCTCATCCTGATGTGGTCCCTCACACTCCTCATCCTGATGATGATCGACCCGAATTGGGAGAAAAAATCGAAGCCACAATGGGGTGGATCATGACGGTAAATGAAGAACCTCAGGAACTTATGGAGGATAGAAAAAAAGTTCTTGATCTTCGTGATGGTAGACCAGATCTGAAAACTATTTCAAACAAAGATTTAGTGGATAGAGCTCGCTCTATCACTTCATATCTTCGTGAGTTTTTCGAACCTTACTACGTTTATGGAACTGCATCTGCGGTAGGACCAGGGTTACTTGGGCAAGTCTGCGCTGAAATAGATCCGAGTTTATCTGGGCGCCTTATTTCTGGTCTTGATGGAATTGACTCTGTCCCAATGACAGAAGATATGTGGGAACTCAGTCGCCTTGAAAAAACTTCTCTGGAATTCTTGGAGGGTTTTGAATCTTTCCTTAATGAACACGGATGTCGCGGACCAGGTGAATGGGACGCAGGAAATCCCACTTGGGAAGTTGATTCAAATCCAGTGACTGCAGCTATTGATGCAATGAGAAAAGTTGATGAAGATTTTTCACCATTTTCGAAACAAGCACAAGCCACTGCAGACCGTTTAGCTGCTGAAGAACAAGCACGTGAAGCTTTAGCCGGTAATGATGAAGCATTGGAATTGCTTGAAACAGGTTTAAGAGTTTCCAAAATCTTTGTGCCGACACGAGAACGCACAAAGCTGACTCAGATGATGGCTATCCATGAAGTCAGATTACCTATGTACGAATTGGGGAATCGAATGTCTAACGAAGGTCATTTAAAGGAACCGAATAATATTTTCCTTCTTTTAGATGACGAACTCGACGATTTTCTCAAAGATCCAGCTTCCTTTAGTGAAACTATTTTGCAAAGACGGAAAGATTTCGAATTGCTCTCTTCACTTGAAGAGCCCTTTATTGTAAATGGTGAAGTTCCGCCTATTTCTGAATGGAATCAGAAGACTACTTCAGTTGAACCTGTTCAAGTTGGTGAAGTTCTAACTGGACTTTCAGGTTGCCCAGGTGAAATAACTGGCAGGGCAAGAGTAATAACTGACCCAGGAGATCCGCGCGGACTAGAACAAGGTGAGATTCTGGTAGCTCCAATTACAGATCCAGCTTGGACACCGCTTTTCATTCCCGCCGGTGGAGTAGTTGTTGATGTAGGGGCTCCTATGAGTCATTCAGTAATTGTCAGTAGAGAATTTGGGATTCCTTGTGTGGTTAGCGTTCATCAGGCTGCTGAGAGAATACCGGATGGAGCTTTAATTCGAGTAGATGGCAATAGTGGAACTGTGGCTATTATTGAGCTTCCTTAAGCGTCAATCTTCGTTGATAAATTCAAAAAAAGAGCCTGTAAAAGTAACCGTTCATTTGGATTTCTTATTAGCTCTAATGTCGCGCCAGTAATTATCTCAACGGCATCTAACCCTTTAGAATTATCGCTTGCAATTCCTAAATCTCTATACTGTCTGCTTAGTGTGGCTAAACCAAATCGCAGTTCGTCATCACGCAGACGGCGAATTTCACGTTTATGACGTTCAATAACTTCTTGTCGCCCCGAACCACGAGTTCCAAAAACCTCTTCCTGTTGTCCGAGGTGTTCTAATTCTTGATTATGGCGGTCAGTAAGTGGAGATTGAGCATCATCAATCATTTTCTGCAATTCTTCAACAGCAATTGATACCGCAGCTCCACTTCCATCTAAACGGTCTGGCAAAGTTCTCCATGCTTCTTGTCGGATGATGAACGAAGCATCCTCTTGCAATAAACGTGCTCTGCCAAGATTGCCTGCAGAAGCTTCTGCTAGACGAATTGCATCTTCTGTTTCAACTCCTTCACTTTTTAATAAATCAGCAAGCCTTTCTGCTGTCATAGCAGGAACATCAACTCTCACACATCTGGAGGAAATCGTCACATGCGAATCAGGAACGCTCTCTGCTAAAAGGATAAAAATTGTCGAAAGTGAGGGTTCTTCTATGGTTTTAAGCAAGCTTGCTACCGCTTCTGGTTCAGCAGTATCAAAACGGTTTACAATCAAGATCTTTTTTTTCGATTCGATAGGCGAGCGGGAGCTTTCAATAATTATTTTTCGAGCATCTGATACTCTTAGCCCTCTACCTTCAGGTTCTATTATCGATAGATCAGGATGAATTCCTCTCCAAGCCAAATCTTTACATCTTTCGAGATCTTGACCTTCCTCATATTTAGCAAAAATAGAGCCGGAGAAAACTCTTGCAATTTCCTCTCGTCCGGCCCCTTCGGGCCCCACGAAGAGATAAGCATGCACGGGTGAAGCTGCAGCTTTCTTTAAAAAATCTGTAGCTTCTGTCTGTCCAGATATAAGACCCCAAAGGTCAATCTTTTGCATGCTTCTCTAATCGGGCTTCAACTTGATCAATAACTTGTCGAGATACTTCATCAACTGTTCCTGACCCATTAATCACTATCCAGCGTTCTGGATCGTCAGTAGCCATCACTCTGTATGCACTCATAACACGAGAGTGGAAATCATCACCAGCTTTTTCAATGCGATCTAAGTTTTTACCTCGCCTGTTGGCGGCAAGAGGAGCATCAACATCGATTAAGACAATCAAATCCGCTCTTAAACCTTGTGTTGCAAATATCGATATGTCAAGAATTTCTTCTGGACCTAATCCACGCCCATAACCTTGGTAAGCGACTGAAGACTCAAGAAACCTGTCACTTACAACATTCTTTTCTTGTTCGAGAGCGGGTCTAACCACTTCTTCAACATGTTGAGCTCTCGCTGCGGCAATCATCAAAGCTTCAGCACGATCAGAAATTCCTTCACCACCCGGATCTAGAACCATATCTCGAAGCTTTTCGCCAAGTTCAGTTCCGCCAGGTTCCCTTGTATATATTGCACCAAGATGTTCTGCTAAAAGACGTGCCTGAGTTGACTTTCCCGAACCATCCGGTCCTTCTACAGTGATCAAATAACCTGTCACAAGTTTTTCTCCTCAATAGTTTCAGAAAGTCGCTTTGTTTCACCAACCCTTAAAGAAACTTTAGATAAAACACCAGCAGAAAAGACAATTAAAGCCGCAAGCCACAAACTTAGCCTCACCCCAGGAACAGCAATTTCTAAACCAGCTACCTCAATATTGCGATCCCATAGAAGGCTTGAAAGTCTATCCAGACCATCTTCTACTAGCGGACCGATAACTAACGCTAATAAGACACACGCTCTTACCAGTAAATAAAAAGTTGCGAAGATACGACCCCTCATATGATCTTCAACATTTTCATGTAGAAGAGTAAACCCAACTACATAGGTGACACCTAGACAGATCCCTCCGAAAAATAACATGACCATAGCAAAATGAATTTGCCCTGTGGAAACTGTTGCAAATAAGGCAATTCCTGCTCCGAAAAGAACTCCCGTAAATGTTTTTGCCTTATCGATGCTATTCCTAAAAAAGAAAACTAGGAGAACTCCCGCACCCACACCAAAACCCAACGCTGTTAACAGAACCCCAAATCCAGATTTACCAGCTCCCAGTAATTCATCTGTGTAAATCACTCCCAAAGGGATGACCATTCCCGCACCTAACATCGCAGTCGCCAATCCCGCATTAACAGTCCTAACTACAGGATTAATAAAAGCGAATTGCCAACCTTCTTTTAATTCTCTAATAGGACTCAATAACTGTTTTTTTACACCTTGATTTTCTGAGTTATAAGAGCGTTGCTTTTGAGGAAGCTCTATAGATGAAATTAGTAATGCAGTCACCAAAAAAGAAACCGCATTGGCATAAAAAGCTAAACCCATATCATCGAGTCTTATATTGTCTGCCCAACTTGAATCAAATAATGCGGTCGAGAGACGACCAAATAATGCCATTAGCCCTGCGCCTAATGGAAACGTTCCGTAAGCGGCAACAAGTGACAAAGAATTGGCACTTGTCAAAAACTTTTCAGAAACCAAATTGGGGACAGAGGCTTCTTTCGCCGGAGACCACAACATAGTTAAAGCTTCGAGTATTAAGGAAGCAATAAAGAGACCTATCAAGTTGTTAATGAACGGAAGAACAATCATCACTATCGCCCTGCCGATATCACAATAAACCATGACTCGTTTTCGATCCCAGCGATCAACAAAAACACCTGCTAAAGGTCCAAAGAAAAAACCTGGTGCAATTCGCGCGCCTAATACGAGACTTAATGCAGCTCCTTCATTTCCAGAACCAACCCTAATAGCCAAAATGCTTATCGCTAATAGACCAAGCCAATCACCAGTTGCAGATACAACTTGGGCTATCCAAAGTTTAAAAAAACTAGGAGAATCAAAAGCCTTCTCTGTGAGATTATTGATGTTTAAAAATAACCGTCTATTCTTATTATCTTGTTTTTCAAGACTCATAACAGCCCCTATTCACATCAATAATTTAGAAATCTCTTAAGCATGAGTCATCAAACTTTTGCTCTTCTCTCAGCTAAAAGCTCGACTGCTCTCTCATCAGTAAGTTCTTCAACCGAATCACCCAATTGAAGACTCGCGTTGGTCGAACCATCAGTTACATAGGGTCCCCATTGGCCATCTTTTAAAAGGATCGGCTTTTCTGTTACAGGATCTACACCCAATTCTTTCAACGGAGGTTTGGCTGCTCTTCGCCCAAACTTTTTGGGTTGAGCGAGTAAATCTAAACATTGTTCTAAGGAAATTGTTAAGAGCTCCTCTTCAGTAGCAATGTTTCGAGTGTCTGACCCTTTCTTCAAATATGGCCCATAAGGACCATTCTGTACAGTTATTTCTTCACCATCAGCTGGATCCACTCCGACTGTTCTTGGGAGACTAAGAAGTTGAAGAGCATCTTCAAAAGTGACTCTCTCTAAAGTCATAGTGTCAAAAAGAGAAGAAGTTTTAGGTTTGGGTTGTTGCTTCAACTCTTCGAAATGCTCGACCTCTGTAATGACTTGCTCCGTAGTTTCAAATTCCTTTAAAACTTCAGATAATTCTTCAAGGACTTTCATTTGTGATTCAGAATTCTTACTGCTTAATATCTCTTTTCTGTAACCCGAAATTTCAAAAATTTGGTTTAAGAGATCTGCAGGTGTGGGGGGATCAAGAGTAGAGATAGACCTGCAAAAATCAGTAAACTCTTTGATGCCTTTTAATGCCGTTCCTTTTATTTCTAATTTTTCTACTTGCTCTAAAGCATCGAAAAGGCTCGAACCATTACTTTCTGCAAATGTTTTGGCCTTATCCAAAGAACTTTTACCTATCCCCCGTTTCGGAGAATTCAATACTCGTAAAACTGCATCATCATTTTCAACTGAGATAGATAACTTTAGGTATGCAATTGCTATCTTCAAGACTTTTAAATGATGAGGTAGTCTAAACAACTTTCCTTCACGTGAAGAGGCTTTTGGCCATTGTGGAAACCGTCCTAATGAAACATACGGTCCGAATCTTCCTTGCTTTGCAACAATGGGTAGTCCTGTTTCCGGATCAATTCCCAATTCTCTATCCGGTGGCGCATTTATATATTCAAGTGCTTTGTCAACCGTTAATTGATCGAGAGGTAAGTCTTCTGGAACCCCAGCAGTATCCTCACGACACTCAACATAAGGCGACCTCGCATATCGCGCATAAACAGACTCTCCATCAGAAGTTTTCCCTAATGGCACGCCACAGACAGCCCTTGGGTCAATTTCATCTTCTCTCTCAACTACTTTCGTATGAAGTCCTATATCTCCGTCAAGGCCATCAAAATAGAAAGCTTGAAGATAAGCATTTTTTTCCCACATACCATTTGAAATATCATCAAGTGCCACTTCCATTTCAGCTGTAAATTTGTAATCAACCAATTTTGGAAAATGCGCTTCTAATAACTGTGTTACTGCAAACCCTTTTACGGTGGGGATCAAAGCTGTTCCTTTTTTCCATGCATATCCTCGTTGAATAATTCGTCCAAGAATGGCTGCATAGGTACTTGGTCTTCCAATACCTTCTTCTTCTAATCTTTTGACTAATGAAGCTTCTGTATATCTAGCTGGTGGTTTTGTAACATGTCCCTCTGAGATGGAATCCACCACACTAACCGTCTGTCCAACCTTCACTTCAGGCAAAACCTGATCCTCACCAGAAGAGTTTTCTTCATCTGTTTCGTTATCGTCTACATCTTCTATATAAACCTGCCGGAAACCTTGATGATTTATAACCGTGCCAGACAAAGAAAAGATTAAAGATTTTTCTTTATTGCTTTTCTCATCTATTACCGAACCTTCGAGTTTTACGCTCACTGTCTCGCCAGTTGCATCTGTCATCTGTGAAGCAATCGTCCTCTGCCAAATCATTTCATAAATCAGATACTCATCTTTTGACAACTCATTCGAGAGATCTCCAGGTGATTTAAAGTTTTCACCTGCGGGACGAATAGCTTCATGAGCTTCTTGCGCATTCCGTGTTTTGTTCTTATATGTACGTGCTTCATCCGGCAAATAATTAGCCCCATAAGAACTTTCTATAGTTCTACGAGCAGCTAAAAGTGCAGTATCTGAAAGGGTCGTACTATCTGTTCTCATATAAGTAATGTGACCATTTTGATAAAGGCTCTGAGCTATTCCCATTGCTCGACTTGCGGAGAAACGAAGTTTCCTTCCAGCTTCTTGTTGGAAAGTTGACGTTGTGAATGGTGATGCTGGACGTCTTCGATAAGGTTTCGGTTCAACTGATACAACTTTTAAAACTTTTTGCTTCAACAGTGATGACAAGGTATTCGCTGAATTCTCATCAAGAACACTCACCGCATCAGAATTCCAATTTCCTTTTTCGTTGAAGTCTTTTCCTGTTGCTACACGTAGACCATCAATTTCTAATAGGCGAGCTGAAAAAAATTCATCATTGTCTGTGGTTGCATCGATTTTCAATCCCCAATAATCAGCAGTTTTGAATTTCATTCGTTCGCGTTCACGCTCGATAACAAGTCGCGTGGCGGGACTTTGCACTCTTCCTGCTGAGGCACCTCCTCCGACTTTTGTTCTCGTTATATTGGATAGTTCAAATCCGTATATTCGATCCAGTATCCGACGTGCTTCCTGCGCCTCAACAAGATCTTTTCCTAAATCACGTGTGTTTTTCAAAGCTTCAGTAATAGCTTCTTTAGTGATTTCGTTAAANACCATCCTCTTAACTGGCACTGAAGGNTTCAANACCTCAAGTAAGTGCCAAGCGATAGCTTCACCTTCACGATCTTCATCAGTCGCGAGAAAAAGCTCATCANCTTTNTTNAANGCTTTTTTTAACTGTGANACCTGTTTTTTACTATTCGTACTTATCTCATAGAGAGGTTCAAAATTGTGGCATACATCAATTCCTAATTTTCCAAAACATTCTTTTTTATCGTCTGGTACGTCTTTGGGGCTAATCAGATCTCGTATATGTCCTACGGAAGAATCGACGATATATCCATCACCTAAATACTTTTCAATAGTTTTTGCTTTTGCTGGGGATTCAACAATTACTAATGCAGTCACGTCTTCTACTTTGTTCACACTCAAACACTGGTTGTCAAGTACTCCTAATTAATTAAATTGAGCAACTTCTTTATTTTCCTCAAGAAAACTAGCCTCTTGTGCGACTACTTTGACACTTCTTAAAAGGAATAATCCTATAAGTGCAGCTAATGCAGACGCTAAAAGAATCCCTACTTTAGCTTCATCTTGCAAAATAACATTGTCATAAGCAAGCGCGGTTATAAACATGGAAACAGTAAATCCGATTCCTGCAATCGCGGAAATCCCCAATATGTGGCGGAAATTTGAACCGTTAGGCAATGGAGAAACTCTCAAGCGAACTGCTACGAAAGTGAACAATGACACTCCAACTATTTTTCCAATGACCAACCCGGCTACAACTCCTCTCGTAACACCTGATGACACTGCATCTGACAAAGAATCTGAACTTATTTCAACACCAGCATTTGCTAAAGCAAATATAGGGACAATTAGAAAACCCGTAAGCGGGTGAAGTAAATTCTCAAATCTCTCTGTAATCGGTACAGATTCATTGAGATGAAAAGTAGCTTTTCTTAAACCAGAAAAGTCAGTCTGAGCTTGCATGGCTGGTTGAACTGCTTCAGACACGGTATTTGTGTCATTTATGAGAGCTGTAGCTGGAGCTAAAAGTCCCATGATTACACCAGCAATCGTTGCGTGAACTCCAGACTCAAAAAGCGAATACCAAAGTAAGAATCCAAAAGCGATATATACAGGGGTATACCTGACATTTAATTTCTTTAGAACGATCACTCCAAAGACTGTTAAAGCGGAGACAAAAAGCCACCCAGAAGCCAAATCTTCAGTGTAGAAAAAAGCAATTACTAATATTCCACCAATATCATCAACTATCGCCAGAGTTAACAAGAAAATCTTCATTGCACTTGGAACCCTTGGTCCTAAAAGTGAAACCACACCTATAGCGAAGGCAATGTCTGTTGCCATCGGTATACCCCATCCATCTGAGGCTTCTCCCGATGAATTAAAAACAAAAAAGATAACTGCAGGCACAACCATTCCTCCTACCGCAGCAATCATTGGTAATAAAGCATCTCGGAATTTTTTTAAGTGTCCTGTAACCATTTCACGTTTTATTTCAAGACCAACGACAAAAAAGAAAAGAACCATTAATACATCATTTACGAACTGACCTAATGTAAGTGGATGTCCATGGTGCTCTAATGAAATTGAATCCCCAAAAGAAATCATTATTTCCGTATCCCAGAGATCGTGATAACTATTAGACCACGGAGAATTAGCCCAGATAAGAGCTACTAGAGCAGCTATTACTAAAAGAATGCCACTTGAAGCTTCAATTCCCAAAAATTTTCTGACAGGACGTCCTATAGTCTTGGCTAAACGCCGGTTACTACCAAGCCATGTATTTTCAGAAATTATTTTTCCACTATCCATAATTTTCCTAATGAAATCTTAGATAAATGATGCCAAATGTTTAACTGCACATAACACTCTGACATTAAAAGTATTTTACTACAGGCTTTACAATTAAGAATTGTTACTATTCTGACTATTAATAATCATATGAACTACTGTGCCTTCTGGTCCGGACTTTATCTCTAGCCCATCTGACATTTCGCGCATTATTGACAAACCTAAACCTCTTTCATGTTGTAACCGTTCTGGGCTTTCTGTGGGTGGCAAATCTGGAATCAAATCAACCTCAAAACCAGTTGCTTTGTCTCTAACTTCAACTTCAATTGCAGAATCAGTCAATTTGCACAAAACAGTAAGTCTTTCAGAAATAGAATTTTTTTCTTGTGCACGAATCGCATTTGTTAGAGCTTCTGATATGACAAGACGTAAATCTGCAATACGAGCTGTACTTAATTCAGGATTTGTCGATGCCAAAGAACCAACCACTGCTCGCACTAATTGAACATAATCAACTCGTACCGGAATGCTTAATTCGATTTCTCCAGTCATTTTAAACCCTTAACTAACCTGAAAAGTTTCACGAGTAGAGTCCATTTTAAAAATCTTATCCAATCCACATAACCTAAAAATCTTTTGCAATTCGTCGTCTACACCTACTAGAAATAAGTCTCCTTGGTTTGAACGCACACGTCTCAATCCCCCGATTATTGAACCAAGACCCGAAGAATCTACGAAGTGAATCCCTGCAAAATCAAGAACTATAAAATTATTTCCTTGAGAAACCTCGTGCACTATTGATTGTCTAAGCACTGGGGCTCCTGCCATATCTAAGTCTCCGATAAGGTCAAGAAACACATTTTTACCCTCTGTTGAACGGTGAATTTCAAGATTCATGTAGCTCCAATAAATACTTCCTTTTAATACGTTAGAGCCCTGTTACTTGTTTTATTTACATCGCTCTTCATTATTCTTTATCTTGGATCTAAGATCATTCTGTGGAAGCTGCTTTTTTTGACTTAGATAAAACAGTTATAGCTAAGACTTCAATCATTGCCTATGCGCCTACTTTAAGAAAAAACGGTTATTTAAGCATCCCTATGGCTATTAAGACCGCATGGGGACATTTATTGTTCAAATTTTTCGGAGCTGATGAAGAGCGTCTTGATAAAGCAAGAAAAACTGCCCTTCGTTTAGCAACTGGTATGAACCAGAAAGCGATGAAAAGACTTGTAAGAGATAATTTAACCGAAGTAATTGAACCAATTGTTTACGATGACGCAATCGACTTGATAGAAGAACATAAATTGAAAGGTCATCTGCTGGTACTGATTTCTGCAAGCCCAACAGAAATAGTTGAACCCTTAGCTGAGCATTTGGGTATCGACGACTTTATAGCTACCACGCCTGTCGTGGACTCTGAAGGTCGTTACACCGGCGAAGTAGAATTTTATGCTGCTGGGTCACATAAAGCAGATGCAATAATAGATCTCTCTTCAAAAAGGAATATTTCTCTAGAAAATTCTTGGGCATATTCTGATTCTTCAACAGATATTCCAATGTTAGAACTAGTGGGAAACCCAGTAGCTGTTAACCCAGATAGAGAACTTAGAAAACAGGCAGAAGAAAAAAACTGGCCTATATTAGAATTCGTAAGACCAATTGCTTTAGGAGAACGAGTTCCTTTAAACCGCAAATGGGTTGCTGTGACAGTTCTAACTTTTCTTTTAGGTGCAGGGATCGTGAAAACTTTTAAGCGTTTCCGTTCGACGAAATAAAATTAAATAGAACGAACCTTACGAACCGCCACTGAAATAAGAGCCCCTAGGGCCAAAAGCATCAAAAACTTTTTCATAAAAGAATGATACGTGCCTAGAGAGGGTAATTACATAAGCAAAGAGTCAAATTGTTTTTACTATTTTTACTGAATGCATAGTATTTAAGCTCTGACACAATACGGTCATCTATGGAGGTGTCCGAGTACCTGGTGGGCTCCCCCGCCTTCAAAGCGGGTGGGACGGGCGATCCCCGTCCGGCGGGTTCGATTCCCGTCCACCTCCGCCAGATTATTTTTAAACGGCCAAAAGATCTCGGGCGCCTGTATCGCTACTTGGATGACGTAACTTCGACATGGCTCGAGCCTCAATCTGGCGGATTCTTTCCCTAGTCAGGTCAAAATGTTCTCCCACCTCTTCAAGGGTTCGAGGTTCTCCACGATCAAGACCAAAACGCAACTTCAAAATTTCTCTTTCTCTTTCGTCTAAGGGAGCAAGAAGTCGAGAAATCTCCTCGGGCAATAGTGAAGTAGCGGCAGTTTCAAACGGAGACTCCGCTGAACGGTCCTCTACTACATCTCCTAACTCAGCATCTCCATCTTCGCGCAGTGGTTCACTGAGAGAAAGTGGTTCAGCCGCAAATCTAAGAGCTTCTGTTACTTTGTCTTCTGGCATTTCTACCTCAGCTGCAAGTTCAGCTAAAGTTGCTTGCCTCCCAAACTTTATTTCAAGACGAGACCGAGCCTTTTGAAGACGAGCGAGAGTATCCCCAGCATGTACAGGTAAACGAATTGTTCGTCCCGTATTTGCTATTCCTCTAGTGATGGCCTGCCGTATCCACCAAGTTGCATAAGTAGAAAATTTGAATCCTTTTCGCCAGTCAAACTTCTCCACGGCATGCATCAAACCAAGATTGCCTTCCTGTATCAAATCTAAAAGAGGTAATCCTGAAGCTTGATATTTTTTTGCGATAGAAACCACAAGTCGTAAATTTGACTGGACAAAAGTTCGCTCTGCTTTTGAACCACGACGGATAGTAACTTTTAATTTTCGAACCTCTGCCGGTGTGAGCTTGGAATTAGCTTCCTTTTCTGCTTCAGCTTTAACACCTTCTTCAATTTTTTTGGCTAGCTCGACTTCGCCTTCCTTAGTTAATAATGGATATTGACCTATATCGGTTAAATAAAGTCGAACTAAATCTTCCTCATCTCTATCGACTCTTTCCTTGGCCACGCCCAGTCCTCCGTAAATTCAACACACGCTTACTGCGCGCCACCTTATCGATGCTCCAGCAAACAACAAACAAAAATCGTGACGGTTGTCACATTTTTTAAAAAAATGTTTTAACCCTTATATCTATTTACGAGTGGTAAACGTCGATCTCGGCCAAAACCTTTTCGTGTAACTCTGACTCCAGGAGGATTTTGACGTCTTTTATACTCAGAGGTATCAACCATTTGAACAACCTCATCAACAATTTTCGCATCAAAGCCATCTTCAACTAACTCAGCTCTTGTTCTATCACCCTCGATGTATGACTTTAGAAGAGGGTCAAGGATTTCATAAGGAGGCAAACTTTGATCATCACGTTGATCTGGTCGAAGTTCTGCCGAAGGAGGTTTCTCTATTATTGAATTTGGAATTATTTCATGTCCTGCAGATTCATTTCTCCATCGAGCCAAATCGTATACACCGGTTTTATATACATCTTTAATAACTGCATAAGCACCAGCGGTATCGCCATATAAAGTCGAATAACCAACTGCTGCCTCACTTTTATTTCCGGTAGTTAAAACAAGCCAGTTATTCGCATTTGCAAATGCCATTAATAAAACTCCACGAATCCTTGATTGCAAGTTCTCATCAGCAACTCCAAGGATCTCTTCATTGAGATTTAAAGCCCATTGTTCTAAAAAAATCGAATGAATATCTTTAATCGAAAAATTGACTGAAGCTATTCCAAGGTTTTTAATTAATTGCTCAGCATCTGTTAAAGAATGGATGCTCGAATAGCGTGATGGCATCATTACAGCTGTCACATTATTTGGTCCCAAAGAATCAGAAGCTATAGCTGCTACCAACGCAGAGTCAATACCTCCAGATAGTCCTAAGCACACTTGCTGAAATCCACTTTTTAAAACATAGTCTCGAGTAGCAGTCATTAACGCTAAATAAAGTTCTTCAAAAGTATCTAAAGTAGGTGCAATAGAGGTTTCAATTATTCCTTCGTGGTCACGTCTCGAAGAGACTTCTATAACCGGTAAATAATTTTCGGTAGTTATATTTTTTTCAACAGATAAATCTGCGACAAGTACCGACTCATGAAACCTTGGTGACCTTAAAATAACTTCTCCGGCAGAATCGGTAATAAAAGAGCCACCATCAAATACTAGTTCATCTTGACCGCCTACTAAATTTACATATGCAACAGGAACATTATTTTCTTGTGAAATCTCGTTTACAAGAATCTCTCTTTCTTGTTGCTTGCCTCGATGGAATGGTGAGCCGTTAGTTGCAACAATCAATTGAGCCCCTCCATCAACAAGCGTTTTGACTGGACCGTTTGGAACCCATAAGTCGTGACAAATCACAAAACCGATGGTTACTCCTCCGATAGAAAAGAGGTTTAGGGAGTCTGACCCCGGTGAAAAGTTCCTGACTTCATCAAAAACTTCAACGTTTGGAAGATTCTGCTTTCTATAACTTCCTACAATCTTTCCCTTATGACAAATCGCTATTGAGTTATATACGTTTTCTTCATCTGAATCAGCAAACCCAATAACCAATGCGCAGTTTCCGGACATCGAAGCAAGATCATTTAAAGCATTTTTGTTATCGGCAATGAATCCTGGCTTTAGAAGTAAATCTTCAAGTGGATAGCCGGTTAACGACATCTCTCCAAATACTGCTAAATCACAATGTTCTACTTTGTCTATGAGGTCGCGAATTAATTCAACATTTCCTTCTAAATCTCCTACAACTGGATTGATCTGAGCAATAGCTAACCGCAGTATTCCCATATACTCAGCGTACAGAGTGCGGATGACATGTTAATTACTTTCAGTTGTTCCCTCTAATGATTGTTCGTAGCTTTCTTGATTTAATCCTTCAATTATTTGAGTTACTGCGTCTTTAGCTACACGATCGACTAATTCAGAGATCTCGTCCTCAAAACGTTGATCAAAAGTTTCTTTAATCAACTCTTCAATAAGACTTAAAGTCAGTTCGCCTGATTGAGAAATTTCTTCATCAGTAGCTTTAGAACCAACAGAATCCGATTTCTCTATGGATTCAAGTGAATCAAGAATTGAATCGAAAATCTGCTGAATTTCTTTGAATATTTCAGACTCTCGTCTTTCAAAACCCTCGCCCATCATCCCCATCATCGGAGGCATGAAACCCTCACCTAATCCAGTAGGTCCAAACTCGCCCATCATCGGAGGCATGAAACCTTCACCCATCATCCCCATCATCGGAGGCATGAAACCCTCACCCATCATCCCCATCATCGGAGGCATGAAACCCTCACCCATCATC
>PBAM01000036.1 GCA_002716285.1 Acidimicrobiaceae bacterium
CACCCAGACTCAAGAAACCACCACTACACAAGAAACCACAACCACCCAGACTCAAGAAACCACCACTACACAAGAAACCACAACCACCCAGACTCAAGAAACCACCACTACCTCTGGGAGTGTATCTAGCCCTTCGCAAGCATTAGAACCTGAACTTTCTTTGGCCACTCCTGATGCCACACTCAAAGTCTGGATGGTCAACGAAGACGGAGAAACGGCTGCTGTAATAAAAAATGGATCTTCTATTCCTGTAAACATCCAGTCAGTCGCATTGACAGAAATTGACGGTGAACTGTTTGTCAAAATCGCAACTTCAGGTATCCCCAACTATGTAAGTGTGATTGATGAAAAAACTGAGACCTTTTTATCAGAGCGCCCACTTGCAAGTAGGGATTTCCGCGAAGGTAGACCTTTGGTAGGTGTCGGTTCCAGAGTGCAGTTTGGTGAAGACATTGGTTACAACTCGACTGGTTGTCAAAATCTTCCGGGAACCGGTTACGGCTACTGGCCGCCTGGTCCTGTTTGTCCCGAAAATCAGGAAATTGAAACTACATTCGCTATATACCCGACAGAAACAATCGAAAATAACTCCGAAACTCAAGGCCTTGGTTCAATAGGTCTATGGGTTAACGGGGTTGCCGTTTTCGGTTGGGGTGACGGACAGTCATGGCAACAAGAGGGCAACTGGCACAATATTGCAGCAATTGCCGAAGAATACGACCTTGATATATGCCCTGGCCATTCAGCTCAAGGCACCTATCATCACCATTCACATCCAATTTGTTTAGCTGAACAACTTGGGGACATCGGAGATTCTCATTCACCCGTGTACGGATTTGCAATTGACGGAGTTCCGATAGCAGGTCCCTGGGTTGACAGTGGTCTACTAGCCCGATCCTCTTGGTTGCCTAGAGATTACAGCAATGACGATTCGGTCACCGGCTGTGGTGAAATTGGAAAAAGAACATGTCACCTAATTGACCAATTGAATCCCAGCGCAGGAACTGTTGAAATAAACGCTTCAGCCCCAAGCACAAGCGATGTTGTCACCTCTATGTCAGGGAACAACTTTGTCGCACTATCAGGTTTCTATATGGAAGATTGGTATTACGAATCATCCCTGAATGACAACTCCCTGCAATCACTAGACGAGCACAATGGTCATTTCGGGGAACTTCCCGGATACACAGACCCTTTATACCACTACCACATAACACGAGAACGAAATGATGATGGCTCTTTTTTCGAGGTTTTCCCTTACTACATTGGTCCTACTTTTTACGGGGAAATAAAAACAGTCCTCGGCAACGGTCCTCCTGGTGCTGGACAACAGGGACCCCCACCAGGTGTTGGACAACAAAGCGCTCCCCCAGGAGGTGGAAGACCGGACTTACCTGCGGTAGCACAAGCACTAGGCGTGGATGTGACGGATCTTATGAATGCTCTCGGGCCACCACCTCCTGACCTTCAGTCCGCTGCAATCGCCTTAAACGTACCCTTGGAAGAACTTCAGATATTAATGGGACCTCCTAGGTAAAAAAAATCTTTTACCGATTTACGATTCGGTTAGGCAGGATCCTAGAATCAAACAGTTGAATGAATCTTAAAGTTAGGTGATTTATGTCTTTCAATATTGAAGAAACTGACCGTCTCCTTTCGACCACTCGGTCCGTAAAGAAACGTCTTGATTTAGAACGTGAAGTATCAGAAGAATTAATACTTGACTGCATAGATGTTGCTGAACAAGCGCCCACAGGTGGAAATCAATCAAGTCGCCGGTGGCTGGTTGTGCGCGATTCGAAAGTAAAAAAAGAAATTGCTGAAATGTACCGTGAAGTAGGCGGTCAATTTTTAAAAGAACAGTCTCAACGTTTAGATGGGACCGGGCATCACAATGAAAAAACTATTGAAGCTTCTTCATACCTAGCTGAACACTTGGAGGAAGTCCCTGTTCTGGTTCTGGTAACTATCTATGGTGAACATGACGGCAGTGGACGACCCGGCCTTTTCGATTCTGTCATTCAAGCCGCTTGGAGTTTCTGCCTTGCTTTGCGTTCACGCGGATTGGGAAGTGCGTGGACAACAATGCACCTAGGTAACGCAGAAAAAATAGCAGAACTTTTAAACATACCCAAAGGAGTAACACAAGTAGTTTTACTTCCTGTTGCTCACACTTTGGGTGACGATTTCTCTTCAGTCTCCCGTGACCCTGCACGCGAAATAACATGGTTTGAAAGTTGGGGTAAGACCACACAAAAATCCACAAATGGAGCAGCCACCTTCGAAGATGGCCCCGGCATCAAAGTGGAAACCGATGTGAAAGCCTCCCCGGAAAAACTATGGGATCTCATATCTGACATTAATCTTCCCAGTAATTTCAGTGACGAGTTCGAGGGGGCTGAATGGTTGGATGAAACCCCAGAAGAAGGAGCTCGATTTAAAGGCCACAACAAAAACGAAAGGATGGGCGAGTGGGAAGTCACTTGTTACATAAAATCCTTCAAACCTAATAAAGTTTTCAGTTGGAACGTTGGTGATATTGAAAACCCTGCTGCGAGCTGGGAGTTTCGACTAACCCCGTTAGCGGGAGCGACACGACTCAGCTTCGCTATGACCCTAGGACCTGGACCTTCAGGACTAACACGAGGCATTGAATCCAACCCTGACATGGAGAAAAAAATAATATCAAACCGTCAAAGAGACCAGTACGTGAATATGCGTAGAACCGTGGAAGGAATAAAAGAGTTAGCCGAACAGGACTAATGATTCTCTAATGCTACAAAACGGTTTTCTCTTCACCGAGAAAACAAACTGACCTATCCCAGTCAACGAAATTCTTTTCATCTTCCAGAAATGCTTTAAAAGCTTTTTGACCTTCACCAGAATTCCATTGCTTCTTGAAGGTTTCATGGTCATCTATCCAGATCTCAGCCACTCCGTCAAACTCATTACCCCCATTGCGAATTTCCCTAAGTGGTGAATTTTCTTTCTCGGAAAGAGGAAAAACTTGAACATATTTCCTTATGCCTAAAACTTCTACGGCATTCGCTGGAGCTGAAAGTGGATGCTTATTCTCCCAATAATCTTGAAATTGTTCGCGCGTCAAGTGCGGCAGCCTGTACATGCAAAAAGTTAATTTTATCATCTTTTAAATTTTACTTCCGTGTACTTGTCTACTGCATGTTAAACGCAACTATGGTCACTGTTATGGAAAAACTAAATCTCTCTGCCGATGAACTACTTTCGACCACTCGATCCGTAAGGAAACGTTTAGACTTTGACCGTCCAGTTGACGAAAAGCTTATAAATGAATGCCTCGAAATGGCCGTTCAAGCACCCACTGGTTCAAATAGTCAGAATTGGCGCTTTCTAGTAGTCACAGACCCCGAAAAACGTTCTGCTCTCGCTGACATATACAGAAAGGGTTTCGAGGTTTACGCAAACATGGTAGGTAGTGCTGGCCAGTTAGCTGAAGAGGCCGAAAGCGAAGAAAGAGCCGCACAACAGCTAAGAGTTACTGAATCAGCCACTTACCTCGCAGAAAACATGGAACGTGTACCCGTCATGATGATTCCCTGCCTCCCGGGACGTGTGGATCAAATGCCGGGTTTAGCCGGCGCTTCACTTTATGGCTCAATAATCCCTTCAGCTTGGAGTTTCATGCTTGCTGCACGCGAACGTGATCTTGGAACTTGTTGGACGACAATTCATCTCATCTTTGAACAAGAGGCATCAGAAGTCTTAGGTATACCATTCGAGGAAGTTACCCAAGTCGCTCTTATAACTGTGGCTCACACCATAGGTTCTGATTTCAAGCCCGCTAAACGTATACCTTTAAATGAAGTTGTCTCCTGGAATGACTGGAAATCATAAAGTCATTCGCTGATTTCACTTACACGTCCGTCCCTTAAAGAAGTAAGTAAAACTCCCGCTGAAATCGCAGCCGTCTCAGACCTTAGAACAGAGCCGCCCAGTGAAAAACACTCTCTTCCATCTACCTCTTCAGGAGTCCAACCGCCTTCTGGGCCTATTATCAGACAAGAATGAGTGAGGGACAGTTTTTTACCACCCGGGTGGGCTAAAGCAATCCCTTCTCGCCCTTTCAAAGCAGCCAATGGCGTAGTTCTCAACACCTCTGGGATGTATCCCTGCCTCGACTGCATGGCCGCTTCTCTGGCTATGCGATTGAAACGCTTTTCGCTTTCAATTATTTTATTTTCACCCCACTGAACTACCGAACGCTGTGCCACCACTGGAAAAATTTTGTTTACCCCTAATTCAGTTAACTTTTGCACAACCATTTCCGGCTTACCTTTTTTAATGAGAGCGAAACCAATTGTTATTTCTATTTCTGGTTTAGGTTCAAAAAAAATTTCTTCGGTTGGCTCGAGTGGAGGACCAAAAACACATTCCCTCCAGCTCCCTTTAGCATCTGAGACTGTTATCCCGTCTCCCGACCTGAGACGCAAAACTTTTCCAAAATGATGAATATCGTCGTCACTCAAGCAGGGGTTATCAATATCATCTACAAATGCATGAGGAAGATTTAGATCAATTAGAGAAATGTCTGAATCTCTCAACTGAATGCCGATCGGAATTTACCAATTATTCCTTCATCAGGAGGGCTCACTTCATCATCTCTGGACCCTGCAAAATCTCTTATGAACTTCTCCTCCGTTGGAGTCAGATCTTTAGGGGTTTCCACTACTACTTCAATAAGCAGATCCCCTCTTCCTCGACCCTGCAAGTGAGGAACACCTCTTCCACGTATTCTCATCACTTGCCCACTTTCGATGCCTTTTGGGATCACGATGGTTTCCGAACCATCAAGTGTTTCGATCTCCATTTCAACTCCAAGGATTGCTTGCGTCATTTGCACTGGAAGTCTTCGAAGTAGGTCGTAGCCGTTGCGTTCAAAATATTGATGATCTTGGACTCTTATCTGAACATAGAGATCACCGGCGGGGCCTCCCCATGGCCCAACAGCCCCTCTGCCGGTAAGTCGTAATGTCGTCCCATCGTCTACCCCCGCCGTCACTTGAACTGAAAAAGAGTCATTTACAACGTTTCTTCCCTCACCTCCACACTCTTCGCAAGGGTCTGGTATCACCCAGCCCATTCCCCCACACGCATTACATGCAACCGAGGTCATCATTTGACCCAAAAGTGACTGCCTCACCTGTTGAACCTGACCACTACCGTTGCAAGAATCACAGGTATCACGACTTGAACCTTTGGAAGCACCAGTCGCTTCGCAAGTATTACACGCCAAAGCTGTTTTGATCTCAATTTCTTTTTCACAACCGAACACTGCTTCCGCAAATTCAAGGTTTAGTAAAGTTTCCAAATCTTGACCCTGCATAGGTCCAGTTCTTCTTCGTGATTGTGAAAACCCTGAACCGAAAAAAGATTCGAAAATATCCCCTATTCCACCAAAAGGGTCGCCCATCGATGAGGCGCTCCCGACATCCCCAAAGCGGTCATAACGAGATCTCTTTTCAGGGTCTGAAAGCACTTCATACGCGAATGCGACCTCTTTGAATTTTTCTTCAGCTTCCGGGTCGTCTGGATTCGCATCAGGATGATATTCGCGCGCTAACCGACGATAAGACCTCTTTATCTCTTCCGTTGAGGCATTTCGCTGCACCTGCAGCACTTCATATGGGTCACTGGACATTTTTCTAACCCTCGGTTAAATGGTCACCTAAACTCCGGCCGACAATTCCGACTGTCGCAAGTGCTTGAGTATAGTCCATTCTTGTTGGACCGAGGATACCAATCGATCCTGCTGCCTCACCATCAATTTCGTACGGAGCAACAACAAGGGAACATTCAGCAAGGTGATCGACACCTGTTTCAGTTCCTATGACAACGCTGAGCCCGCGATCGATAACACCTCTAATCAAACTGACCACAATCATTTGACGTTCTAACAGGTCTAAAACTTTTCTAATGTCTTCAGGTTCTGTGAGGGAGCCTGCAAGAACTGACGTGCCCCCTACATAAACAGTTTCCTTTGATTGAACTAAGGAGGTGAGAGTTTTCTCGACCTCTCGCACCAGATAATCAACGTTGGCGTTTCCGCTTAGTGGAACTTCCGGCAGAGAACCCAGTCGAAAGCCTCTGAGGTGTTTCGAAAGAAAATGATTCACTTCGTCTAGCTCAGTTTCAGTCACGAATACTTCTTTCGAAATATCCAGTGAATGCTTTTCCACCACTCCGTTCGAGGTAACTAAAACTAGCAGAATTTGATCAAGTGAAAGATCGACCAGATGCACCGAACGTACCGTCTGATGGTCGGAGTCTGGTGAAAGTACAACACCGGCACTCCCAGTTAAAGCCGCTAAAAAATTGCTTGTTTCCTGCAACATTTGTTCAATCTCAATGTGAGACCTACCAAAAAAAGACTTGATCTGTTGATTTTCAACCCGGTCAAGTCTTACAGGACCCAGCAAATTGTCAACGAAAAAACGGTATGCCTTTTCAGTAGGAATTCGACCCGCTGAAGTGTGAGGTTGATCCAAATAGCCTTCTGACTCTAAAAGTGCCATCTCGTTTCTGATCGTCGAAGACGAAACGTCTACTGATTCGGATCTTGCAACCAAACTCGAACCGACTGGTTGAGCAGTTTCTATGTACGCTTCAACAACAGCGCCTAAAATTCCTGCTTTTCTTTCGTCTAGCATTCTTCGGATGTTACTCCCATCATCGCTATTTAGGATTATATATTTATTGTTTCTATTCTTCGAGACTAAGAGCGGAAACAAAAGCCTCTTGAGGAACGTCAACACGACCAATTGACTTCATCTTTCTTTTGCCTTGCTTCTGCTTTTCCAATAGCTTTCGCTTTCTTGTTATATCTCCCCCATAAAGTTTCGCTGTTACATCTTTTCGATATGCCCTGACAGTTTCACGGGCGATTATCCGGCCGCCTATCGTGGCCTGTATTGGAACTTCAAATTGCTGACGAGGAATCAATTCTTTCAGTCTTTCTGCCATTTTTCGACCATATTCATAAGAGGCGTCACGGTGTACAACTGCGCTAAAAGCGTCAACAGATTCTCCTTGCAATAAGATGTCTACTCTCACAAGGTCAGATTTCATGTAACCAGCCGGCTCATAATCAAGACTTGCGTAACCTTGAGTTCTACTTTTCAATTGATCGAAGAAATTGAGAACTACCTCCGCTAAAGGAAGTTGATATTTCAGTTCTATACGTTCAGGGGACAAGTATGACAGCTTGTCCAGTTCACCCCGCCGTCCTTGGCAAAGTTCCATTAGTGTCCCTGTGTACTCCGCTGGAGATATCAAAGTGGTAGACAGCCATGGTTCTTCTATCGCCGAGATCTCCCCCGCTGATGGAAGATCGCACGGATTATCGATTTCTTCCACTTTTCCGCTCGCATGGATCACACGGTATTTAACTGAAGGCGCCGTTGTAATTAAATTAAGATCAAATTCCCTTTCAAGACGTTCTCGAACTATCTCCATGTGCAACAAACCTAAAAAACCACACCTAAAGCCGAAACCGAGAGCAGATGAAGTGTCAGGTTCAAAAGTGAAACTTGAATCGTTAAGTCTGAGCTTTTCTAACGCATCTCTCAAATCTCCGAAATCATCTCCTTCCATCGGATACAGACCGCTAAAAACCATTGGTTTTGGTTCTTGATATCCGGATAATGCTGACTGACTCCCACCATTCGTAGTTGTTATCGTTTCACCTGATCGAGCTTCCCCGACATCTTTGACCCCAGCAAGAACATAACCTACTTCGCCCGGTCCGAGACTTTTAACTGGTGTCATCTCAGGACGCCAGACTCCAACCTCATCAAGTTGGTGATTCGTTCCAGCCTGCATGAATTTAATAGACATTCCGGCATCCAAACGACCTTGCATTATCCGAACCGAAGAAACGACGCCTCGATACTGGTCAAAATGACTGTCAAAGACAAGTGCCTGAAGTGGCAGGTCTTCGTTGGCTTCGGGAGAAGGTGTTTTTTCAACAACTACGTCAAGAAGTTCCGAAACCCCTTCACCAGTTTTTGCACTAATCCGAAAAATTTCATCGGTTGGTATGCCTAGGGCTTTTTCTATTTCTTCCGCGTACCGGTCAGGTTCTGCGGCTGGTAAATCTATCTTGTTCAATACGGCCACGATTTCCAGGTCATGTTCGAGTGCCTGGTAACAGTTAGCCAGAGTTTGTGCTTCTATTCCTTGCGCTGCGTCGACTACTAATATCACTCCTTCACATGCAGCTAATGATCGGCTTACTTCATAGCCGAAATCAACGTGACCGGGTGTATCTATAAGGTTAATTACCGAGTCTTTCCAATCGAGTCGCACGCTTTGTAGCTTTATAGTTATCCCTCTCTCACGTTCCAAGTCCATAGAGTCGAGATATTGATCTCGCATGTTTCTTTCATCCACAGCCCCACAAAGCTCCAGCATGCGGTCAGCCAGTGTCGACTTACCATGATCTATGTGAGCAATGATCGACGTATTGCACATCTTTTTATTAGTCATCCCTGCCGACCGTACATTCTCGTGAGCTTAATTACATGAATTAAATTGGATTCTTTGCTTTCTTATGCTGTCCTGTATCTCTCTCCACACGCTAAGATTGAGGGTTGCTAAAAGAAAAGGTTGTATTTACCCGTGGCAAATATTAAGAGTGCAATAAAACGTAACCGTCAGAATGAAGTACGACGTTTAAGAAACCGGTCTGTTCGTTCAGAAATGCGCACACTTGTGAAAACAGCCCAGGATACAGGTACTGCTGAAGACACTGCCGTTGCAATCAAAAAAATTGATAGAGCCGTCTCTAAAGGCATTATTCATGCAAATAAAGCATCACGCGAGAAATCCAGACTTCAGAAAAATTTAAACAACAACGGTTAACCGATTATCTCATTGCCGCCAATCGCGCGACAAGCACCTCTACAACCAATTCAGGTGGCCAACCTTTCTTCCCTTTTAAATCAAGGTCTGCCTCTGCTATAAGTCCTATAGCTCTGAAAATGTTCTTTTTCCCTAATCTTTGAGATGTGGAAAGAATCTTTTTTGCCGGATACGCACTAATTGAAAGCAGATCTGCAGCTATTTTTTCGTCTTTCAGACCTGAACCTTCAAGACGTAACATTTTTTCGTAATGAGAGTGGAGCAAGGCTAATACTCCTAGTGGATGTCGGCCATCTGCTCTGAGCATCCTTTTGAGCCTTTCCAACGCTTCAGGAATTTTGCCGGAGTCGATAGAATCCGTTAAATCCCATGGCATGACTGACCCGGCATCTCCAAGATAGGGCTCCACATCTTTGAGTTCTAGTTTTTCACCGCTTTCATAGACGGAAGCTAAAACTTCTAAAAGTGCAAAAACTTTCGTACGGTCTTCTCCGAAGTGATCTGCTATACGTTTACGCGCCTCTCGAGTAATTTCAACAGATGCCTTGTCTAATGACTCTGACAACCATTTATCCGCCTGTTTTCCTTTTCCTGTAGTTAACTTCTCGAGAACCCCTCCGGAATTTTCAATCGCTTCAAGTAAACTTTTGGGAATAGGAGACAATCTCTGCTGTTGCGGATTGTTTCCTTTCTCCCAGACGAGTATCAAAGAAGTCGTTTCTAAAGGCGCGTTCAAATATTCGATTAAAGGTTCAAGATCTTCCTTTTTACTGAAACGACCGATATGACGCCCTACCACAACTCTGCTTTGGGTCAAGAAAGGAGCAGTCTGTGCAGAGTCGACCAACTTGCCTATATGAAACTGTTCCGAGAACCGATAATTTTCCTCAGTTAATTCCTCCAAAGCAAGGCTTCTGTCTTCGCCATCTAAAGCTTTTTCTAAATGAGCGCTCAGCGATCTGGAAACCAACACGTCGTCATCTCCCGATATGAGCACTATTGGAATCTTATTCATTTGCAAATCTGCTCATCTTTCACTTACACAAATTCCATAACTCCGTCTTCAAGTGAAGTGTTCCGCGAGAGCATTTTTTTGTCTTTGTAAAAATCCTGGGTATTTAACCAAGGTTCACGGTCACCTTGCTTTGGCATTTCCGACATAGATCTTTTCATATACCCAGATGAGAACCCTTCTATCCAGTTTCTTTGAGGCATGTCCATGTCACTTTCTCTAAGCCTCGGAGTCACTCTTTTAGTTCCAGTTTTTTTCATATGGTTCAAAATGCGGCACGCGTAAGAACTATTGATGTCTGCCCTTAAAGTCCAAGAAGCATTTATATAGCCAAAAGTAGAAATCAAATTAGGCACATCTGAGTATGCAAGGCCTTTATACGTCCAGGTCTCTGAGAAATCGACAGGGGCGCCATCTATTCTGAATTCCACTTCGCCCAAAGTTACAAGATTCAAACCTGTTGCGGTAACAACAATGTCGGCTTTCAATTCTTCGCCTGTTTTCAACAAAATTCCTTCTGAGGTAAAGCAGTCGATGTCTTCAGTAGTCACTGAGACTTTCCCTTTACGAATCGATTTGAACAAGTCGCCGTTTGGGATTAAACACAGCCTTTCATCCCAAGGGTTATAAGAGGGTGTGAAATGACGTTCGACGTCGTAATCGGGACCTAAGGCCATCCGGACACCTGAAAGTAGTTTCTCTTTAACTTTTTCAGGATCCTTTCTGGTCAATTTGTAAATGTAATTCTGACCGAAAATATTTTTCTTTCTAGTCAAATAGTAGGCAACTTTCTCAGGCAATATTTTCCGTAATAGACCAGCGAAAGCGTCATGGTCGGGACGGGCTACAACATAAGTGGGTGATCTTTGAAGCATTACAACATGTTCGGCAATATCGGCCATTGCAGGAACAAGTGTTACCGCTGTTGCTCCAGAGCCTATGACGACAATCTTCTTGCCGGCAAAATCGATATCTTCAGGCCATTCTTGTGGATGCACTATTTGCCCAGAATACGATTCCACTCCTTCAAAAGCAGGTGTGTACCCGGATTTGTAACTGTAATAACCGGAACACATCAAAAGAAAGTTGCACGTGTACTCAACAGTCTCCCCAGTTGCGTTATTGGATGCTTTTAGAGTCCATTGGTCTTTTTGATTTGACCACTCTGCGGTTGAGACGTGAAGGTTGAATTTGATTTTTTCTTTAATGTCAAACTCATCAACAGTTTCTTCAAGATATTCAAGAATAGCTGGCCCATCAGCAATGGATTTTGCTGCCGTCCATGGTTTGAAACTGAAACCCAAAGTATGCATATCACTGTCTGAACGGATTCCCGGATATCGAAATAAATCCCATGTGCCACCCAAATTTGGTCTTCCTTCAAGTATCGCGAAGGAACGGTCAGGACACTCCTTCTGAAGGCGGTAAGCAGATCCAATACCGGAAATACCAGCCCCAACAACTATGACGTCAAAATTATTTTCTTCTGTCATTACCCTCTCAACTGTCTTCGCTGTCATTCATTGTAGATGCGAAATTCATCGCATTATTCCACCACCATCAATTACAACTGATTGTCCATTTATTTTCGCTGAACCTTCAGAAGAAAGCCATGTCACAGTTTGAGCTATCTGTTCGGGTTTTATAAGTTCACCAGTTGGAGAAATTCTTTCAAGAGTTCTCTTAGCGCGATCCGTTAGTTCCCCACTCGCATCTCTAATCATCGGAGTATCTACTAGACCTGGAAGAATTGCATTACAACGAATTCCCAACTTTCCATATTCAGACGCGGCTGATTTGGTCAATCCAACTACACCATGTTTAGCCGCTGTGTAATGAGCTTGACCCGGTGCAGGCACTATTCCAGCCCCAGAAGAAGTGTTTACTATCACTCCTCCGGAACCGGATTCGAGCATGTGCATTATTTCATATTTCATGCAGATAAAAACTGAAGTTAAGTTTGTTTTAATCATCTCAGACCAGTTCTCTGTTTCCAGTTCATGAAACTTGCTACTCGGGTGATTAATGCCGGCATTATTGAAAGCAACGTCTAAACGTCCATGCTCGGAGACAATTTCACTCAATGTTGATGCAACTAAATCCTCTTCACTTACATCTACACAATGAGTCGAGAATCCAGTTTTCAAATTTTTAACTATTTCAGAAGTCAACAAGATTCCCTGTTCATCCACATCAACGAGAGCGATGTGTGCGACTCCCTCTTTTGCGAAAGCTTCTGCCGTTGAACGGCCAATACCACTCGCCGCTCCGGTCACTACAGTTATTTTTCCCTCCAGTATCCCCATCGCTTCCTTTCTTATTAAATATTCCGAGCTTCTTACCTTATTTTTCCATTGAAATATGTAAGATGCCGAATTGATGACAGTTAACATCTTTGTCTACCGTCAGATTTAACATTAAATGGAGGATTTATGACAGTCTCTTCTTGGGATGACTACCCAGTCCATCAATCGTCTCAATTCATTGCACATCCTGCCACAAGCGATAGAAATTTCTATGACCGTTATTACTTCAACCTTCATTCCTGTTCTGACGAACTATTCGCTATTTTTGGACTTGGACAATACCCCAATCTGGGCGTAACAGATGCATTTATAGATGTCAGGCATAAAGACAAACAGCACATTGTGCGATCTTCAACAGAACTAGTTGATCGTTCTGAAATAAAAGTAGGACCTATATCCATCGAAGTCATAGAGCCTCTTCAAAAACTACGTGTTGTCTGCGAACCAACTGAACACACCGTAAGCATGGACGTGACATGGGAAGCTTCCATGGCAGCCCATGCAGAGCCACATCAATACATAAGAAATAAAGGACGAGTTTTATTCGACACACAACGTTTCGCACAAAATGGAAAATGGTCCGGTGAAATTACCGTTGCAGGCGACACTTATGAAGTTTTACCTGAAAGCTGGTGGGGAGCGCGAGATCGTTCTTGGGGTATTCGACCTGTAGGTGAGCCAGAAGGTGACGGTATTCGTCAAGGCACCAATGTAATGAGTGGAATGTGGAATTATTTTCCAATGCAATTCGATGATCATTCAATCCTATACATGTGCCATGAACAAGAAGATGGAACCAGGCTTTTGGAAGAAGCAGTGAGAATTTGGAATGATGGCAGTGACTCTGAGTGGTTGGGACGGCCAGAGTGGAACCATGAAATGATCTCCGGAACAAGACTGCTTAAAAAGTCGACAATCTCTTTTAATGAAATACCTGGACCCCCTTTTGAGATCGAATGCGAGTCCCTTCTGCCTAATTGGGTTTCGATAGGTACCGGTTATGGAATAGATTCTGATTGGAGACATGGAATGCATCAGGGGCAAAACATAGTTCAGGGTTTAGTTCTCGATGTCGATGAAATAAGACCGCTAGCCCAGTATGGAATCGTCGACCATGTAGGACGATTTTCTTACAGTGGTAATGTCGGATATGGCCTTTACGAACACGGTTTTTTTGGCCCTTTTGCTCCTATGGGATTAGATGATCGCGGATCGTTAGCTCCTTGACCAAAAAAAAATTCACTGGCTATTTTGGTAAAACGAAAGTAAAACGCCACGCGGTTCTTATGGTGTTGCTGTTGATGATTTCTGCCTGTGGAAATAAAGCCGATCTGATCTCCTCAAACAGCACTACAACACCAACCACTACCGTCGTAATATCCGGAAATACTTCTTCAGATGTGAATACTGAGCCGGCATTTCCTCCCGATCAAAACTGGACCTCAGATTCCACTTGGGACATGTGTCTCATAAAAGCCCCTGAAGGTCGTAAATACGAGTGGTTAAACTACACGACTTGGATGTCACTTGAACGACAACGTAGAGAGTTCCCCAGATCTCTCATTCCAGAAATAACTGGATCCACCACTGCGTTCGTTTCTTCCGAAGAAAATAATAGTGACTATAAGGCATCGATTAAAAACTTCATTGATGCCCGTTGTGACTTAATTGTCACCATTGGAGCCGAAATAAGTAAGGAAACAGAAATCAGCGCTCTTCAATACCCTGACGTCGATTTCATCGGGATTGACCAACAACACGAAAAACATTATCCGAACCTGGCCTCCCTACTTTTTCCGGAAGACCATGCAGGATTTCTCGCCGGAGCACTCGCAGCATCAGCAACTGTGACCAAGATCGTTGCCGTGGTACTGGATTCAGAAATAGAACCTTCATCTGTTGCCTACGGCGCTGGTTTTACCAATGGTGTCACCCACATCGATCCTGACATTGATGTTGTCTCAATTCCCCACCCCAGTGATGGTGGGAAACCCGACGCCGACTGGGGAGTAACAGCAGCGCGCGAAGCTCTCGACTATGGGGCTGACGTCATCTTCGCTCCTGGAAGTGGAAGTGGAAGTGGAGTATTAAAAGAAGTAGCTGGAACAGGTTTCGATGCCCGAAATGAAGCATTGTGTATAGGTGCAGAAGTGGACGATTTCTTCTCACTTCTCCAAGCTCGACGATGTCTACTTACCAATGTCATAAAACTACCAAACGAATTCCAAGATCTGTATTGGAAACCAGACAGACCAGCCATTATCAAACAATTCGAAAATGCCTTGCATCTACCATCCGAATACGAAAGTGAGAACACCCACTCCACGCTAAGTCTCATCAGTAGAGAATTTTTCCTCGGAGGTGATCCTTCTGGTATTCATATCGGACCAGTCGGATTAGGGAGATTCAACTCTTGGGCTGCTCACAAGATAGGGGAACCTAATCGCAACTTTTTACCATCCGAAGATCTAAAATCAATGTTATCTGAACTTACCAGGTCCCTTTGGATCGGTGAAATTCCAACCTTATAGGACACACCTTTAGGAATTTTCTCTCAGTAATTGCACTCAGGGGATAAGTGGCACTACTTTCATTTAATGCAAGAAAATGACCAGATTCTCGACTCTCCCATCCAGGGCGAAGAACCTTTCCGAACTGCAGTGATGAATTTCCTCGAAGGCAACTGTGAACGCGTTAACGAATCCGAATCAAGTTTGGACGATGACCCTGAACGCGTAAAGGAATGTAGAAATTTTCAAAAAGAACTATTTAACGCGGGATTAGCAGCTTTGTCATATTCCAAAGAATATGGAGGAGCCGGGCTGACTAAGAAGCATCAGGAACTTTTTGATGAAATAGCAAGAGACTGGCGCCTCCCTAATGGCCCCCTTTACATCTCGCATGGGATGTGTCTACCAATGCTGGATCAATACGGAACAGATGAACAAAAGAATACTTTCATGAAGGAATGTATTTCAGGGGAGAAAATATGGTGCCAATTATTTTCTGAACCAGGTGCCGGATCAGATGTTGCGAGTTTGTCAACACGTGCAAGTAGAGATGGTGACGAGTGGGTTATTTCAGGACAAAAAGTTTGGACATCAGGAGCACACTACGCGGATTTAGGAATGGTCATCGCTAGAACCGACCCATCACTTCCCAAACACAAGGGGCTTTCAATGTTCATAATTGATTTCAGTGACCCAAGCGTAGAAGTGAAGCCGTTGAAACAGATCTCGGGTGGAAGTGGTTTCAACGAAGTATTTTTCAATGAGACCAGAGTCCCTTCAAACCGATTACTCGGTGACCTCAACCAGGGTTGGAACCTCGCAGTTTCAATGCTCATGTTTGAACGTGTCTCCATAGGGGCCGGTGGCGGGTCCTTAACTGCGGATCGCACCCCGACACTCATAGAATTAGCGAAAACTTTGGATAAGAACACTGACCCTCGTATCAGACAGATACTTTCCGATCTCTGGATTCGAGAGAAAATTCGCCGATTTATCGGGCAGCGGGTACGTGACTCCGTGGCTGCTGGCCGCGTACCCGGCCCTGAAGGGTCAATCGCAAAACTCAATGGGTCATTATTAGCTCGACTTTTCCGCGATGCGTCAATGGAAATCATCGGCACCAGCGGGCAGGCTTGGGAAATCGGAGATAAAGAGGCTGAGAAATGGTCTGTTGGGTGTTTGGCGGCATCTGGGGTGAGCATTGCAGGTGGGACAGATGAAGTGCAGCGTAATATAATTGGCGAAAGAGTTCTTGCTTTACCTAAAGAACCGGATCCCTACAAGGGTGCTTCCTGGGATTCTGTTCCGCGAAATTAGCTTTTCGTCGCATACATACCGGTATTTAATTTGAAAGGTTTAAATGTTTATCGATTTAACTGAAGAACAAGAATCACTTCGCAAGGAACTGGAATCTTATTTCAGTGACTTGATGACCCCAGAAATCAGAGCTGAAGTAAAAAGTGCTGACTTTGCGGAAAATAAGCCTTACAAGGATCTAATCAAAAAAATAGGGCAAGACGGTTGGCTTGGCGTTGGGTGGCCGGTCGAACATGGTGGGAAAGGGTTTACACCTATCGAGCAATACATTTTTTTCAACGAGTCTCAAGCAGCATGGTGTCCGATACCTTTCTTGACAACCAACACAGTGGGTCCAACTATTAGAGAATTCGGAACTCAGGAACAGAAAGATTTCTTCCTTAAAAAAGTTCTAGCTGGGGAAGTTCATTTTTCAATTGGTTACTCCGAACCAGAAGCCGGAACCGATCTTGCTTCTCTGAAAACACGAGCGGTCAGAGATGGGGATGACTGGATCATTAATGGTCAAAAACTCTACACAAGTCTTGCTTACAATGCGGACTACATCTGGCTCGCTGCTCGAACCGACACTGAAGCTCCGGGTCATAAAGGAATCACTCTTTTCTTAGTTGACACAAAAGATCCTGGTTTTTCTATACAACCTTTTGAAACTTTCGGCGCCGCAGACACAACAGCAACTTTCTACGACAACGTCAGAGTTTCTGACAGTATGCGAATTGGAGAGATCAACGGGGGCTGGAATTTGATTACCAGTCAACTGAACCATGAAAGAGTTTCACTTTTTGCAGCTGGTCGAATGGTGCGACTCGTAAGAGATGCAGTCGACTGGGCTAGTGAAAATTTACTACCAGATGGAAGAAGAGTTATTGATCAGGAATGGGTTCAGATGAAACTCGCTGAATGTCGTTCTCTTGTACGATACCTCGATCTTCTCAACTGGGAGGTTGCCTATGCGAATACCACTGGGAAAATGGGCCCTGCAGATGCATCGGCGATAAAAGTTCACGGCTCGGAATCTATGCACCGTATTTACACGCAACTCACTGAAGTTATTGGAGCTACGGGTCACTTGATAGAAGGTGACTCCGGATCAGATCTCGCATCGCAAATAGAAAATGGGTACCGGTCTGTTTGGGTTCTAACTTTTGGTGGCGGGACTAACGAAATACAAAGAGACATAATTGGAATGGCCGGACTCGGTTTACCAAGAGAGAAAAGACGGAGATGAGGTTTGAGTAATGAACTTTGATTTCACTGAAGAACATAATGAAATCGCAGAATTAGCTACGCGTATTCTTGGCGATCATCTAAATGTAGAAGTTTTGAAAAAAATCGAAGAATCTCAAGAGTGGTTTGATAGAGAGCTTTGGGAAAAATTTGTTTCAGCTGGATTAACAGGAGCGACGCTTAAAGAGGATGTCGGAGGTGCTGGCTTGGACGTCATTGCACTTGTGTGCCTACTTCGTGCACAGGGACAACATGTAGCCCCTATCCCCCTGCTGCCAACTTTGGTTTCTGCTATGACAGTGGATAGATTCGGCACCGATGAACAGAGAAGTTCTTTACTGCCTGAAGTTGTGAACGGCTCAAAACTATTAACTTTTGCAGCACAAGAGTTGTTAAACGACCAATTCATGGAACCGGGCACTTCTTATGAAAACGGAGTTATAAATGGTGAGAAGATTGTGGTCGAATATGCAAATCTCGCAGACTCAGCTCTAGTAACCGTGATGGCCGGTAATAAACCTGCTATTTGCATAGTGGACCTTAAAGATCCGAGTATCACTATGCAATCAAGCGATTCAACTCGAGGCGAACCACTCTGGGAATTGTCGTTCAATGAAACACCGGCTGAAAAGATCAGTAGTGAGGAAGGTGTTTCTTGGCTCTTCCAGATTTTGCTTGTAAGTCTTTGTGCCCTGCAGTTAGGAGTAACTGAAACAGCACTTAAAATGACGGCCTCCTATACAAGCGAAAGAGAACAATTCGGACGACCACTTGCAACTTTTCAAGCCGTAACTCAACGTTTGGCAGACCAATTCATAAATGTCGGTGGTATCAGACTGACAACATTTTCGGCCGCATGGCGACTGAGTGCAGACCTCGATGCCCTCGAGGATGCTCTGATAGCTAAATGGTGGGCTTCAGAACGTTCCACAGAAATCGCACACGCTACACAACATTGCCATGGTGGAATGGGAGTTTCAAAAGATTACCCCCTCTATCGTTACACACTCTGGAATAAGCACATCACGACGTCTTTGGGGGCAGGAACTCAGACTTTACGTTCCCTAGGTTGTCTTTTGGCTTCAAGTTAAAATATGTCTCATCACGACCTGTTAATAGTTGGAGCAGGGTCAGGCAATACTATTATCGGACCTGAACACGACCACCTTGATATAGCGATAGCAGAACCGGCTGAATTTGGTGGAACATGCATGAATCGCGGATGCATTCCTTCAAAAATGCTCGTTTATGCAGCAGACCTTTCGCTTAACGCTCAAACGGCAAATAAACTAGGCGTCAACTCTTCATTCTCCGGTGTTGACTGGGAGGGAATCCAAAGGCGGATTTTTGGAAGGATAGATCCGATCGCCGAAGCAGGTCTCAATTATCGTGAAAGTCTTGAAAATGTGACCGTTTATAGAGACAAAGCTGCGTTCATCTCCGAAAACACTGTCGCTGTGGGCAGAGAAGCAGTTTCAGCTGATCAAATTGTCATAGCCGCAGGTGCCAGTCCTGTTATCCCACAATTGTCAGGATTAAACGAAACACCATTTCACACTTCTGATTCCATAATGAGAATCACTTCATTACCTGATCATATTGTCATTGTAGGTGGAGGTTTTATCGCAATCGAAATGGCGCATATTTTTGGATCTTTCGGCTCTGAAGTGACAATGATTCTACGTGGTGACGAGCTCCTACGTGAAGCCGACTCTTCTATACGTGAACGGATAACAAGAATCTACAAAGACAGGTTTACCATTTACCTTTCTGAGGAAATAGAGCAAGTTTCACATGCAGGAGAGTTTCTCATTAATTTGAAAAAAGGGACTGAAATTGAGGCCGATGAACTTTTAATAGCAACTGGCCGTGACCCTAATACCGGTTTTTTAGAACCTGAAAAAGGTGGCATTGACTGTGATGAAGCCGGTTATGTCATAACCGATGAGCACCTACGCACTTCCGCTCCTGGGGTTTGGGCTTTGGGTGATGTCACAAATCCTCTTCAACTAAAACACACTGCTAATGCCGAAGCGAGGATAATTTCTCACAACTTGTTGAATCCGGAAAATTTGGTGAAAATTGATCGCTCTGTGATCCCTAAAGCAGTCTTCGGAAACCCACAAATCGCTACTGTAGGTTTCACTGAAGATGATCTTCTGAATGGTGGAGTCCCCTATTTGAAATCCATTAGAGACTATTGTGATACCGCATTTGGATGGGCTATGGAGGATGAGCAGGGTTTTGTGAAACTACTAATTGATCCCACCACTCGCCTTCTACTCGGCGCTCATATCATTGGCTATCAGGCCTCTACTCTTATTCAACAACTAGTGACCGCTATGAGTGTCTCTATGACAGTTGATGAACTGGCCCGCAACCAACTTTATGTACATCCAGCTTTAACTGAAGTTATTGAACAGGCGCTACTAGGGTTTGAAGACGAAAAGGAACAGGAAAAGGTATGAAAGAGCTGAATGGAGAAACCGCACTTATAACTGGTGGCGCTTCTGGAATAGGTTTATCGATAGGAAAACGTCTTGCTGAGGCGGGAATGAAAGTAGTTCTAGCTGATATTGAAGTTCCGGTCCTTGAAGAAGCAGTAGCTGAACTGAAAGGACTCGGCTTTGAAGCAATGGGTGTTTATTGTGACGTAAGCGATATGGGTTCTGTAGAGGAAATGAAAAACCAGGTTGAAGAGACATTCGGCAACCCTAAAGTAGTTTGCCTTAATGCCGGTGTCGGATTTGGTTCTCCCTTGTCAGAAGCAACGATAAGCGACTGGGAATGGGTCGTGGGTGTGAATCTATGGGGGATCATAAATGGCTTGCATGCATTTCTTCCAGCAATAAGAGAGATGAGTGAAGGGCATATTGTCATAACCGCATCTATCGCTGGTCATGTCTCTGTTCCGAATCTTGGCCCCTACAGTGCAACAAAGTTTGCATCTGTGTCAATAGCGGAGACCTTGCGACAGGAATTACTAACCGAAAACTCCGGGGTAGGTGTCAGTTGCCTTTGCCCAGGATTCGTATCAACAAATATTTGGAATTCAGAAAGAAATCGCCCAGAGAATCTCCTCAACAAGTCTTTGGATGACTTAACTGAAGAAGAGCTTCTTCAAAGAGAAGCTTTCATGGAATGGATAAGCAGCAACGCTAAGGAACCGTCTGAAGTAGCCGAGCTGGTGCATCAAGCGATTGTAGATGACAGGTTTTGGATTTTCACTGACGGTCAGCATCTAGAGGGTATTAAGTCGAGGCATTCTTCAATAGTGAATGGTGACGAATTACCATGGCCTGCACCACCTCTGATAGATATCTGACCTATGGAGACTGGGCTACATCGCGTGCCCACCCGTAGTCAGCCTTTCCATTGGGTCCACGCTTCAGTTTTTCAACGAAAATCACACTTTTTGGTACCTTATAGCCAGCCAAACGTTCTTTTACGTCATTTAATAACTCTGCCTCTTCAAGTGTTGCACCTATCTTTATTTCTACGACTGCTGTAACTGCTTGCCCCCAGCGTTCATCAGAGATACCCACTACATTGCAATCAACAACTAATGGATTGATTTTCAACGCTTCTTCAACTTCCTCAGGGAAAACTTTCTCACCGCCTGTGTTTATACACTCTGAGCCTCTACCTAGAAGTGTGATAGAGCCGTCCTTCTCAACTGATGCCCAATCGCCAGGTATAGACCATCTTCGACCATTAATGGTTGGGAAGGTTGCTTCTGTTTTTTCCGGATCTTTGTAATACCCAACTGGTAGAGGGTAACCGAGTGCTAGTTTTCCAGTCATATTTGATCCAGGTTCAATTTCCTCACCATCTTCTGTAAGAACTCTTGTGTGTTCTCCGAGAAAAAATCTGGCTGTTCCAGTATCTTTCCTTCTTCGCGAGGTAACCTGCTTGCCCATTCCAGTTCCTTCGCTAGAACCCAAAGCATCCAAAATGGTGCAACTATGAAGATCAAGAAGACGTTCTTTCAAAGGAGCACTAAACATTACACCTGATGACATCACCAAGCGCAGGGAGGAAATATCCCAGGCAGTGTCGTTCGTGAATGAGTTTTCAAGTTCATCAATCATGGGTCGAGCAAATGCGTCGCCGACAATTGTAAGCATTGTTATTTTGCACTTTTCTACCATTTCCCAAAGTTCTCTAGGATCAAATGTTCTTGAAGAAAGGGTGGATACTAGACCTCCGTGTGTATGGGTACTCAGAGCAGTCAGGCTGGATGTTCCGTGCATTAATGGTGCGGCACAAAGTTGTCTTATCTCTTTTCCTTCGCTTGTCACTCTTTTCGCAATGCGGCCCGCCTCTTCAGAATTTTCTGGAATTTTCTCTCCAAGAGAACGGAAAGTTTCTTCCATTCCGCCAAGAAGTCCAGCATGCGACCACATAACAGCTTTCGGACTGCCGGTTGTGCCTCCTGTATAAAGAAACCATAGATCATCCCCTGATCTTTCAATACGGGGAAGAGGGTCGTTATTTACAGCTTCTTCGTAGTCGGTAATCCAGTCTTCAGAGGAACCTTCGCCAATTCGTACAAAAACTTTTAATTTAGGGCATCTTGAACGAACAGAATCAACTCGTTCAGTCAAACTTGAATCAAATAGGACCGCTTCAGCGTCGGCATTATTTAAAATGTAAGCCAATTCTTCATCCAAATACCGATAATTGACGTTTGCTGGGATCGCCCTAATTTTAAAAGCAGCGAATTGACCTTCTAAATATTCCGGCCCGTTGTAGCAGTAAAAAGCTACTTTTGAATCACGTTTCAGGCCTTTTTCGGAAAAAGTTTTTGCTAAAGATGCTGAGCGTTTTTCAAATTCTTCCCAAGATTCTGAGTTTTCACTAGTGGAGATCGCCGTTAGATCCCCTATTTGGTCACTTATTGCTTCCCATGCGGTAGCAATATTTAAATTTACATAGGTCGCGGACACACTTTGAGGTTATCGCGCTCGTTTAATGAGACCTAGCGTGGCCCTAAAGCCCTCTATGATCTATGTAATGGGAAACACTTTCGGTTCTTTATTTAAAATATCCACGTGGGGTGAAAGCCATGGAGGAGGTGTTGGCGTAGTTATTGATGGCTGCCCTTCTTTGCTTTCTTTGAAGGAAGATGACATTCAACGTGACCTTGACCGGAGACGTCCGGGGCAGAGCAAAATCACAACTCAACGTGATGAATCAGACGCTGCAGAAATACTTTCTGGTGTGTTCGAAGGAAAAACTCTTGGAACCCCTATCGCAATTCTGGTCAGAAATGAAGATGCAAAACCTGACTCATACGACCACTTAAAAGATGTTTATAGGCCGTCACATGCTGATTTCACTTATGACGCTAAATACGGCATACGAAACTGGCAAGGTGGGGGACGTTCCAGCGCTCGCGAAACAATAGGGAGAGTGGCAGCTGGTGCTGTGGCTAGAGCACTTTTAAGCGAATCTACTGACATCGAAGTGCTCGCTTGGGTTTCACAAATTCATGATATAAAAGCAGATGTACGGACCGAGAATGTCAATTTCGACGAGATTGAGTCAGAAATCACCCGTTGCCCTGATCGTGATGCTTCAGAGGCAATGATATCTGCAATCACAGAAGCACGAAAAAATGGTGACTCTCTCGGAGGTATTGTTACCTGTCTAGTGAGGGGTGCTCCTGCGGGTCTTGGGGTTCCTGTTTTCGATCGGGTCGAAGCAGATCTTGCTAAGGCAATGCTTTCGTTACCTGCTTCAAAGGGTTTTGATATAGGAAGCGGATTCTCCTCAGTAGAAATGACAGGCAGTGAGCATAACGACCAGTTTGAACCTGGTGACTCCATGCCAGTTACCACTTCTAACTATTCCGGTGGTGTTCAGGGTGGAATTACGAATGGTTCTGAGATTCTATTTCGCGTAGCGTTCAAACCTACTGCAACAATTTCAACCCCTCAAGAAACGGTCGATAACAGCAACAACCCTATAACTCTCGAAGCTAAGGGTAGGCATGACCCCTGTGTTCTGCCGCGGGCTGTACCCATGGTCGAAGCCATGACTCTTCTTGTACTCGCTGACCACTGGCTAAGAAATCAATCTGCACGAATTGCCGACCAATGAGAATTTTTTCGAACTCAGTTAAACTAAAGAAGGGGGTGTGAAATGAGTAACGATAAAAACGTGGAGGCTTCGCAGCGATTTCAGTCAGATCTGCCTCTAATGCACGAAATGCCTACTTTTGAAAACTTCGAAGACGAAAGACAATACAGAAAAGAACGACTAGCGGCGGCTTTTAGAATTTTCGGACGTTACGGCTTTAGCGAAGGTGTAGCCGGACATATAACAGCAAGAGATCCAGAAGAAACAGAGTGTTTTTGGGTTAATCCGTTTGGAATGAATTTCAGCCACATTTCAGTTTCTGACCTCCTTTTAGTTAGCCATAATGGTGATGTAATTGAAGGAGATTACGCCGTCAATCAGGCAGCATTCGCCATTCATTCCGGCATTCACATGGAAAGACCTGAGATTACCGCAGCTGCTCATTCCCATTCTATTTTCGGAAAGGCATTCTCATCGCTTGGAAAAACTCTGGATCCTTTGACGCAAGATAGTTGCATATTCTACAACAACCATGTTTTGTTTGAGGACTACACAGGAGTGGTACTCGACCCACTTGAAGGTAAAAGAATCGCTGCAGCTCTCGGGCACTGCAAGGCAGCGATACTTAAAAATCACGGACTGTTGACTTTGGGAGAAACTGTTGACGAAGCACTTTGGCTTTTTGTAACCATGGAAAGAACTTGCCAGGCACAGCTTCTAGCAGAAGCTGCTGGAACCACTGACCCTATAGATGACGAAACAGCAACCCTCACCAGTAATCAAGTGGGTAACGCCTTTGCCGGCTGGTTTAGCGCTCAACCTTTATTTGACAAGGTATTGGCCGATGAGCCCGACCTACTCGACTAGATGAGATCAAGCAGCGTCTGAAAGAAAAAGTCTTTCAATATCACTTCTATAAAGAATTCGTATACTCAAGTCTGGTCTTTGCGCCTGCAACCTTCTAACTTTACGATTCTTTCTTGTTACCAATGACTGTTTAAGAGTCGTAACTTCTAGGTAGAGATTGTGTTCAGGTAGAAAAAAATCTGGTGTAAATGCCGATCTTGGTTGACCTTGGGAGTCCCTCTCCAAAACAAAAGTTGTTGGTTCATATTCCCATTCGATTCCATAGAAATCTAACAATCCAGCAATTCGTTCTTCAGATTCATGAGCAAACGGAGCTGAAGTATTATGATCAGGGAGTTTTCGAAGTTCACTCATCGAAGCAACTTCCCCTCCCCTTTAAAGCCACTATTGACCAATCGCCTTATGATCGATTTCAATACTGGATCTTTCGTCCCCTGGGAAAAGTTCGACAATTCTTGCATCAAGGTCTTCTTTGACGTCTGCCATCGGCAAAATATTTAACACACCTTGTCCGTTGTGGAGGAGATCAATTATCTCATCTTCTCCACGTTGCAGCATTACAGAAGCTCCTTGAATAACCAAATTAACTTGCACTACATCTTCATCAAGTTTTTCTTCAAGGAACGCAAACACTTTTCTAATCAAAGCAAGACGTATTCCTGCATCTATTAGGGCTTTAATAGCTTTTAATTTAAGTAAATCTCGGTAGGTGTATCTCCGCCTTGTTCCGCTACCACTGGCGTCAGCAAGAGACGGCCTTATAAGTTCCGTCCTGGCCCAGTAGTCCAATTGCCTGTATGTGATACCGACAATTTTTCTGGCTTCGTCACCGCTATAACCTTGTTCTTGAACCATGTTCTTCCCTCTCTCGCGCGAAAAACAGGTTGCATCCTTATATTTCGCTCAGAGAACTACATTGATGTTATTCTACAGGTTAGATCGTAATAAACCCGCGGTCAACAACCCAGTGTCATAAAGATACGTTTTTAGGCCAAATTCCTTTAACCAGCGAAGTCATCAGGATTGACATTGTCAAGAAACTCGCGAAATTCCTCTACCTGCACATCAGTAATTGGTTCCTCCTGGTCGGGAGGCGCAACATATCCAGCCTCTTCTAGCACTTCCTCCTCCACGAAAACATCGGCCCCCATACGAACCGCCAATGCTATAGCGTCAGAAGGTCTTGCAGAAAGCGCATCAACACCTGCGGGTCCCCTGAGGTATATGTCGGAATAAAAAGTCCGGTCACGTAATTGCGTTATAACTACCCTTTCAAGGGTCGCGGAAAAAGTCTCCATAACCGTGACGAAAAGATCGTGTGTCATGGGCCTAGGTGGTTCTTGTCCGGCAAGAGTTAAACCAATAGCAGTTGCTTCTGGCAAACCGACAAATATCGGCAGGATCCTCTCGCCTTCTTTTTCACGAAGAAGTATCACAGGTGTATTAGAAGGTAAAACCTGCTGAACTCCAACTACTACCATTTCATTCATTGCTGCCTCCAAAACTGTTAACTAGCATTCAACTGTTTCTTTACCTCGTGCGATTTTTACTATCTCATCTGCCAATTTAGATTCCCCTCTTGCAAACTCTTCATCGAGAAGCGTCTGATTCGCTGTGACAACTGAAGGGAGATTTCTAAACATGCCTAGGTGGTCAATTCCATATCCAACGATAAAACCATCTTGAAGAACAAAACCGGAATACTCAACCTTGACAGGAAGTATTCTGCGGTCTGAACGGTCAAAAAGTGTGCAAACCCTAACTTCTGATGGTTCATGAGTCTCCAGATGACGTCTGAGAAAATCTAGTCTAAAACCTGTGTCAACTACGTCTTCAACCAGTAGGACATTGCGATCTGAGACGTCAATTCCTAAATCTCTTGTGAGTCGGACTCTTCCCGTATTCTCCTCAAAAGAAGTTAAAGCTAGAAAGTCTGTCTCTATTTCATGACTGAGTTTCCTTACTAAATCGGCAAGAAAAGGCAGGCATCCCTTTAGTACGCCCACAACCACATCCCCTTCACCCATGTAGTCGTCAAGCTCAACAGCCAGTTCCGTAACTCTGACATCAATTTCTTGTCGGTTTTGTAATAATTTTGGAAAATCCATCTCACCAAGTTTCTAGTCCATCTAGGGAGAGTTTTAGTAGACACTTGTGAATTTCTCTGCCCAAAACAACGACTTCATCCAATTCTCGCTTAGCTTCAGTTCTTGATTCAACATCTCCACTTTTAGTTTTAGCTGAGAATAACTGCTCTATCACTCCTGCTTCTCTTTGAGCGGCGACTAGATACATGCGTAAATGTCTAGTTTCCATTCCTAGTTCAAAAAGACGTTTCGCAGCCCTTATTGTCAACAAAGAATCACCTTCAAAGATTTCTTTACTCCCCACTTGTCTGCCCTTAACTACTCCCAACTCGATCAATTCTTGGATTTTCTCGGTTGGAACACCTGAAGCTCTGGACAAGCCATCAATATCTAGGCTGATTCCTGTAACCACAGGGTCTTTGCCACCTACTACTTTTGAATCCGAAGTATTACTTTCAGCACTCGACTTGAAATCAACACCATTACGCTCTAGTCGTTCTTTTAGGGTTCTGAGTGGCACAAAATAATCTCTTTGTTGTCTCAGAATCCAAACCAGTTGCTCCAGGTCATCAGTAGAAAACTTTCGGTAACCTGATTCGGTTCTGAGAGGGCTGATCAACCCTTGGGATTCGAGATAACGAATCTTCGAAACAGTAAGTTCCGGAAACTCTCCAATAAGATTTTCGCAGACTTGACTTATGTTAAATAGTTCCTGTTCTGACAAATCAACATTCCATCAGTTCTGAGCAATTCCATGGAAAAAGACGAGTTTAAATCGTCCAATTTGAAGAACATCGCCATCTGTTAGTTCCTCAGAGCGAACGAGTTTCGCATTTAGGTAAGTGCCATTTAATGAACCTACGTCGGACACTCTGTAGATGCTTTTATTTCTTTCAATAACTGCATGTTGTCTTGAGACCGTTACGTCGTCGAGAAAAATGTCAGCGTCCTTTTCTCGTCCTATTGAAATCGACTCGGAATCCAGAGCGTAACGGGAACCTGATCTAGGTCCTGACTCAATAACAAGTATCCCTGTGTCTGTTTCAAAAATTTCTCGATCCAAACGGTGTGGAATTTCCGGTTCAATCTCGATCGCATCGGTTATTTCATCATCACTAGTAATTTCAAATCCTCCATTCCTTTAATTAGCCCTCTAAAAGTGAACGATAAGAATCAGAATCTAAAAGTTCACTTATCGGATCTGACCCTTCTCCACTCATTAAACAAATCCATCCCTCTCCATATGGATCTTCATTTACCTTCATAGGATGCAACTCTAAGTCATCATTCACCTCGGAAACTCTTCCAGGTAAAGGGGCAGATATTTCTGAAACCGACTTACTCGATTCCACTTCCCCTAAAACTCCTCCCTTTTCTACTAATAGATCAATTTCCGGAAGATCAACAAAAACAACTTCCCCTAGAGCATCTTGTGCATAATCGGTTATTCCTACGCGAATCAGGCCGTTCTCTTCCATTCGGACCCATTGATGGTCTTCAGAATACATAAGGTCGTCTGGGATGTTCATAAATTCGAAACTAGCGCCAAAAGCGTCATTTTTATAGCGGAAGCAAGAAATTAATGGATTGGACTACTTTTTGTCACGAGCTTCCTTCAGAGCTTCAGATGCTAGAGGTACGTACATAAACGCAGCTAACCAAGAAATAAATAATCCTGGAATTCCAGAGATATAGGCGAGTACGGCAAAAAAATCACTTATAGAAATTGTCGATTCACCCGCTAGGAAAGAAGGCACAGCGAATAGCATCGCAAAAGTTCCTGTTTTACCCCACCACAAAACATCAATTCTTCGGGCCCCGATAAGAGCTAATGCAACAGTTGCTCCACCAACAAGCAATTCTCTGCTGAGAGCGAGCAGTGCAAACCAAAGCGGAATTGAACCATCGATTATAAGTGAAGGAATTGAAACTATGAGCAACAGTCTGTCAGCAGTAGGGTCAAGGATTTTTCCGAGTTCTGAAGTTTGATTAAACCTCCTAGCTATCCATCCGTCAACCCAGTCCGTAGCTCCGAGTACCGCTAAAAGAATCGCCGCCGCTGACCTATTTTCAGCTCCGAAAAGAATCCATACGAAAAGAGGAATGCAAAGAATACGTAGAACGCTTATCAAATTGGGGACGGTGAAAATTCTGTCATTCATAATTTCAATCTACCCATCTTCGAATACAGATATCCATATCTCTGCATGGCCGCGTTTGACCAAAGTGGTAATACTTGGAAAGCTAGGCTCCATGTCAACTATTTTCACCAAAATACACGCGGGAGAAATACCTGGACACATGCTTTGGGAAGACTCAACGTGTTTCGCGTTTCTCGATATAAGACCGATAAATCGTGGACACACTCTGGTTGTACCTATTCAGGAAATCGACATGTGGATCGACTTGCCCGAAGAGACAGCTTCGCATTGCCTTAAAGTCGCAAAATTGATCGGAGAGGCTCAAATGGAGGCATTCAAACCAAAACGTATTGGACTAATGATCGCAGGGTTCGAAGTCCCACACGTTCATCTACATGTAATACCAATAAACAATATGAGTCACCTAGATTTTGCTAATGCCAATGCAGATATCTCAAACGATGAACTAACAGAAGATTTAAACCACCTTAAAAACTGTCTTACGAAGACCGATTGAGAAACGATTGAAAATTAATCTGATCCGGGTTTGCGAATCCAGGTCTGAATACCTTTGGAGTTGTAACGTCTGCCAAATCCGAGTTCCATCATTTTCCCTTCAAATTCAATCAATTCTGCATTAGACCAAGTAACAATATTTTCATCAAAAATTACTGCGTCTAAATTCTCAAGTTGTTCACTGTTAGGCAGAAAAGGGGCGTCAGTCTTTAGAACGAAAGCATTTTTACGTTCTGCAATTTCTGGGTACAAGTTTGCCGGCGCCGCAACACTTGCATCTGGCCCCAGCCAAAAAACTGATGTAACTCTAGCTATATCAGTCTCATCTCTTCTACCCCATTCCCAAGGTTTTTCGAATGGAGAGGAAGCTGAATCGCGGATGAAAAAAACAGTCGCCGTTAACAACAGGACGGTTAATATTCTTCGGCCAACAAGAATTCTGCTAACACCCGTGGACCCCATTTTCATCAGTGCATAGGTTGCTGCAATAAAAACAACGGCTAGTACAGCTACATCTTGCTGGGGATTGCCTAACACTCCAACAGGAACATCAGCTATCAAATAAAAGATGAGCAGAGGAAGCGCTGGCAAAATATAACGCAAATGTATAAGTGGCAAAAATAGAACTGGAGCAATAATCAGAATTATTTGCTCGAAGTTACTCCGCACTAATAAATCCTTAAGTAGACCAAAAGGATCAGACAACATTCCGAAAATCACATCTAAAGAACCCTCTCCGAAATGTCGAAAAGCGAAAATATGAGGATAATAGCCTGGGCCAATTGAAGGTTGCACCCAGAAAGCCATTAACAGAAACCAAAGTAAGCCAGAAAAGAAAACTATCCTGCCAGCAAGTTTTCTATTTTCTAAGAAAAAAATCACACCAATCGCCACTACTGCAAGTCCTAAATCTGCTCGTGAAAGCAAGACGAGGAACAATAAACCCGAGCTGGTCCACCACTTTTCATAATGACCTGCCAGATAGGCCGCCAGCAAAGCAGGAATAGCTACAGCCTCGGGATGAAAACCGGCGAGATTTAGATTATGTATAGACGGATGAAGAGAGTAAGCAAAAGCAAGAACAGCTGCCCCTCCAGTTCTTAAATTCGCGGGACCTCTTGCAATTCGCCATATCGGCACAACAGCAAGTCCCAATGCGAGAGCTTGGATCGTTAATAGAAACTCTCCTGTTGGGAACAGTCGTGAGACTAACGATATTGGCCAAAATAACCATGCCGCTTGAAGAGCGAAGATATTTAACCCAAGTTGCGTGACCTCGGGTGATTCTCCCATCTCCATGAGATGAGAAGCCTGTATGTAATAGCCGATTTGCTCCCCCACACTCAGATCTCTGAATCTTGATAAAGAAAGAAGAGCGAGTGACAAAGTAAGCAGAAAAGCGCCCAGCCACGGAATAACACGATCAGCTATTGGGGAATCAAAATGAGCTTGCCATCGCAAAAGCGTTATGTCCGCCCTTCTACGGAGGCCGGCCATAGTGCTCGTAACTTGTTCACTAGTGCGTTCGAAACTCTTAACGCCGAATGCGCCATCTACATCAAAAAGGAACTTTTTCCTATTCAATTATGCACGACCCTGCTATTGGACCTTCAGAACCCATACCCAAATCTATTTCAAGTTGATCTCCTGGAGCACCACCAAATTTTGGTATGACTACATTTTCGACACCTTCTGGAACTTCAATTGTCCCTCTCACCGAAAGCACCTCCCATCCGTCCAGTTCTGCTGTGGGACTTTCAATAGCAAATCTGACCTTTTCAGCCCAACCAACACCACCTTCAGGAAGTTTTTGTGGATTGCTTCTCTGTGGGATAGCTATTGGGAGAATAAGAACAGAACTACCTAAACACGTTGGATTCGCTTCAGTTCCTTGAATCTGTGAAGGGCAATCAGTGCCGGAACCAGCATAATGCAGCACATCCAAAGGCCTTAAATTACTTGTGGTTACAGACACCATTGTGCATGAATCCCCAACCCATCCTTCCGGTCCCACAAGGGCAATCTGCCCTTCCCCATATTGGAAAACAGTCGCACTCAATACGCCAGGAAGAATTGGTAGGGTTTCATAAGGAACATCAACCGTGATCCGCTCCATCAATTGTTCTTCACCCTGTTTAACTGCCACGATACGTTCGGCGGTAGCCACTAAAGCCGGTTCAGTTGTCGGGTTAAGTAAATCCAGATAGCTGTTATTAGATTCGACACTCTCAACGCTCGATACTTCTGAAAAGCGTAAACCTAAGCCAACTTTTTCTTCAGAATTGTCTGTTAAAGATTTAAGTGCAAAGAAAACAACAAGAATCAAACCGACGCCTATTCCTACTGTTATCAAACGTCTAAATACAGCACTCTGAAGTTCTGATGCCACAGCCGCTTCACTGCGTCTTTCGGCCCTAGATCTTGGTCCGAAAGCCTCTGATCTACTACCTCCACTCAATAAAGTAGCCCAGTTCTTTACAGTTTCTTCAGGGAACCGCAAAGCTAATCGAGCAAATTCTTCCTCCTCATCAGGTCCGAAAAGTAATAGCAGGTCATTTTCCTGAGCGAACTGAACCGGATCTACTGTTTCAACAAGGTCGCGATCCCCGGCCAAACGTGTTAAAAACTTCCTTATTTCTTCGTCAGCTTCCTCAGAAGACCATTTAGACCCTGGCGAAACTTGATATGCATCTACTGGTGACTTTGAAAATTTTCTATCTCGGAAAAAAGTCTGTCTTCTGGCACGCGTTTCTTCTTCAGAAGCTTCTGATTCTTGATTTGCTTCTTTCACCAATTCGTCGACGTCTTGGTCTGAACTTTCTTCGTCTAGTTGGTTTTCGCTACCCGTATCATCCATTGTTGCCCTCTGTGCCTCACCAACAAGAGGCTACGCAATAGACACTCCCGAAGTGAGTCACTTAAAAGTTTTTATCTACAATTCTTATCTTGACACTTCAATCGCAATACTAGGCATTAGTCTCGTCCGACGGTCGACATTTTAGGGATTTCAGGAGATTCACCTATGACAAAGAGAAGCATAAGATTTATTCTTCTACTCTCCTTAGTGGCATCCGCCTGTTCGGACACTGATGATCAAACAAGTAAAACAATACCTTCTAATGAAATAGTAGACACATCTATAAGTCAGAGTGCTACAAGCACGATAATTGAAATTAGCGATAATACTTCTTCTGACCAAACAGTAAATATTGAAAAAATTATTAGTGATCTTCCTGAAAATACCGGCTACTTTGAAGATTTTTCTTCAAATTTCTCTGATGGGAAACCTGAAATCAACCGAACCCACCCATTTCAAACTCTGGATACATTTTGCACCACTTACCCTCCTGTCAAAGAAGAAATCGTTCCTGCAACTGTTGAAGTGAAAAGAGGTGACTCTCTCGCGAAAATAGCCTCTAAGCATGATCTGACACTTGAGGAAATACTAGAAATGAATGAGATCGCTAATCCGAATTTAATTTTCATCGGACAGGAGATTCGTGTAGGCGAGGACCTTCAAATAGGGCTCGGACCTCAATCTACCGGCCGAGGAATAACCGAAAATTCAGTGTCTATAGTCAACATAGAGACTTCAACAGATGAGTTGCAAACTTTGAGTTTTGAAGATTTCAGCGGTGATACATCAGAAATATTTTCCGCTTTTATAGAAATCCTAAATGAAGAGTGCGGAGGTTTCCATGGCAGGAAAATTGACCTTCAAGAAATTACTACCTTCCCATTGGAAGCTTTCGATATTGATACTTCAACTTTAGGCACTATCGCTTGCCTAAATGCAACTAAAGATATCCCATCTGTAATAGTGGTCGATATTTCTCGATTCTCTGGACCTCTGGAGAATTGCATCGTCAATGAACAAAAAACGGCTTTAGTGACGACAAAAGTTTTACCTAGTCAAAATTCAATTGCTTCCGACAACAGGCTCTTGCTCGATTCTTTTAGTACTGAACAAGCTTTTTCTTTGATGCTCATGTTCGCAGAAGAGAAAGGGCTGTTAACAAACCGATCTATAGCCATAGTTGCCGATGACTCTTTAGGTAATTATGAATCTGTTATAACAGGACTCGTTGAACCGCTTCGGGAACTCAACTACGACCCTGAATTCCATTTTCTCAACTGCGAGGGTGGAATCTTTTGCAATATAGGAATTGAAAAAACTATTGATGCCTTTATAGAGAATCCTCCTGATGTTCTCTTCCCTACACTAAATCCTGTTTCATTACCTGAACTCTTAACTCAGATGATGTCAAATGATATAGCAAAGCCACAAATAATTCAGTCTGCCTTTAATCAACAAGATGATGAACTGTCAACTAACCACATCTTCAACTATGGGGGGAGTGAAGTTGCCGACTACTACAACGGCACTATAATTTTTTCTCATCCCTATGTGGAAGGTCAGAGAATTTTCGAGAGTCAATTTTCACCTTTCGAAGAAATGTGCATCAAAGAGTACTCACGTGTTTCCGATCTAGATCAACACTCAATCGACCCTCGAAGAACTGAAACAGTTTTAAAGATTTGCTCGATCACTCGCTATATCGCACGGGCTCTCTACGACGCAGGGGTTAATCCAAGTCGACGTATAATTCACGACTCCCTATCTAGTCTTGGCTCCGTAGACAGCCCCGGACTTTCCTTTGGTTCTTTTACTTTAAATAAACCGACAAGACCTTCATCGATCCAACACATGGAATACCAGTTCCCCTGCGCCATAAGTGAAGAAGCTGAGAGTCAAAATTATTCAGGTTGCATTCTTCCGATTTCTAACCCTGAAAATATTTTTACAAACTAAGTTAAGGGCGGATTTCGTAATAAAGATTCGTTGGATCTTCGACTTCATGCTGATGAAAAGAAGTGAATCCAGCATCCTTTATCATCACTGATAGTAATTCTGGATTTAAACCTAAAGTTCCTAACCCCAGTGTGTCGATATCTGACATTGCTGAAGATAAACAGGTTGTGATCGAAGTCGCATACATTAATGCAAGGACCGGATTTCTTAAATTATCGGCCCATCTAGCAGAAGATTTGATTTCTTTAACTAAAAGAGTTCCATCGTCTTTCAAAGCACCATGAATTGCCTTAAGTGCAACATCAGGTCTTGGCATATCGTGAAGACAGTCTAATGTCATGACAAAATCAGCATCCGCAGAGTCAGGGATACTCTCGGCACCAAGGTCGAAAAGTTCCACATTTTTATATGAGGAAAACCTTTCTCGAGCTACCCCTATAGCTCTAGTGGATGGGTCATACCCGATAAAAGTTGATGCAGGAAATGCTTCGGCTAAAAGCTCTATTGCAAGTCCTGTTCCACAACCTACATCAATAACTCGTGCCCCTTCTCTCATTTTGTCCTCTACACCATTCAACAGAGGCAAGACTTGTGATACGAGCAGTGCTTTTGACATAGGTCCACACATAGCTTCCACTGCATGCTCTGAACCATCTCCTTGGCCGTCATAGCTAAGTCCAATACCAGTTTTAAAAGCTTCTGCTATCCCATCTACAACTTCAATCGGTTTAAGATTTGCAAAAACTGCAGCTGCATAGGTGGGTTTATCTGATTGGGCTAGAACCGCAGCAGCTTCTGGTTCTAGTTCGAAATTACTCCCATCAGAAGTTTTGATCAGACCTGCAGCCGCATTGCAACGAAGCCATTCCAAAACCCATCTTTCATGACATTCTGTGGATTTAGATAATTCTTCTGCCGTGGTATTCCCGATTCCATCCATCGCCTCATAAAGACCCAAACGGTGACCAAGGTGTATCACTAAAGACACCATTTCACCTTGTTTAAACAGCCATGTGTCTAACGAGTATTTTAATAACTTTTCTAAATCAAGATCTTCATCCATTTAATCTTCTCCTCCGCTCTTAGCGATCCAAATTTTGCCATCCTGCTCATAACAAGGGATGACTTCAATACTCCCTTTAGGGTCTCGCCTACCTTTTACATTCTCCTTGCAACCCTCGCCTGTCATTGAAAAACGCCAAAAGTGAGTTGTGCAAATAATTTCTTCACCTTCAACTACGCCTTCATGAGCAAGATGTGTCCACTGATGCGGGCATCGTGCCTCCATCGCGCACAATTCACCCTTTTCCGTTCTCCATACAACCAAATCCCGACCGTTTAACGAAGTTTCATTTATTTGACCAGTCTCAGGCGGTTCTACATCAGTTAATTGATAGCTAGCTTCTGCTGACAAAGGTCAGACATCCAAATATCTAGTTACGGCAAAAGCCGAGCCGATCATTCCAATCGCTGCCCCGATAACAAGTATCCAAATACTTGTATTCCATACAAATCCGTCTGGAACGGCAAATCCTCTAAAAAGAGGAACTGCTTCTGATTCTTGGAAGTACGCAAGAACCCTGCTGTCAACAACAAATAAAGCTGGAACTGCGAGTCCCGCTCCCATTAATCCATGGATAGTTCCTTCCAGCATAAATGGTATTCGTATGAACCAATTTGTTGCACCCACAAGTTTCATAACTTCTATTTCAGTTTTACGAGCTGAAATCGCTGTGAAAACTGTGTTCAATATGAGTACAGCCGAAACTGCTACAAGAACTATTGCTGCTAGTAAAAGAGCCTGACTGACTCTTGTTGAAAAATCTTCTATTTGTCGAATCGCCTCTGTTGCAGTTGCAACCTCCTTGACGCCAGGCTGTTCTGAGAATTGTCTTGCCAATTCCGTGACATTGTCTGCGTCTGGATCACTTGGAACAATCCGGTAAGAGGGCGGCATTATTTCAGGAGTTACACTCTCCACCAATTCAGGCTTGTCGACGAAAAGCTCACGGAACTCTTCATACGCTGCAAATTTATCGACATAGACATATTCCTTTATTGCAGGACTTGTGTCGAGAACTTTTCTGATTGCCTCATTTTGATTTTCCAACGCATCGGCATTCATAAAGACAATAAATTCGACCCCTTCTTGGAATTGTGCTGTTGCCTGATCCGCACCTTCTCTGATGAGTAAAGAAGAACCGACTAATGCTAAAGAAATAGCCACAGTCAAGATGGCGGCAAGAGTTAAGCTGAGGTTTCGCCAGAGGCTTACAAAAGTCTCACGTATGAAGTACCAAAATCGAAAAATCATCTCAGCGCAACCCTCTGATTATGCGATATGCCTTCATTCGTACACTCCACGTGATTCATCACGAACAAGCATTCCTCTGTCCAACTCAATCACTCGACGTCTCATTGTGTCCACGATGCTACGGTCGTGAGTGGCCATAACGACAGTAGTTCCACTGCGATTTATTCTGTCTAAAAGTCTCATAATGCCTACAGAAGTTGCGGGGTCTAAATTTCCTGTTGGTTCATCTGCCAACAGTATTAGTGGTCTGTTTACGAAAGCTCTGGCAATTGAGACTCTTTGTTGTTCACCGCCTGAAAGTTCTTCTGGAAGACGATCTGCTTTTCTTGAAAGACCAACAAGTTCTAAAATAGCGGGAACTTGACGCTTAATGATTGGTCTAGGTCTTCCTATAACCTCCAAAGCAAAAGCAACGTTTTCTGTAACAGTCTTTTTTGGTAAAAGTTTGTAATCCTGAAATACATAGCCGATATTACGACGCAGGTAAGGGACTTTCCATGAGCTAAGGGAACTAACGTCCTTTCCGGCAACCAGTATTTTCCCTGCATCCGGAACTTCTTCCCTGTTTATTAACCTTATAAAAGTTGATTTTCCTGAACCTGAAGGGCCTACCAGAAATACAAACTCACCCCTCTGGATTTCTGCAGATGCTTCCCTTAGAGCCACCACTTCACCCTTAAAGGTCTTCGTGACAGTTTCAAATCGAATCATTTTGACCTCCCATCACGTGCTCTTCGTAAAAAACAGAAGACAACTATCTATTTCAGTCGATGAACATCTCATAAAAGTAACTTTCGGCACTGCGGAGAAGGTACCAGAAAGGAAACAAGAATACATTTCATTGGCGTCTCTTCATTCAATTTATCTCGCTCGATTCCAACGTAGGTAAGCCTCAATAAAGTCATCTAGGTCACCATCTAGCACTCTAGCGACATCCCCAATCTCAAAATCTGTCCTCAAGTCTTTTACCATTTGATAAGGCTGCAACACATATGAACGTATTTGACTTCCAAAATCAACATTTGACTGCTTTCCACTTATTTCAGCAATTTGCTCGTCGCGACGCTGCCTCTCGAGGTCAAGCAGTTTTGCTGCCAGCATTTGCATCGCTCTGTCTCGGTTCTGATGCTGGCTTCTCTCATTTTGGCAAGAAGTAACTATTCCGGTTGGAATATGGGTTATCCGTACAGCAGAGTCGGTTACATTCACATGCTGGCCTCCTGCTCCTGAAGATCTATAAGTGTCGATGCGTAACTCTGTTTCATCAATATCTACTTGCTCCGTAACTTTTTCGAAGAAAGGAACTACTTGAAAAGAAGCGAAGGCTGTATGTCTCTTTGATTCTTTATTAAATGGTGATATACGCACCAGCCTATGGACACCTCTTTCACTTTGAAGAAACCCAAAAGAATGACGGCCTCGAACAATAAATTCAGCTGAGCTGATTCCTGCCTCAGTACCAGGTGATACTGAATCTAGTTCGATTTTTAACCCCTTATTCTCAGCCCATCTTGTATACATTCGTAGTAACATTTCAGCCCAATCTTGAGCGTCGGTCCCACCAGCTCCTGATTGAATCTGGCAGACTGCATCTTCAACGTCATATTCCCCAGAAAGAAGACTTTGAACCTCCAAAGCATCAAAGTCAATTGCGGTTTCAGAAATCAGTCTTTCAATCTCATGATCCAAACTTTGGTCTTTTTCCTCTGCAGCCATTTCAATTAAAGTCTCAGCTTCCTCTATTCGAGTTTCTAAAGTTGAATAACGCTCTAGATCCTCAACCACTCGTGCCAGGTCGGTCTGGACTTGACGACCTTTATCCTGATCGTTCCAAAGCTCAGGGTCGGAAGATTCCTGTTCTAAAGAAAGTTTTCTATCTTTCAGTTCGTCGATCTTGAGATATTTTTCTGCCTCGCTGAGACGTTGACGAAGAAGGAGGATTTCTTCCGAAAAATCATTCATTTATAATTATTTCTCCTAAAAGCAGTAACGGTCAATTCCAATAATTGACCCTGATATCAACGGCCGTGACAATGTTTGAATTTACGTCCAGACCCACAGTGGCAAGGTGAATTTCTAGGAGTTGACTCTTTCTCATCTTTTATTTTCTGCTCCGTTATGACGTGTTTACTTTCTTTCACTTCAGTTGGGACACCTGCTGCCATGGCGACAGCTGCCGCTCCTGTCACAGGGCCTTCCGGGGCGCTTGTCGTAACCTCTTCAGGTTTTCGGTCTTCACTTTCAGAAGATGACAACTGAACCCGCATTATGTAGCGGACCAAATCTCTCTGCAAAAGTTCTGTTAACTCTTGAAAAAGTTCAAAACCCTCTCTTTGCCATTCGGTAGTTGGATCTTTTTGTGCCATTGCTCTTAAGTGGATACCGTCGCGCAAGTGATCCATTTCATAAAGGTGTTCTTTCCACCTTTGATCAATTATCCTCAACATGACCTGACGCTCAACTTCACGTAAAGTTTCCAAACCTAAATCTTTTTCTCTGGAATCGAAAGCCTCGAGAGAACTTTCTGTTAAAAGTTTTTCCAGTTGCGAAATGTTTTGAATTGAATCCAAGTCACCCGGAGTAATACTGTTGGGCCAGTAGCCATTTATTTCATTTAATAACCCGGTTAAATCCCATTCTTCAGGTAGCTCTTCAGCGCAAAATGTTTCAAGTGTTTCACTGACAACCCCATCGATTGCTTCTATTACAGAGTCTCTCAGATCGGCACCATTGAGTATTTCATTTCGTCTTCTGTAGATGACTTTCCTCTGCTCATTCATAACTTCGTCATACTTCAAAACATTTTTTCTAGCTTCAGCATTTTTTTGCTCTACCGTGGTTTGAGCACGCTCTATAGCTTTTGAGACCATTTTTGATTCGATTGGCACATCTTCGGGAAGGGTTTTCTCCATCACATTTTTCAGAGCTCCTGAAGCAAAAAGCCTCATAAGCTCATCTTCGAGCGATAAGTAGAAACGGCTCTCACCTACATCTCCTTGTCGACCGCTACGCCCTCTTAGCTGATTGTCGATTCTTCGACTTTCATGGCGTTCTGTACCCAAAACATATAGGCCTCCGCTTTCAAGCACTTTTTTTCCCAAAGTTGACGGGTTTCCTCCGAGCATTATGTCCACGCCTCTTCCAGCCATATTCGTGGCAACCGTAACAGCACCTGGGCGTCCAGCTTGTGAAACTATGTCAGCTTCTCTGAAGTGTTGTTTTGCATTTAGAACTTCGTGGCCGATACCTCGTTTTTCCAGCTCACGTGAAATTTTCTCTGATTTTTCAACTGAAATGGTTCCTACGAGTACGGGTTGACCCTTTGATTGTCTTTCTACGATGTCGCTCACTAAAGCCTGGAACTTACCTGCTTCAGTCTTATACACAAGGTCGGGACGATCGTCTCTAACCATTGGCTTATGCGTCGGAATAGTTACTACTTGCAGGCCGTAGATACCCGACAACTCAGCGGCTTCAGTTGAGGCCGTTCCGGTCATACCTGAAAGTTTTTCATACATGCGGAAATAGTTCTGCAGGGTAATTGTAGCGAGAGTCTGGTTTTCTTCTTTTACAGAAACGCTCTCCTTTGCTTCAACAGCTTGATGTATTCCATCTGACCATCTTCGCCCTTCTAGTACACGTCCTGTGAACTCATCAACAATTCTGACTTCACCATCGGTAACGATGTAGTCGCGATCTTTTTGATAAAGCTCTTTTGCCTTGATCGCAGCATGCAACTGATGAACCAGATTGGATGAAACCTGATCATAAAGGTTTTCAACTCCTAGAGCTTTTTCGACTGCTCGCACACCTTCTTCTGTAGGGGCAATTATGCGTTTCTCTTCATCAACATCGTAATGTAAGTCGCGTTTTAAATTTCTAACTACTGATGAAAATTTTTGGTAAAGCTCCAAGGCGTCACTTGCCTTACCACTAATTATCAGAGGTGTTCTAGCCTCATCAATAAGAATTGAATCCACCTCATCAACAATGCAAAAAGCGTGGCCGCGTTGACTGAGTTCCTCTTTGCTTAAAGCCATGTTGTCGCGCAGATAGTCGAAACCGAGTTCATTATTTGTTCCATAAGTGATGTCGGATAAATAAGCTTGTCTTTTTTCAATTCGATCAGAGACAGAAGGTACGACCAGTCCAACAGATAAGCCAAGCCATTTGTGAAGCTGGCCCATCCATTCACTATCTCTAGTGGCTAAATAATCATTGACTGTGCAAAGATGAACTCCCCTGCCTGTTAAACCATTTAAATATGCTGCAAGAGTCGATACGAGAGTTTTGCCTTCACCAGTTCTCATTTCCGCCACCCATCCGAGGTGTAGGGCTACGCCTCCCATCATTTGAACGTCGTAATGTCTTTGTCCGATGACCCGACGTGCAGCTTCCCGGACAACAGCAAAAGCTTCAACTAGTAAATCATTAAGATCTTCGCCCTTTTCCAGCCTTTGTTTAAACTCGCCTGTTTTAGCTTGCAGTGCGTGATCTGACAGTTTCTCTATTTCAGGCTCGAGGGAATTTATATCTGGAACAAGAGATTCAATAGCTTTAAGTTTTTTACCCTCACCACTTCGAAGAACGCTCGACAAAACACTCATGGTTATTAAGACTATCTGCTGGTATCAGGGGTCTCAGCCTGAAATTGCATCTCGAAGTAAATTTAACTCTGCTAGACGTTGAGGCGCATCTTCTACGGTCGTGCCTATTATCGCCGCCAAGGCCTGCAGATCATCACGTCTAATAGTTAATACCCGACCGTTAAAATCTTGCCTTTTAACTTGAATAATTTTTAGATAACGGTCTATTACTGCAGATTCTGGAGCTTTAGATTCACTTAGCTTTGTTAAATCTATAACGATGCTTCGCTCAGTTGTATCGACATCCAGCTGAGAGCGAAAATTCTCGTCCAGTTCATTCAAAGCATCTTCACTAGGCAGTAGTTGATCGACGGGTACGTTGTAGAAATTTGCAAGTCTTTGAAGGCGCGGTACTGAGATATCTCTTTCTGCTCTTTCATATGCACCTAGGACAGATGCTTTGAATTCAGCTTCAGATCTTGCTTCTACTTCTTGCAATGAAAGACGCTTCTGTTTACGTATAGAACGGATTCTTGCTCCTACAAGACTCCTGTAAGCCTTGTCTTGATCTTCTGAATCCTTTTCCATCAATTATCTTCCAGTCTGCCAGTAGGAATCATTTTATTACTCTCTGTGGTCATAGTATGCCGAAGAGTGAGAATAGTTTATATTTTTTTCCTTCAACAACACATTGAGTGGTCATGGGATTTTATTTAGATCCTATTTTCGCACTTCCAACGTAATTACTGACTATAAAACTCATCCAAGACTTACAGTAATTAAGCTTGTAATGTTGCTGTTAGGAACGGGAGTAATATGAACAAATCAACAATTGCACCATTATTTTTCGGGGCAATATTCTCGATAGCAGGAGCAATAATCGCTGGAGGACTGGCGGAAGAATGGTGGGCTTTCGCGATACTCGTACCAGCAGGTTCAATCGCTGGATGGAAAATTGGAGAATGGATCTAAGGTCAGCGAGGATCAACCAAAATTTTTAACTCTCCAGAGGTACCACTTGACAAATCAGAAAAAGCTTTACCGATATCACCTAAAGGTACTGTTCCGGTATGAATCGCATCTAAGTTGATTTTACTGTCCGCTACATATGACATGGACATCTCGAACTCTTCATGGGTGTAGCCAAGTGATGCAGAGACATTTATTTCTTTGCGAAGCCACTCACCTGGTTTAGTGAGAGCATCCGAAGATGCAAGACCTATCAAAGAGACCATTCCACCCCTTCGTGCTAAATCAACCGCACTCTGAAGTGCTGATGACACTCCAGCACACTCGTATACAACGTCAGCGCCAAGTCCTGCAGTAACTTCTTTTATTAGCTCCTCAGCAGGTTCACCAGCTTCTACCGTGTAGTCAGCTCCAAGACCCGAAGCGACCTCTCTCCGGATTGGATCAGGCTCCACCGAAATTAAAGTCTCAGCTCCAGCAACTCGAGCCCATTGGAGAGTCGTTAATCCAATTGGTCCCGCACCTTGGATCACTACCACATCACCAAGTTTAGGCGGCGTAAAGCGAACGGCATGAAAACAGATGGTCGTAGGCTCTATTTGAGCAGCTTGAACATCACTAAGCCTTGAATCAGCAACAACTGTTCTCCAATGATTGACAGCTATTCTAGGTGCAAACCCTCCATGAGGAGTATCGAAGCGACCCGTTGCAACTACCGCTTCTAGGACTGTCTTGCATTTATCCATTTGACCCGCTTGACAAGAAACACATGAACCACACGAAGGTGGCACAGCAACCACGACACGATCCCCTTCTTTAATCCTTGCCACATCATTACCCGTTTTACTGACGATGCCAGTCCACTCATGTCCGCAAATCGACGCTCTCATGGGTCCTGGAGTGTTGAAACCATGTATGTCAGTTCCGCAAATTCCACACAATGTTATATCAACAACGACTTGATCGAATTCCGGATCAGGGTCGTCAAAGTCGAGAAAACTAATCGTTTCTTTTTCAGTAATTAATGCTGCTTTCATAAGTGGGCCGAGCGGGGATCGAACCCGCGACCGGACGATTATGAGTCGTCTGCTCTAACCACTGAGCTACCGGCCCAATGCAGTATTACAAAACAATCGCCAACTGCCTTAGTTCTGAGCTAGCAAGTACGATTATTTTTATGAGCGATATTCAAATACAGGAGTTTTCGTGGATTTTGAACGCCTAATAGAGGTCAGAGATTTTGGAGCTATGAAAGTTTCAAGAGAGAAAACACCGAATGTGGACCTAAGTGTCGTTATTCCTACATTTAACGAGTCTTCGGGAATTTCACAAATTTTACGTTCACTTCATTCTTCTCTTGAAGAACTTCAAATCAACTTTGAAATAATTCTAGTTGATGATGATAGCCCTGATAAGACTTGGAAAATTGCAGCAGAACTTACACGAGAAATTCCTGAACTGACTGTAATACGAAGAGTGGGCATAAAAGGCCTCGCTACTGCGGTTGTGTGCGGTTGGCACTATTCAAACGGTCAACTTCTAGGAGTCATGGATGGTGACGGACAACATCCAACAAAAGTTATAAAAGACCTATTTAATAGTTTCAGTGAGAATCATCACGAGGTTGCGATTGCTAGCCGATACTTGCCACATGGGGGAATAAAGAAATGGTCTTTCGCTCGTCGACTGCTTTCAAGAGGAGCTCAAACCCTTGGTCAATTATTACTACCTGGAGCCATAGGAACGATTAACGATCCGATGAGTGGATATTTCATTGTCAAGAGATCAATAATTACTGAAACCGAACTCGATCCAGTCGGTTATAAAATACTTTTAGAAATCCTCGCTCGATCCCAAACAAACAAAATTCAAGAAATCCCTTATGTGTTTCTTGAACGGTCATCTGGAAAGTCAAAAGTAGCAGTAAGCCATTACGTTTCTTACCTTCGACACTTGTTGAGGTTACGAATACAACCTTTGAGAAGTCGTGCTCTTGTTCGATACCTCCTTGTTACCGCGGGTGCTTTGACATTAGATGCGGCAATTTTCCTATGGTTATTTGATTTAAACAACTGGAACCTAACCAGATCGGCGGCCTTGGCAGGAGAAGGAGGGATACTTTTCACAATCCTTCTTCATGACCTTTGGACCTTTGCCGGACGACCAGTAAGAACCTTGACTGACCGAATCAGGAGACTTGCGGGTGTGCACCTCGCATTAGGAGCTTTGATGTTTTTACGACTGCTAGCTATTAATGCTTTTGTTAATTGGTTTAGTCTCAACCCTCTACTGGCTTTTTTCCTCACCCTCACTGTCGTCATGCCAGGTGGTCATCTCCTAGGCTCACGTTTTAGCTGGAGAAACATTCGTGTTTAGACTGAGTAGCAGTGACGAAAAAACTAACATAATAAAATTCGACTTCATAGATGCATTGTCGCTTCCTATGTTTGCCCTAACTATGGTTGCTGAGGCAAGAACGCTTCAAAATAGACCCCATTTACGCGAAATCGGCGACATGGAACAAGCATCAGAAGAAGAAATTTCTGGAGCAAATCCGAATCCAGACCCACTAGTTCCAGTGGGGTACGAAGCAAACGATACAAAAGCAAGTCTTAAAATGCTCGCGGGGAACATTACAATTAATACCCTTTTCTCTTTGCTCTTAGTAAGAATTTACAGATTTCTCTACTCGCACAAAATTTTCAAAATTAAAAATCGTAAGATTTCATTTTTGCTTGCGATGATCGGATGGGATTTCTTCTACTACTGGAGCCATCGGCTACAACACGAGAGAAGAATTTTCTGGGCGAATCATGTAACCCACCACTCAAGCGAGCACTACAACCTTTCAACTGCGCTTAGGCAGCCATGGTCCAATTTTCTGGTTTCGTGGGTTCACATGCCCCTACCTTTTCTAGGTATTCCTGTAGAGCAAATAATGAAAGCCGGACAGTTAAATTTGCTTTACCAATATTGGATTCATACGGAAACTATCGGGAGACTTTCAAAGCCAGTTGAAAATATATTCAACACCCCTTCCCATCACCGAGTTCACCATGGAGCTAACCCCCAGTACATAGATAAAAACTACGCAGGAATTTTCATAACCTGGGACAAAATTTTTGGAACCTTCGAACCCGAGGTAAGAAAGATTAAATACGGATTAACCAAAAATATTGGAACTTTTGAACCTTTAAAGATTGCTTACCACGAACTTAGTGATTTATTCTCGGACGTCCATAAGGCTAATAATTGGAGAGAGAAAGTTTCATGCCTGTTCGAACACCCTGAGTGATTGCTTGTTTTCATATTAGGTAAATTAAAGTGAAGTTGTTCATGTTTGAATGAAAGGATCGTGCTCTTGGAAATCACCTTTTCTTTTGAGTTTTTCATTCTCGTAACGCTCAAAGACTTGGGCAATTAACTCGCCTATCTGCCCTCTTCCTTTAACTTCATCACTCATAGAAATTCTTCCTTGTACGACCTTCAGTAAAGTAAAAACCTTTAACACATACACAAGATTTTCAGCTCCGGGGGTGGGGCTCGAACCCACGACCAGCGGATTAACAGTCCGATGCTCTGCCAACTGAGCTACCCCGGATGGAGAATGAAATATTACCAGTCACTTAATCATACCGGTTGCTATTCGAAGACTAAATTAGTAAATCTTCACAGAATGTGCATTAGTTCAAACTTCTGATTTTGCTATAAGCCAAGAACGCAACTCCATTCCTTCTTCAATCTGGTGGATTCCTTCTTCATTTAGTTCCATGACGCTTCGCCTCAAATACGAAATATCAGCTTGATACTCTGAAAGTTCGCCTGACTGACGAGCTAATGACTCGAACTCGACTGCTTTTCGTTCAGCTGCAAGTGAAAGAAGTCGTGAGAACACACCAAGTGGTTTATCGTCTTCAGCTTCCTGTACTGATAGTCGTCCAACCAGATCAGATTCTTCCGTTCCAAGCGACTGGTTAGCTTCATGCAGGTCGGTTGAATTTGTTAGAGCCACAAAAACACTCTCCGCTATTGGATCCGACAACAGAACAGGGTGCAACCAGTTCGTGACTTCCTCAGGTTTATGAATTAGCATTCGCAGAGCCTGATATTCAGTAGTTAATCTTTCCATTTTCACTGAAACAACTTCTCTGGTTGTAACACTTTTTTCCACTTTAGAATTTTCCTTTGAAGCTCGTCTTCTAATCTCGTCTGCACCTATGAGACATTTGTCCGCTATCTGAACTATGTACTGGTCACGAATAAGTTCATCGGGGTGCTGGGCAACTACTTTCATCGCTTCAATAGCCGACCTTGCTCTACCTTCCTTACTTTCGAAATCTCCTTTTTCCAGAACTCTGTCAACTCGAAACTGCATATGAGGCTTCGCGTTTTCCACTATATGGTTGAGCTCATCAGGGTTCGAAAATGCTAGGTCTCCTGGATCTTTCCCTTCAGGTAAATCGGCAACTTTAAAAAGCACATCAAATTCAGATTCCCATTCATAGACTTTCTCGGCGGCAGATTGACCTGCATTGTCAGCATCAAAGGCCAAAACCACTTTTTTAGCAAATCGTGACATTTTTCTTACATGTTCTTGCGTTAGTGCAGTTCCACATGTTGCAACAGCTCTCGATATTCCCGCTTCATGACATCCAATTACATCTGTATAGCCTTCGCAAACAACTAATTCGTCAATCCTTCCAGCTTCTTCTTTGGCCCAATTGAGACCGTACAAGATCTGACTCTTCGAGTAGATTTCAGCTCCGTCAGATGTGTTTTTATATTTAGGACCTTCTCCTTCTGGAAGTTTCCTGCCACCAAAAGCAATAGGGTCTCCCTGTTCTGAGAAAATTGGAAACAGTATTCGATTTCTAAAAAAGTCGTATTGACCGCCGTTTTTGTTTATACCGCCTAACCCAGCAGCTAATAAATCTTCATTTGAAACTGAAAGATGCCCACACAGTGAATCCCATGAGTCTGGTGCCCAACCAATGGAAAACTTTTCAGCTATGTCACCGTCTAAGCCTCTTTGTTTGAGATATTCACGAGCTGGCCTTGCCTCAGGGTTATCCATATCAATTAATTTTTTATTGTAGAAATCAACAGCATCTGCTACGAGTTTGATTAGCTCTTTTCTGCGGTTACGCGATTTACTTTCCTTTTTGTCGGTATACCGAAGTGGTATTCCATTTTGTGCCGCAAGTATTTCAACAGCAGCTACGAAATCAAGATTGTCAATTTCACGAAGAAACTCAATCGAATCCCCGTTTGCTTGGCAACCAAAACAGTAGTATCGACCATTTTCTTGATTAACAGTGAATGAGGGAGTTTTTTCATTATGGAAAGGACAGAGGCCTTTCCATGAACGGCCTACTTTTTTCAACTGAGTGTGTTGTGTGATTAAACGTATTATGTCAGATTCCTCGCGGACTCTACGAATGTCATCATCCACAATTCCCATAGTCGAAACTTAGCAGCGTGTAAGAGTAAGTTGCCAGAGCAACGTTGTTACTTAGAAGAAGAAAGCACTGCCTGTGCCGCCGCTAATCGAGCTACAGGGACGCGGAAAGGTGAGCAGGAAACATAATCGACACCTGCTTCGAAAAGGAATCGAATGGATTCAGGATCTCCGCCGTGTTCTCCACACACTCCTATTTCAAGCTCTGGATTGGTTTTTCTACCTTTTTCAATTGCGTGTTTTATGACATGTCCAACGCCTTGAGAGTCGAGTGTTTCAAAGGGATTAGCAGAAAGAATTCCCTCTTTTACGTACATACCTATCACTCGACTCTCAATATCATCACGGCTGAATCCGAAAACCAATTGAGTTAGATCATTTGTTCCGAAGGAAAAAAAATCTGCACTTTTTGCTATTTCTTCTGCTGTAATCGCAGCACGAGGTGTTTCGATCATGGTTCCTATACTTGGCCGTAATCCGATTTCTACAGTTGCGACCTCCTCCTCAACCCAAGATCTCACGAGATTCAGTTCGCTGACTTCTGAGACGAGTGGAATCATGATGTCTGCATTCGGTTTTTTGCCCATTTCCTTAACATCCAATAATGCACCTATCAGCGCTCGAGTTTGCATTCTGTATAACTGTTCCCGAAGTATTGCCAATCTCACCCCTCGAGTCCCCAACATAGGATTGTGTTCTAACCACTCATCCGGTGTTTCCTCTCCTAGGAATTCATGTAGAGGTGCGTCTAATAGTCTTACAGTCACCGGATTCGGGGCCATAGCAGAAATGACCTCGCTTAGATCTGAACGCTGAGCGATCATCAATTCTTCTAGGCTTTCTTTCTCCTCTTCACTCTCATTACCTGCAAGAATAAAACGTTGTATTAACGGTAAGCGGTCGCCCATGAACATATGCTCTGTGCGACAAAGACCTATACCCTCAGCTCCAAACGAAAGTGCCCTTTCAGTATCCTCTCCGGTATCTGAATTCGCTCTGATCTTTATATGACCTGAGCGAATCTCGTCCGCCCACTCCAAGATTGTTTTAAGTTCAGAAATTTCTTCACTTGATTCCTGTAATTCCATTTCTCCGGAAAACACTTCTCCCGTGCTCCCATCCAGAGAAATATAAGTTCCTTCCTCTACTGCATTTCCTCCAATTTTAATTTCTGTTTCTGAAATCTCCAGATCAGAAACTCCCACCACAGCCGGAATCCCCCACCCTCTCGCGACTACAGCAGCGTGACTCGCCATTCCACCGCGAACAGTAACTATTCCTTCTGCCATTCTCATTCCTATCTCATCTGCAGGGCTCGTTTCATGGCATACGAGAATTACCTTTTGACCTTCATCAGTGGCATCAAGAACAGAGTCGCTTGAAAAACATACAACTCCGGTTGCCGCACCAGGGCTTGCAGGTACTCCCGTTCCGAGAAGTTTCAATTCTTTTGAAGATTCCACTGAAGCGGCGTTATGCATTAATGATTCAACTAATGAAGTTGGTACTAACGCAACAACGTTTCTCTTTACCTCTTCAGTGTTTATTGACTTGGCATTTTCAACTAAATCTACTAACCAATCAAGGGTGTTTTCGTTCTCCATGATTGCGACTATGGAACTAAACGAGATGATAAGTAGTCAACGAGTTCATTTATCGAAACACGGTCTTGATGCATCGAATCTCGCTCTCTAACTGTTACCGCTTTATCTTCTAGAGTTTCAAAATCAATTGTGACACAATAAGGGGTTCCTATTTCATCTTGACGTCTGTAACGACGGCCAATCGCTTGTGTCTGATCGTAATCGCACATCCAGTGTGGTTGAACGAGATTAAGCACTTCCTTTGAGGGTTCAATCAGTTCATCTTTTTTTGAAAGAGGCAAAACAGCAACCTTGTATGGGGAAAGACGATGATCCAATTTCAGGACATTACGCACTTCGCCATTTACCTCTTCTTCCTCATAAGCATCCATTAAAAATGCCATTGCTGTTCGAGTGGCTCCAGCAGCGGGTTCTATGACATGTGGAACATATCTCTCACCCGTACCTGAATCGTTATATTCGAGCTTATTTCCTGAAGCTTGAGCGTGGCGGTTCAAGTCATAGTCAGTTCTATTCGCAATTCCTTCCAATTCATCCCAACCCCATGGAAAAGAGAACTCTATGTCAGAGGTTGCTCTCGAATAATGGCTCAGTTCATCTGAATCGTGAATTCTCAATCTTAAAGAATCTGCTTTCATACCTAAGTTCAAGTACCAATCCATTCTCTCCTTGCACCAATATTCAAACCATTTGTCGGAGTCTCCCGGCGGGACGAAATATTCCATTTCCATCTGTTCAAATTCTCTAGTGCGGAAAACAAAGTTTCCTGGCGTTATTTCATTCCGGAATGACTTTCCTATTTGGGCAATTCCAAAAGGTGGTTTTTTTCTGCTTGTATTTAAAACATTTGTGAAATTAGTGAACATACCCTGGGCGGTCTCGGGTCGTAAATAAACTTCGGCAGCGGAATCGATCACAGGTCCTGCGTTCGTCTTGAACATCAGATTGAATTGCCTCGCTTCAGTGAAAGAAGCTTTCGAGCCACAAGTTGGACAGTTGTTAGGGTCTTCGAGTTTGTCCTGACGGAAGCGCGACCCACACTCGCGGCAATCGACTAGAGGGTCAGTGAAATTTGTTAGGTGACCCGATGCTTCCCATATCGAAGGAGGCGAAAGGATTGCTGCATCTAGACCAACTACATCTTGGCGAAACTGGACCATCGAGCGCCACCATTGTTCTTTCACGTTTCGAAGTAATAAAACCCCTACAGGTCCATAGTCGTAAGTGGATCTAAAGCCGCCGTAAATTTCTGCTGACTGGAATACGAAACCTCTTCGTTTTGAAAGGTTCACAACTTTGTCGAAAAGTTCCTCTTTGTTAACGCTCATGATCGAAGCGTACTAGGCAACAGAGGTTCATCTTGAAATATTTACTAAGTATCCATAACTCTTCGTGATCTTATTTTTCTTTCCAAGTGAAACTCCACAGCTTCAGAAGCAATTCGGTCTATTTCGGAAATAGTTTTTGCATCCTCCACTTCAAGTGCTTGATTCAATGCACCGCCTAAAATCGCTCGCATTACAGCGATAGATGTATCTGAAACACTTTTTCCTCGTTTACATTTATTACAAAAAACTCCACCTTCGCTAACCGATATTGAAACAAGATTTTCTGTATCTAAACACTTGACACAGAACCCCAATTCAGGTGCCAACCCTTCATGGTCAAGTAATTTCAAAAAGAATGCTGGGACAAGCAATGGGGGGGATTTTTCGTCTAGCGTCCGCAGGGCCCCGAGGAGCATTTTGTAACGACTCGGATCTGGTGATTCATCAGGCGCTACATGATCTACAACCTCTAACATCGAAGAAGCGTCGCTAAACAGATCAGGGTTAGATCTAATATTTTGGAACCGATCTATCGTCTCAGCTTGTGTAACTATCCCTAAATCGCCTTTACCTCTAAATAACTGCAATGCAACATGACTTGTGGGCTCCAGTCGTCCACCAAATTTGCTTCGTGTTTTCCTTACACCTTTAGCAACGACTCTGACTTTTCCGTTATCTTCTGTAATGATTACGATAATCCGGTCTGATTCGCCGAGTTTCCATGTGCGGATGACTATTCCTTGATCACGATAAAGAGACATTCTTAACTTCCGCCAAGGCCACCGAATCGCCGATCTCTGTCTTGAAATTCTTTTATCGCATTAAACAAATCTTTACGAGAAAAATCTGGCCATAACGTGTCACTGAATACAAGTTCGCTATAGGCCAATTCCCAAAGCAGAAAATTAGAAACTCTGGATTCTCCAGAAGTTCTTATAACTAGGTCCGGGTCAGGCATTTCAGGATTATAGAGGTTTCTCTCTATCGTTTTCTCTGTGACTTTTTTGACTCCGGAATCAATCACCTTTTGGACAGCATCAACAATTTCTGCCCTTCCTCCATAATTAAAAGCAACAGTGAAAGTCAGACCTGTATTACTTTTGGTGAGTTTCTCAGCCTCTTCCATTCTTTTAACAATTCTTTTTGGGACTTTCCCGTCACGACGACCAAGGAAACAAATCCTCACATTTCTTTCATTTAATTCGTCTTGTCGTTGGATTATTATCTGTTCATTGAAGTCAAGTAAAAACTGAACCTCTTTCGCTGGCCGTTTCCAATTTTCGGTTGAGAACGCAAATACGGTAAACCATTCGACTCCAATTTCAATGGCACCCTCCACGACATCGAAAAGGGATTTTTCCCCTGCCGTATGCCCTTCTGTTCTTTTTAATCCCCTCTTTTCTGCCCACCGGCCATTGCCATCCATCACACAAGCTATGTGTTTGGGTATGAATTTGGGGTTTAGGTAGTCAGGTATCACAACTTTGAAGCTATCTGTCTAACCGTCATGCAGGAAATCGGGACAACGGTTTGCATTTCAATATCCGAAACGATCAAGTGAGCGCGGATGCTTTTGCCAATCTTTTTCAACTTTGACTACTAATTCGATGAACGCTCCATCTTGCAGCTGTTTCCTTACCTGGGTTCCGACCTTTTTTAGTACTTCGCCTTTGTGTCCAATTACTATTCCTTTTTGCGAATTTCTCTCCACTAAGATCTCACATCGGATACGTGGCCAATCCCACTCTGTTACTCGCGTTGCTATCGAATGTGGTAGTTCTTCACGAACTTCTGAAAGAAGTTGTTCCCTAACTAGTTCTGCAACCCAAAAAGACTCAGAAAAGTCGGTTTCCATATTTTCAGGGAAATAACGTGGTCCAGGAACAAGTTTTGTCTTGATGTGTTCCAATAGTTCTGAGACTCCTTCTCCTGTGGAGGCGGAAATCGGAAAATATTCAGTAAAAGAAAACCCTGAAGCTTCATTCAGTTGTGTCAATATTCTGCCACTTTTGACTTTGTCTATTTTGTTAAGAACCAGGACAGTTTTTTCATTAGGTAACGATTTAGCGATAAATTTGTCTCCTTTGCCAATTACCGAATCTGCCTCTACTACAAAAAGAACTAAATCAATTTCCTTCAATGTAAAACGTGCCGTGTCATTCAATCTCGTGCCGAGAAGAGTTCTTGGTTTATGAATACCTGGAGTATCACAAAAAACAATCTGAAATTCAGGACCCGTAAGAACACCTCTTATCTCTGTGCGTGTTGTTTGTGGTTTATCCGAAACGATCGCTATTTTCTTATCGAAAAAGGCATTCAACAAAGTCGACTTTCCGACATTGGGTCTGCCCACTAAACTCACAAAACCTGAGAGGTGGCCATCTGGTACTCCTATAGATGAGTGGCTTTCTGTAGTGTCATTCATTTAATGACCTGGCGCCGTGACTCTGACCTGGGTGATCCTCCTGCCAACTACTTTTTCAACTACAAAATGGTGTTCTGCTATGTCAACATCCTCTCCTGCTTCTGGAGCATGCCCCAGTGCATCAAAGATGAGTCCTCCCAGAGTGTCCCAATCACCTTCAGGTAGGACTCCTCCTAATAGTTCATTCAACTCATCAACCGGCATTCTCCCGTGGACACGTAAGCCTCCTCCAATTAGAGGTTCAGCGAGAGCCTCTTCACTGTCAAACTCATCTACTATCTCGCCTACCACCTCCTCTAATAGGTCTTCCAAGGTGACCAGTCCTGCAGTCCCTCCGTATTCATCAATGACGATCGCTAAGTGGTAGTGATTCGATTGCATTTCGCGTAGTAGTAGTCCAGCTTTTTTTGTTTCTGGGATGAACTGTGGTAAGCGTGCCAGAGTTTTTACCAAGACTTCACCGTCCCCATCCAATTGAGCTTCCATCATGTCTTTTGCGAAAACCACTCCTACTATTTCATCTAAATTTTCGCTACTCACTGGAACACGCGAAAAACCATTCAAAACAGCGACTTCCATGGCGGCAGAGACAGTGAAACTGTCAGGGACACTGACAATGTCGGGTCGTGGCGTCATGACCTCTCGTACCAAAGTGTCGCCGAAAGCCAGTACCGATTCAATTAGTTCATGTTCATCGTTTTCTATCGATTTCGACTCGAGGGCTTTTTTGGCAGTTTCTAAGAGTTCATCTTCAGAGACGATTCTGCCTTCCTTCGGTTTGAAAAACCTTCTCATCAGTTTGCTAAACATCGTTAACTCTTAAATGTTTTACATGACGCTCGATAAGGATTTTTTCCATTTTTTTCATTTCAACTTCTGTCGACTCTTCATGATGGTCGTATCCCAATAGGTGAAGTATCCCGTGTGTCAAAAGAAGAGCAATTTCATCTTCAAAATTTAGACCTTTCTCTTCCGCTTGACGCTCTGCTACTTCAATGCATATGCAAACATCACCCATGAGATAGACATGGCCATCTGTTTCATCACCCGGTTCATCTATTGGAAAAGCCAGTACGTCGGTCGGTCCTGATTTCGATAGATATTTTTCGTTGAGTGCAGAGATGTCTTCTGGGTCTAAAAGAATCACATTCATTTCCAGCGGTCGTTTACTAGGAGCGGTTTCCTCAACGATTTTTTTTGCAAATTTCCCCAAAGTCTCAAGGTTTATTTCGCTGTTCTTTTCTAGCCGCTTATCTATTACATCTATATAAGTTTCATCGTCATTCTCTGGTATTTCTTCGAGCAAGTTACTTACTACCAGTATTTTTTTTGAATTGTCTACCGGCATTTTCGTAAGCTTGGACTATGTCTTGGACTATTTTGTGTCTCACAACATCTCGAGCTCCAAGTTTTACAAAACCTAAACCATCTATTCCAGAAAATATATTTTCTAAGCCTTCAATTCCACTTCTACCGTCAGGAACATCTATTTGACTTGCGTCACCAGTAACTATTACTCGTGATCCGAAGCCAATTCTTGTTAAGAACATTTTCATTTGTTCCGGTGTCGTATTTTGAGCCTCGTCAAGAATTATAAAACTGTTGTTGAGGGTTCTTCCCCTCATAAAAGCAAGTGGTGCAACTTCTATTTGACCTCTTTCAAGCAATCTTTCTGCTTTTTCAGGCTCGAGCATGTCGAAAAGCGCATCGTAAAGAGGTCGAAAATAAGGATCAACTTTTGCCATTAAATCACCAGGAAGAAATCCGACTCTTTCACCTGCTTCAACTAATGGCCGAGTGAGAATAATGCGGTCAACTTCACCTTTTTGCATTGCACTGACCGCCAGAGCTACGGCCAACCAGCTCTTTCCTGTTCCTGCCGGACCTATAGCAAACGTGATGATATTTTTACCTGCAGTATCCAGATAGTTCTTTTGCCCCGAAGATTTAGCTCTGACTGGTTTCCCTCTTGCTGTTATAAGCAACTCTGTCGTTAATATTTCAGATGGATTCTCGTCTTCTCTAACCATTTCAATTGTCTTTTTGAGAACATTTGCATCGAGAGGTAGTCCTCTTTCAATCATTCTTGTCATTTCACGAAATATCTGCTCTATCAAGAGCGCACTGTCACCATCAATGGCAATCTGGTTGCCACGTACATGAATCTTTGTCTCGGGGAAAGAGGTCTCTATTATCTGCAAAAGCTCGTCACCCTGCCCTAAAAGTTCTGGCATAAGCTCATTCCCTGGAAGGTCGAATCTAACTTTTGTGTCCTGCATTTGAGAGATTCAGACTATCCGAAAGAAAACTTTCAGCATCACTGGGTTTTTAATATTGAAGATCAAATAGTTAATTTATTTTTTCCTTCGTTTCTTTTTCGAATTTCGTGAGATCTTCTTTAGCCTTGCACGCCCTTTTTTCGACTTTTGTTTCTCGAACTCCGCTAGGACCCTAGGACCCGCCTCGTTTATCACATCTTCTGCTGCATCCAATAATGCCGAGATGCTCTCATCCTCTCCTAAACTCGATGGTTCTTTTGGTGTTTCCGGTGTGATCAGACTTCCATAGCTCCAATTTACGTCAACTCTTCTTTTTTCAAATGAAACACACTCATCTGGGCACCGCCAAGGTGCTTCAGGTGCTTTATCTAGATTACATTTTCTAACAGTTTCACCATTGGGGTAGCTTCTACTTTCAAACTGTTTACAGTCTTCTCTCATTGGCATATAAACAGTATGTCATTTTAAGTGGCGTTAGTAATTTATTTAACCTACAGATCCTTCCATCTGCAGTTCAATCAAACGGCTCCATTCAACTGCATATTCCATTGGGAGAGTCTTGGTCACTGGTTCGATGAATCCATTTACAACCAGCGAGGTGGCTTGATCTTCTGACAGTCCTCTACTCATCAAATAAAAGAGTTGTTCGTCAGCTACTTTTGAAACAGTTGCTTCGTGACCAATAACAGCATCTGAAGTTCCAACCTCCATGTATGGATAAGTATCTGAAATGCTTTCATCATCGAGAATTAGAGCATCACACTGAACGTGGCTTTTGCAGCCATAGGCATCGTCTTCAACTCTTACCAATCCTCTGTAGCTAGTTCGCCCTCCGTCTTTGGAGATTGACTTAGAAATAATTTTTGAAGATGTTTCAGGTGCCGCATGAGTCATTTTCGCTCCCGCATCTTGATGCTGCCCCGAACCTGCATAAGCGACTGATAAAACTTCACCTGATGCTTTTGGACCTGTCATAACAACTGCGGGGTATTTCATCGTTAGTTGGGATCCTATATTTCCGTCTATCCATTCCATTCGACCCTCTTCTTCAACCACTGCTCTTTTAGTCACAAGGTTATAAACGTTGTTTGACCAGTTTTGAATTGTCGTATAAGTGACTCGTGCAGATGGTTTAACTACTATTTCAACTACAGCAGAATGCAATGAATCCGTAGTGTAAACAGGGGCTGAACAACCCTCTATGTAATGAACCTCAGAACCTTCATCTGCAATTATTAAGGTCCTTTCAAACTGACCCATATTTTCTGCATTAATTCTAAAATACGCCTGAAGAGGCATTTCGACCTTCACGCCTGGTGGAACATAGATGAAGGATCCACCGCTCCAAACTGCAGAATTAAGAGCAGAAAACTTATTATCGCTTGGGGGTATGATTTTGCCGAAATATTGTTTCAGGATCTCTGGATTATCACGCAGAGCAGTGTCCATATCTGAAAAAATTACACCTTGCTCTTCTAAGTCTTCACGATTTTTATGGTAAACAACCTCTGATTCGTACTGTGCAGTAACACCTGCTAGATATTTTCGCTCTGCTTCAGGTATTCCTAATTTTTCATAAGTATCTTTTATGTATTCAGGTACGTCGTCCCAATCGTCGGAAAGTTTCTCAGTCGGCTTTATGTAGTAGTAAATATCATCAAAGTCGATCCCCCCTAAGTCTCCACCCCATGCTGGCATGGGTCTTTTTAAAAATCTTTCATGCGATTTGAGCCGGAAGTCATGCATCCATTTGGGCTCATTTTTAATTCCAGAGATCTCTTTAATGATTTCAGAGGTAAGACCTTTTTTTGGTTTGTAGACGTAGTCTTCTTCATCACTCCATCCAAGCTGGTAGTTGCTTAGATCTACACCTATTTCACTTGAAGTCACTTTTTCGCTCCTGCTGGGGTAGGAATAATTTCTCCTATCTAGATAGTAACAATTATCAGCAGGCAATGCTAAGAAAGTTAGCAGAAATTAAATTACCTATTTACTCGTCCGCCTCTGCTTGTCGAGCCATCCTAGAAGAACTGCTATAGCTCTTGGATCGTGTCTCAGATGATGTCCTGCCCCTTCTATTAATCTCATGTCTGCACTCCCGTGAGCATCCGAAAGGGCTCTGGCCTCTAAAGAGGAAACTACATCGTCTTCGGTTCCGTGGACTATAAGCACGTTCTTTTCATCAAGTTCAGAAATAGAGGACTCAGCAGAAATTTGCTTTAGTTCTTGCGCCCATGAGTCAAAATCTTTTGGGAAATTAGAGTCAGGAATCACGCCGGCTCTACGTGCGTGTATAAGAAGACGTTTTGGGGAAGCCGCCCACGCAGACCAATCTGCTGGTGCTGCAAGTGCTCCCACACCTTTTACTTTTGTTTCTTGAGCCGCTGCGCAAATAGATATTGCCCCTCCACTTCCAAAACCAACTAGCCATATTTGTCCTACTCGTGGATGATCATTGAGTTCTGAAATGGATTTACGAACATCTGTTAACCAGCCTCCAAGACTGAAACACCCCTCAGAATCTCCAGTACCTCGTAGTAGCGGAGCCATGGTAATAAATCCCATTTCAGAAGAAATCCTATTTGCTAGTTCTGGCAAGGTGGTGGCTGAATTTGCACCACCACCAGGACCTTCTGGAAAACCGTGAACCAATAGAACACATGGTAAGAGTTCGTCAGTTGACTCAGGAATCTCTAAATGAGCAACTAATTCCAAACCTTCAGATTGGAAATGGTGCACATTACTCATCTATAGAAGACTCTCTGCTAACGATTGCCACTGCTTTATTGGTAACCCATTTTGTAATTTCTGCTGTTCTGTTTGATCTACGACCAGTTGAACACAAACGTGATCCGCTCCTGCGTCAAAATGCTCAATAATTTTGCTTGAAATTGTTTGCATATCCCCCCAAGGTCTTATGGCATCCAATAACCGATCGCTGCCCCCTCCACTCAGATCATCTTCGGTGAAACCTATCCTTAAAAAGTTGTTTCTATAATTTGGCAGATCGAGATAAATAGACAGATCTTTTCGCGCTAATTCTCTAGCTATTGAAGAATCAGTTTCTAAAATCACCGCAACCATAGGGGCCAAAAAAGCTTCTTTCCCCATCGTTTCACGCGCCATTACCGTGTGATCTGGGGTCACATTATAAGGATGTGCACCCCAGGTTGATTCTGCTGCAAGTTTCAGTGCTTTTGGTCCTAAAGCACCAATGCAGATAGGAGCTTCATATTCGGGTTGATAAGCCCAGAAAGGCGATTTTTTTAGATTCTCTATGTAGTCGCTTAAATGTTCTAGAGGTTTTTCCCAAGTATGGCCACGAATAACTTCCACGAAAGGCCCATGACTTACACCCACTCCGAGTAAAAATCTATTAGTGAAAGCTTCAGAAAGTGTTCGCGTAGCACTCGCCATTGCTAAAGCATCACGAGAATAAATGCTGGCAATTCCTGTAGCCAGAACAATTTTTTGAGTAGCCGAAAGTAAAAGACTTGAATGTACAAACGGATCGCGTCCTGCGGTTTCAGGAATCCAAATGGCCCCAAAACCCATCTCCTCGATTTCCTTCGCTGCTTCACGAGCTCTTTCGGAAGGAACACCATCTAATTGATGTGTCCATATTCCGATTTTTCCTGGATCTAGAGTGACTCCATCCATTTTACTAATCGACTCTTCGAAGGTTTTTCGTGTAGTTAGGGCCTCTAGCAGTGTAGGAAAGAGCGTTTAACATATTTGCACCTTCTGCTACTACTCCTTCTCTAACCTGAGCTGGCACTCCCAGAGCCATTGACAGAGGTGGAATTTCCTGTCCATTTCTGACAACAGCGTTAGCTCCAACTATCGAGCCTCTGCCGACAACTGCGTTGTGTAATACCACCGCTCCAACTCCTACCAACGCTTCATCTTCAATTCGACATCCTTCTAGATGGCACAGGTGGCCTAATGTGACGTCATCGCCAACTGTAGTCACGACTTGCGGGATGCAATGTATAACCGCATTGTCTTGAATCGAACTCCGCTCGCCAATTGCGATCTTGCCATCATCGCCTCGTATAACTGCGTGTGGCCAAACGCTTGATTCAGCTCCGATTATGACATTTCCAATAATTACTGCCTCCGGATGCACATAGGCGCTTGAATCTATCTGAGGTTCGAACTCCCCTAGAGCGTAAATCGGCATTTAGTTACCCCGATACTGTCCGTACGAACCGCCTAAAAATAGCAACGGCGAACCTGTTTCCATAATTTCCGCACCTAAAACTTCCCCGATCACAAACCAATGATCGCCAGCCTCTACAACATTAAAGACCGAGCAATCGATACTTGCCAAGCTGCCCTCTATAGCTGGCAACCCTTCTGCAGATTCATGCCAAGATATTATTTCCCAGGGGTCATTCTCTTTACGAAAAAATTCATTCGCGACATTTTCCTGCTGGTCTGAAAGCACATTCACACAAAATTTCTTTTCGCTCTTCATTTTTTGCCATGTGTTTGACTCTTTACCTGGTAAAAACCCAACCAAAGGAGGTTCCATGGAAACCGAAACAAAAGAGCCAATGACCATGGCTTGAGGTCCTTCAGGAGAAGCAGAAGTAACGAGAGTTACTCCGGTCGGATATCTGCCAAGCACTTTTCTGTACTCATTTCCATCAATCAGTTCTGCCAATTTTCTTCCTTAAATATTTACGCAATTAAAAAAGGTTAGCCGAGACATTCAAAGACCCCGACCCAGAGAGCGCTTAGAGAAACTATTGTGCGATAATTCAAGTATGAGTTCTTATTTACTTGATAAGGAAAATGATGATCTAATTCTCGCAGTTGTAAAAAACGATTGTCCTACATGTCAGCTCTTAATCCCAACACTTGAGAACTTGGGGGAAACAGGAAAACTAACTGTTGTACTGCAGGATGAAATGAACTTCCCTTATGAGGCCGACTGGGTGCTCGATGATAGAGAATTGGAAATAAGTTGGAATTTGAATCTCGACTCTGTTCCTACTCTTTTGCGTTTTAAAAGAGGTGAGGAGGTTGAAAGAACTGTCGGATGGTCACGCGAAGAATGGCGTAAAATTATAGGAGATTCGACTCTTGGGGATGACCTTCCAGAATTTAAACCCGGTTGAGGTTCTCTCACTGTTGACCCCGGGCGGATCGACCAGCTTAAATCAAAGTTTGAAAATTCAGAATTCATTTCTAGAGAAGTTGAACTTGCTGCACAAGAAGATACTTACGAAGCCATGTTTGAAAGGTCATGGACAGATGGCCTACCCGTAGTTCCACCAACTGCTGAAAGAGTAAGAAAGATGCTAGGGGGAACGAGTAGATCAGCTGATGAGATAGTTGTTTCAGTTCCTCCTAATTTGATCGAATGTAATGTCGAAAAGATTGCAATAAATGCTGTTATGGCTGGCTGTAAACCTGAGTTCTTGCCCGTGGTTATCTCAGCACTTGAAACTATCTGCACTGAAGAATTCAATATGCACGGAGTTTTAGCTACAACCATGTCAGTCGGACCGGTTTTTGTTGTAAATGGGCCTATAGCCCGTGATATCGGTATGAACTCAGGAATAAATGTTTTAGGTCATGGGAATAGAGCGAACAGCACTATTGGTAGGGCCGTTCAACTAGTGATTAACAATGTTGGCGGAGGTGGACCAGGCGGTGTAGATCGCTCAACTTTAGGTCACATGGGTAAACAAGGTTTTTGTTTTTCTGAAAATGAACTCTCGTCACCATGGCCTTCACTTGCTGAAAACCGTGGTTACAACTCGTCACAAAATGTCATCACTGCTTTCACGGGTGAAGGTCCAAGACTGGTGATGGATCAAAAAAGTAGAACGCCTGAGTCTCTTATACGTACACTTGCCGAACATTTGATCTCAACTGTCTCGTCGAGCGTTGTTGTAGGCATGGATGCAATGCTTGTTTTGTCACCTGAGCATTCTGCTAGATTCCACGAAGCTGGATGGAGCAAGGATCGTTTCTTGGAAGAAATTACTGGAATGATGATGATCGACACGGACAATATAATCGCAGGGTCTGGGGGTATCGAAGAAGGACTTCCGGCAGAGTTGAAAGGAATGAGTCTTCCGAAATTTAGACCCGGTGGTCTCCTGCTTGCTCAAGCTGGTGGACCCGCAGGACTATTTTCGGCGATAATTGGAGGGTGGCTCAATGGTCCCTCTGGAAGTGAACCTACTAGTAAGGAGATTTTACTGTGACGAATACAAAAGTTCTTCTGGATCCAACTTCTGAGAATGCTCCTGCGGAAAGAAGCCTGTCAAAAAGACCCGAAACTTTGATTGCTCTGACAGTTGGATTATTAGACATTTCTAAAGGGCGAGGGGATATTTTTTTAAATCGTCTTGAAGAAAAACTTACTGATACTGGAATAAAAGTACTCAGGTTTAAGAAACCTACCTTTACTAAACCTGCACCTGTGGATCTGCGTCACGAGATCGCTAGTAAATGTGATGCCGTAATCGAAGCTTTAGCTGATTGAGGTTCTTGTACGACATGCAGTGTGCATGACATAGATGATATTGAAAGAAGAGGAATACCGGCAGTAATGATTGCTTCTACTCCTTTCGAGGATGCAGCTCAAAAACAAGCTGATGCTCTTGGACTAGATATTGCAAGAGTATTTGTTCCTCATCCTGTTCAAGATAGAACAGACGAAGAAATGCATGAGATGGCAGACCTAGTATTTAATAAAGTTTTGGATACTCTCACCAGATGACAAGAAACGTTGCAGTAGCGCCGGACACAAGACCGGAGATGCACAAAATGATGTGCGCTGCTGTGGAACGTTCTGGTGCAACACTAACCGGCGTGGAAGATGCCGAAGGGTTGATTTGGGCGGATCCTGCAAGACCGGAGCTCTTTCCTGAAGTAGTAGAAACGGCAACTTTGCTCGAATGGATACAACTTCCTTACGCTGGTATCGAACCCTTTGCCAATAATCTAGACCCAAAGTGGCTTTGGACATGCGGCAAGGGTGTTTACGCTCCCGCCGTAGCTGAAACAGTCCTAGCGCTCGCACTGTCCCTGTCCAAAAATTTACATGACTACGCCAGAGCAACCGAATGGTCCGGACCGGTTGGTCGCTATCTGCACGGGTCTAACGTGACAATTCTTGGAGGAGGTGGCATAACCGTTGAACTTTTGCCACTTCTTGCTCCGTTTGATTGTGTCACAACAGTAATCAGAAAAAAAGATGAGAACCTGCCGGGTGCCGCTTTTACTTACACACCTGAAAAACTTGAAGAAGTTTTAAAGACAACTGACCTACTAATTATCGCTTTAGCTTTAACGGAAGAAACTAGAGGCATTATCGACAAAAAGACCCTGGGTTTAATGCCATCTCATTCCCATATAGTCAATGTCGCTAGAGGTGGGCACATAGTGACTGATGATTTGATTGAAGCACTTAAGGAAGGAAAAATTGCCGGGGCGGCTTTAGACGTTACCGACCCTGAACCTCTACCTGCAGGAAATCCTCTGTGGTCTGATCCGCGCTGTCTTATCACACCTCATATCGGCAACACTCCGGAAATGGGTTTAAAACTGCTNGATCCTTTCATTGAAGAAAATGTTCGACGGTTTATTAATAATGAAGAACTTTTAGCACCTGTTGANGTAGAACTGGGTTACTAATTGGGTGCATGGGCTGGCTTTTTACTNGCAATCGTTTTTGTTTTTGCAGCAGTTAGTAAATTTCGTGATCCAACCGGAACTGAAAAATCCATTGCATCTTTAGGACTCCCTTTTCCCAAATTTTTAGCCTCCCTGCTTCCATCTGTAGAACTTCTCTGCTCTGTCCTGTTAGCAATCGATCCTCGTTCTGGCGGACCTTGCGCTGTGGTCCTGCTAGTAGCTTTCACTACTCTTATCGCAGCTCAAATACTTTCTGGCAACCCTCAAGACTGCGCGTGTTTCGGATCTTGGTCTACTAAACAGATCTCTTCTTGGGACCTACTAAGAAACATTGTTCTGATAGCACTCGGTGTTTTAGCAACACTCGACTGAACTCATTGTTATTCGGGCTGATACCTTCACAGGAGAGACAAGTCAAAAACTTTTAAGGAGGGTCAATCAAATGGATGGTTTGATGATGGATGTTCCACTTTCTCTTAATCACATATTCGCCCGAGCGGAAAGACTCTTTCCAGAAAAAGAAGTTGTTACAGCGACTCCTTCCGGAAGGGAAAGGTTGAGCTATGGAGACTGGGCTAGACGAACGCGATGCCTTGGTGGAGTATTTGATGACCTTGGAATAACTGAAGATGGCCGTGTAGCGACTTTCGCTTGGAACAACTCAAGGCATCTGGAGCTGTATTTCGCTCCCTCATGCACCGGACGTGTAGTTCACACATTGAACCTTCGTTTATTCCCTGATCAACTTACTTACATAGTTAATCACGCAGAGGACGAAGTTATTTTTTTAGATCAGTCGGTCGCAGGTTTGATTTGGCCTTTAATGAACCAATTTGAGACTGTAAAACATGTCGTTCTAATGGATGATGGTGCACCCGCACCTGACCCTTCTGAAATTAATGCGAATGTTCATGACTATGAAGAATTATTGCAAGCTGCTGAACCTGTGGAATGGAAAACAGTTGAAGAAAACCGTGCCGGGTCAATGATGTATACATCAGGAACTACTGGCAATCCAAAGGGTGTTGTTTATTCACATCGTTCAATGGTTCTTCATACATTTGGAGTGATGATGGCCGACACTATAGGAATTAATGAAAAAGATGTCTTGATGCCAGTCGTTCCAATGTTTCACGCTAATTCTTGGGGTATTGCTCATGCAGGTGTTGCAACCGGCGCAACTCTGGTAATGCCTGGTGCAGATCTTTCCCCTCCTGCATTAGCAGCACTTATAGAAGAGGAGAAAGTTACAGTAGCAGCCGGTGTTCCTACTATTTGGATGGGTGTTTTACCGGAGCTCAAAGGCCGAGACACTTCCTCTCTACGTTCAATACCGTGTGGTGGTTCAGCTGTTCCTAAATCCCTATCAGAGGGATATCGAGAGCAAACGGGTCTTCCTATCCTGCAAGCTTGGGGAATGACCGAGACGAGTCCAATTGCTGCTGTTTGCAATATTAAATCAAGTCTTTCTGACCTTGATGAAGACGCCAAAGCAGATCTCCGTACGACTGTTGGACTTGCTGTGCCTGGAGTTGATTTCCGTGTTGTTGAACCAGAAACCGGAGAAGAACTCCCTTGGGACAGCGAGTCTCGTGGTGAACTTCAAGTTCGTGGACCGTGGGTCGCCAAAACCTACTACAACGATGAGAGAGCTAATGAGTCCTTTGCGGAAGATGGGTGGCTCAAAACCGGTGACGTCGCAACTGTCGATTCAAACGGCTATATCAGTCTTGTTGATAGAACCAAGGATTTGATCAAATCAGGTGGCGAGTGGGTGAGTTCAGTCGAATTGGAAAATGAAATCATGGCTCACCCAGATGTTGTCGAAGCCGCTGTGATCGGAGTTGCTTCCACGAAGTGGGGTGAACGTCCCATGGCTTGTGTCGTTCGTTCTGAAGATTCCCAGATCTCCTCTGAGGACATCATCTCTTGGCTGGATGACCGTGTTGTTAAATGGTGGATTCCTGAACGTGTTGAATTCATTGACGAAGTTCCTAAAACTTCAGTTGGAAAGTTTTCAAAGAAAACACTCAGGGATCAGTTTTCAGATGTGATCGTGGATTAATTCACCATGTGCAGTGAAGGTGTTTGATCCCATTTATAAATCCGCTCATTAATCTGTCAGGTTGCTCTGTAGCGATTAGTCCGGGAATGCTTTTACGTATCTCTCGAAGCATGACGGTTATTTCACGTCGAGCGAGATGTGCTCCTAGACAGAAATGCGGTCCTGGGGCTCCATAGCCAAAATGATCATTCGTTTCGCGTAAAATATTGAACTCGTGGGGATTTTCGAAAACTGACGGGTCGCGATTAGCTGCCCAATAGTAGAGACTCAGTTTGTCGCCTTCTTCGAACTCCTGATCGCCTATACGCACACCATCTCTTGTTGCTGTTCTTCGCATAAAGATCACTGGGCTTGCCCAGCGAACGATTTCTTCTACAGCTTTTGGAGCCAAATTCTCGAAATCATTCCAGAGAATTTCTTTTTGTTCAGGATTTTCGGTCAGTAAATGCAATCCCCAGGAAAGTGCGTTTCTGGTTGTTTCATTTCCTGCTACTAGTAGGAGGATAAAAAATGAAGCGATTTCCTCTTCGGTGAGCTTCTCTCCTTCTACTTCCGCGTAGAGAAGAGCTGAGGTCAAGTCATCAGTGGGTGTTTTAGTTCGTTCTTCCAACATTTCTTTCATAAGTGCAGCTAGTTCAAATGCCGCACCCATAATTGCAGCAATAATGTCAGTTCCTTCTGGGGTGTATTCAATATCGCCCGCTCCGAGGATCATGTTTGATTTTTCAAATACAAAATCGACTCGGTCTTCTGGAACACCCATCATTTCACAAATGACCAAAAGAGGCAGTTGGGCGGCTACTTCAACTACAAAATCGCACTCGCCTTTTTCAAGTGCGTTCATGATGATTTCTTGGGCAATTCGTTCAACGGAATCTTCGACAGATGAAAGTCGACGTGGTGTAAAACCGCTTGAAACGATACCTCTTAGTCTTTTATGTCTCGGGTCGTCCATGTTTATCATTGAGCCGAAAAAATCAAGCATTTCTTCCGGAAAATCAACAACGCTTGTGGCTCCCTGACCACTGCAGAAATCTTCTGGTCTTCTGCTTGCTTCTGCTACATCTGAATGTCTGACAAGAGAATGGAATCCTTTTTGTTCAGGGATTACTCCAAAGATTTCTTCTGGCAAATCGAAATAACGGTAAGGATCATCTGAACGTAATAGGTCAAAAGCTTCTTCTCTGTAGTCCAATGGTTTAGACCAGAATTCTGCACGTGCCAGATCAATTTCTTCAATTTTCATGTGTTTAATCTTACGCTAAATCTTCTTTAATAAAAATTCAAAAATTTATATGTCCGGTTGTTGTCTAGAGCATTCTACGTGCCATTATTTTCTTGTCGCTAGCCCAGACAAGGAGAGGCTGCTGTGGAACTTTTTAATGACTGGATGGGAATTTCAGGTGGAGGCCAAGCAATAGGTCGCTACGCACACTATCTAGGTGGAATCACTTGGATAGGGCTGTTGTATTTCTTTAACTTTATACAAGGTGCAGCATTTGGAGAAATGAGCGATGCATCTCGCGGGGAAGCGCTACGGAAGATTACGTGGCGTACACTTTGGTGGTTCCGCTGGGCAGCAATGCTTACATGGGTCTCAGGAGTCTGGATACTTGTTCATCAGGAACTAATCCACGATATGGATTACTGGCGTTCCGTTCCAGGCATGGGAATTGCTTTTGGTGCAATTCTTGGAACCACTATGGCCGCAAATGTATGGATGGTTATTTGGCCTGCGCAGAAAATAGCTATCGGCTCGTCAGTTGCAGTGAGCGAAGGTGGTGAAGCTGACTCTGAAGCACCTGCAGCTGCTAAAAGGGCTGGTCGCGCTAGTCGTGTAAATACTCTGTTTTCGATACCTCTTATTTTCTTCATGATGTGGCCTAGCCACTTTGGGCTTAACTTTGAAAACCAAGAAGGTGGCACTAGAGCTGTTTTATGGATTGTTTTCGCTGTGATTTGGCTTGTCACGGAATTGTCAGCTCTTGGCAAAATAGGTGGCTATGACAACAAAATAAACGCAGTTGTTTTAGAAAAGCATCAAGACACAATCAAATGGGGATTCCTAATAACTTTGGTTCTTTACCTGCTGTTCGAAATACTCGCCTAAAAGTAAGCTTTTTCTTACAAGGGTAAATTTAACTGACTAGTAGTTTTGCTTCCATGCCACTGGTTCTATGACCGGCTATGTCGCAGTAAAGAATGTACCGGCCGGCTTTTAATTCTATTTCTCCAAGAGCTGTTTTTTCGTCCCCAACCTCGAGTTTAAAATCATCTTCCATACCCTCTATCACCAAAGTGTGAGACTGGAAACCGTCTAGTAAATATTCGATCTTCACTAAACCTTCTTTTGCTTGATACATGTCAGCATCAAATTTCTGGCTGTCATAGGTTGTTACACGCACCACTCCATCCGTGGTTGGAGTGGCTGTCTTTTTTTCTGCGCTACCTCCACATGAGATCAACAATAGAGTTGCCATTACTGTTCCTATGTATTTTCTTATTTTCATGACTCTCCTCACTTCATCCATGACTTAAGACTAACAATGAGTCATCATTAGACAATGATGAAAGTGTCACTTCTTGTTAATCCTTTAGCCGGTAAAGGTAAAGCGATTTCTATTGCTGAAGAACTGAAAGGTTTATTGAACGAATTAGGTGCTGAAGTGAGCCTTCTCATACCCGAAAGTAGAAGCAAAGTTGTAGAAATAGCAACAGATTCAGTCAATTCTGGCATTGACAGGCTTGTCACTGTCGGGGGCGACGGTTTGATAAACCAAGCTGTAAATGTGCTAGCTGGAACGGGCACCACTCTAGGAGTAATCCCTGTCGGTACTGGAAATGAT
>PBAM01000037.1 GCA_002716285.1 Acidimicrobiaceae bacterium
ATACTATCAGCTATTTTTCTTATCTCATCCGAGACTTTCTTTCCTTTTTCTTCGTTTCTTCCGATAAGGATCAGATTATAGCCGTTCTTGGCCATTCCAATAGCAGTTTCCTTACCTATTCCGTCCGTAGCTCCAGTAATTAGGCAAGTACGACCATTCATATCGTAATACTGGTACGCACTATAAGAAGTGACTAGATTATTTTGGTTTTTTCAATAAATATCGATAATAGTGTAAAGTTCCAGCCTTAAACGCCTCATAAACAGGCGTTCCTTGAACACCCGCAAAAGTCTCGAAACTTTTTCTCATAGTTCTTGGCACACTTTCTCTTATTCCCTTAACTTTACTTTCATTAATGTCGTCTAAAGCATCTAAAACTTCTTTGGTAACGTCCTTTTTCGACACGATCTCAAATCCCACATTTAGAAATATATCATGTAATTTTTCCATAGTTGGTTTATCTCTAAAATCAGTCCAACAGAAATTTCCTCCAGCCTTAAGTGAACGATAAACTTCTTTCACAAACGCTTCAACATTTCCATAACAATGTGATGATTCTACATTGTAAATTATATCTTTAGAATTGTTTTCTAGTGGGAGATCTTCTGCATTGCCAACTTCAAAAGAAAGGTTTTCTTGTGACTGATACCAATTATTTGCTAATCCAACAGCATCTTTGGAAAAATCAAATGCAATCAATCTTTTTGGATTATATGCTTTAGCAATCCAAGAAGCTCCTCCCCCTCGTCCACAACCAACTTCAACAACTTCTTTTCCCTTTAGATCTACGTCTCGGATATTCATGTTGTATAATTGAATGAAAAGTCTATTTGGCTCGTCTTCTTTTAACAATGACAATTCCTTATTATCTTTATAACCATAATTCATAAAGCGGAAATCACCTTTTTTGTGCGCTTTAGCCAATCGTTGATACCACCATTTCCACATCCAATTACGCATACGCCCAGGAGAAATACGCAATAAAGTTGCAAAAATCCGGGCCGGAATTCCCATTGCCATCTATAAGAAACTGGATAATTTTTCTCTTAGGCCATCAATTCCAAGGCCTTGGTGAAGAATTTGCTCTTCTTGTCCACAATTGCCCGGCCTAGTAGTTCCTATGTAATCGTAATTTGGAACCAATCCACGTTCCAATAACCACGTTCCAAAGCGGATTCCCAGTCCCGTTCTTGAATTCAAACTTTCAACAACTAAGACAAAAGGAGACTTTCCGATTTTTACCATAGTATCTTCATCTACTGAACTTAAACTTGGTTTGTTTATTAATCCAATATTTATTCCTTTTTCTCTGTATTCTTCGACTACGTGTAAGCTCCTATGGAGCATATCGCCATAAGATACAATCCATCCTGCATCTCCATCTCTAATTATTTCGTCGACTCCGGGAGTAAATTCATACCCTTCACCATAGAAAGATTCACCATCAGAATTCAAAATTAATGGAGTTTTTGATCGGTTCGAAAACACAAAACGTAATCCATGGTCATTGAATATTCGTTTAATTATAGCATCCATTTGATTTATGTCTGCAGGAAAATATAATCCAGTTGAACTTCCTTCTTCTACATAATTATCAGCAAAGAAATTATTTAGACCAAAATGGCAAGTATTATCAGACATATTGTCAACACCAGCATGGGAAAAATGAGCTAAAACATTAGCTTCGTTAAGCCTAGACATCGTTATTTCTGAAATCACCATTTCCATAAACGCTGAGAATGTAGCAAATATTCCTTGATGGCCTTTTTGAGATCCAAATCCAGCTGCAGCAAGATAATTTCCTCTTTCATGTATTCCAGCTCTTGTAAAACACTCAGGATAATTTTCTCGAACAGCAGTTAAGCCTACAGATCCTTCCAAATCAGAATCAAAAGCATGTACTTTTTTCCTTTCAGCAGCGCTCATTTCATCTAACATATTAACTACAGAAGTTCCAAATTGTTTCCTGCAAGCTCCTTTTTCTCCAGATCCTTTAAAAGTTTGATTAATTTTTGAATTGTATTCTTCAGCAGTTTCTTTCAATTGTTTAACAGCTTCATTATGTCCTTTATTTTCTAAATATTTTATTCCGATATCTAAAGGAATTACATCATGTAAATTACATTCACCTTCCATTTCAGGAATTCCAGGTCCCATTTTTCGTTTGCAAACAACTGCAACAGGTCCTTTTATTTTGATACTGCCCACGATAGCACCAAATAAATCAGAATAATTTTCACCGTCACAAGTTATAACTTCGAAACCTTGTCCTTTTAGAGTTTCAGACACACTATATCCTTTCATATATGTTTCAGGATTTCCTGCAATAGTCACATTATTATCATCAATAATCCATTTAACATTCAAATTATTCGCAACGGCCAATCTAGCGGCCTCTGCATTATTTCCTTCCATTTGGGCACCATCAGAACCATACATGACAATACAACTACTTGGATTTGCAATAGCAACGCCATTTACGTGCCCAGCAGCATGACCTAATCTCCCTGTAGAGAAATCTATACATTCTAATAATTCAGGCTCAGGATGTCCAGCTAAACCAGAACCATATTCTCGGTAATGCATCAATTTTTCAGTAGGCATTTTGCCTCTAATTGCGCCTCGAACATATTGAACTGCAGATCGATGTCCTGCTTCATCAAAAAATTCATCGTGTATGTTTTCTCCACCATCCCTAAGTGCATCAATAATGAGCACTTCAGGGACTATATCGTAAGGCCCTCCAGTATGCCCTCCAATGCCTTTAGCTCTAGCAAAAGCAGTAGTAGCAATTACAGCATCACGGACTAATTCAATGTTATCAGTTAGGCTCTTTAAATCGGAATCCGATAACTTATTTTCAAGTTTTAATTCTAAATTTACGAAACTATCAAAGCTTAATGGAAAAACCATGCAGCCTCATTTAGAAAGAGACCTTAAACGTTCCCGTATTATTTTCCTTTAAGATTTAGGATATCAGACTTTCCACCATCTAAAATACTAATAGCAGAAACTGGGAATGGCTTTCCACAAGCAGCACCCAATACAGAATTATTTCCATTGAAAGAATAAACCGGAGTTTTTCCATTTTCAGCAACAGAAAGTGTTTCTTCAGGACAGTTTGATGCTAAAATTATAAGTTTTGCAGAACCTGAATTTATGGCCTTACATGATTGCTTTGATCCAACAGATACTTTTCCCGTATCAATTGCAAGTCTGAGCGATTTATTTAGATCCATCTATTTTCCTCTCTTTTTTCCTTTTTTAGATTTAGGTTTGTAAATAGCACTTACAGCACCAGTACCCAAGTGTACAGGCTGCCCTACAATAATATTCTCAGCAACACCAGTTAGCACATCAGATTCTCCACTCAATCCAGCCTGAAGAAGATGTGTAGATGTAATTTCGAATGCAGCACGTGCCAATACAGAAACTTTAGCACCTGAAATCCCATGTCTACCAATAGCTTGGATGGTTCCGGTATTCGTCATCACGTCTGAAACGAGCATGTTATGTCTGAGATCAACAGATAATCCTTGTTCAGACAAGGTTTTGTGAAGTTCATCAGCAATAGCAATTCTAGCAGCTTCAATGCCAAGCACTTCAGCCACTTCATGTATCGAATTTGTATTGGTTCTCGTAAGATCCACTCCGGGGACTTCAAGAATGGCTTGTAAATCTGACCCTTCGGTGAAGATTACAAATTCACTTCCTTCTTTTCGAACAATAGCACGTTGAATATTTCCAATACCGTCCACCATTAGGTGACTAACTTTATCTTCTAAGAGATACAATTTTTTGAAAGAAACGTTTTCTTCTTCAAGAATAATAATTCCTTTTTCAACCATTATCTTAGTTTTTAGTCTGCCTTTTTTCTTGATTCTTGCAGCCAATTCTTCAATAGGCAAGTTGCGAGCTTTTAATATTTTTAAATCAGGTTCAATTAAGACTCTGAGATTTGTAATATCAGTACTTATTTTAGCTAATTGTGAAACAGATTGGGCTTCAATCATGCTTGCAATTTCTAAGGCTTTCTTCTGAGAACTCGAAACATTCGGCTCAAGGAAAACTTCCATAATTGGTGTTTTAGGAATCCTTCTAGCGTCAACAATTTCAATTAATCTTGGAAGACCTAGTGTAACGTTCATTTCAGCAACACCAGCGTAGTGGAAAGTACGCATAGTCATTTGAGTTCCAGGTTCTCCTATAGATTGTGCAGCAATAACTCCAACAGCCTCTGTTGCGTCTATTTTATTTTGATTATACTGTACTATCCCACCATCAACAACTTTTTCGATTTGTTTTGGTTTTAATTTGTGTTTGATACTTTTTTCTGCCATCTCACGGACAATACCTTGAGGCAATAGGGACTTCTTTTTAGTTAATATGTCCTCAATATCATTTTCGTAAACATTTATTTTAGTATATGTTTTTACTAAATCTTCAATTTCTTTTTTGCCGAGTTTGTTTTTCTCAGATTCTACAGATATTTCTTCAATGTATATTTCCGGAAGTTTTGCAGCTAAATTGGAAGACATCTTACGGAATTTATTAATTTTCTTAACGGGCTTATCTTCCTTTTCCGCTTTTTTCTTCTTTTGTACAGTAGCTTTAGAGCTTATTGGCTTCTGAAGTTCAATCGCGGCAGCATCAGCAGCAGCGTTTCTTAATTTAGCAATTTTTGTAGCAGGTACACCTGCATCTCTTAATTCTGTATCAGTCGCAATAACTACCTGAGAAGCTAAAAAAATACCATGAGTAAATAAGCTTAGAGAAACTTTTTGACTTAATCCCATTTTGGTAAATAAGTCCAAAGCAACAATTCGTTCCTCTTCAAATCTTAATCTTTCTCTATCTAAATCTAAACTATCTTCAACTTGAGTATAATTCCTAGCAGATTTAACTTGCGTACCATCCATTTTACGAAATTCTTCAAGACGGATAGTTCTTGGCATCTCAATAAGTCTTTCAATTCTTAAAAATGTAACATATGGTTCACTCGTATGTGCAGATAATAATAGTTCAGTTTCTTCAGGAATATTGGGTCGATCGAAAGAAACAACTTCAGTAATAACGGACTGGTAGCAAATACCTCTTGTTTTTAAATAAACATAACCGTGGAAAGGATATCTAAATTGCTTAGAATTAACAGGGAATGCAACACCTAAAAGAACTTGTCCTTTTCTTGAAATTTGTTTCAAGACTCCATCAATAGTATATCCTTCAGGTAAAGACCAGATAACACCTAATTTCTTTTCAACTCTTCGAAGAGCTTGGTCAGCAGATATAGGTCCATCAGAGACATCTCCCTCTTTCAAGGCTTTTTCAACGATTTCATCTCTGTTGATAGAACTAATCTTTGCAACATCTATAAGTTGTAAAATTTCTTTATAATAGAATTTCTTTTCTAACTCTTTCAAGGAAACTTTTTTCAGAGTTCCCAATTGATATCCTAATTCTACAGTTTTTTCAGCCAATTGAGTAGAAATCCCTCTTTTTTCTAATGCTCTAATGGTATCTAATCGCGCCATTATTTCCCTCCTGCAACTTCTTCAATCAAACCATCAACATCAATAGCTTTACCGAACTTACTCTTAGTCGGATCAATAGAGTCTTCACCGTACTGAAATTGTACAACTGTATTAGCAGTATTTCTTACAGTATAATCATATTTCACTCTAAGGTCTTCAAGAGCATTAACTAAACGTCTTTGCATATAACCGGATCTAGAAGTTCTAACTGCAGTATCAACAAGACCTTCTCTTCCACCCATAGAGTGGAAGAAATATTCGGTAGGTGACAATCCACTTTTGTATGAAGATCTAACAAATCCTTTAGCGTCAGCACCCAAATCCCCCTTGTTGAAGTGAGATAAAGTTCTTCTTTCATATCCACGAGATATTCTTTCACCTCTTACAGCCTGTTGTCCTATAGATCCTGCCATCTGTGACAAGTTTAACATACTTCCACGAGCGCCAGAACGTGCCATAATAACGGCAAAATTATCCATACCTAGATGCCATCCTGCAATTTCACCAGATTTATCTCTTACTCTACCTAAAACTCCCATGATTTCGACTTCTAGAGTTTCTTCAACACTTCGGCCAGGCCTTGGTTTAAATTTCCCTTTATTGTAAGCATTTACAAGTTTATCAACTTCTTTTACAGCTGCAATTTGTGCTTCGGTAATTTGATTCAAAGCATCTTGAGGAACATCCGCGTCATCTATTCCAGTAGTACATCCCGTTTCCATCAATGCACCTACAGCCAGTCTTGTAACTTTATCGATGAAATCTTTAGCAGCGTTAGCACCTTGCAATCTTGATATTTCTTCAAGAATACGTCCTTTGAAAGCAGAAATAGAGTTCCCATCTACAGGTCCTCTAATCATATTTCCATTTACGATTTCTACAATCATGTCTAATTCTGCATTTTCTTCAGGAGTTCTATCTGCAAAATATACAGAAGCATTATACTTTAGATTCATATCATTAGGCAAAAGTACAGAGAATATCTGCCTTCCAGACCATCTTGGTCCGCCTTCAGCTTTAGGATATTCAGGTTTTGGTAGTTCTCCTTTGTAATCTACACGAGATAAAACTCTTACAGTTTGATCAATATCATAACTTGCAGTTCCGTGTGTTAAAAGGAACATTCCAGTAATGTGGTCGTGAATAGCCCCAATAACAGCTCCACCAAATCTTGGTGATCGAATGTGTTCTTGAACTCTCATTAAAATTCTTGCTTCAGCTCTTGCTTCTTCAGATTGAACAACATGTAAATTCATTTCATCGCCATCAAAATCTGCATTATATGGGGGGCATACGCATAGATTTATTCTGAAAGTTTTACCTTTCATTATTCTAACTTCATGAGCCATCATAGACATACGGTGTAAACTTGGCTGTCTGTTGAATAGTACAATATCTCCATCCATAAGATGTCTTTCTACAATGAATCCAGGTTCTAATCTATCATGATTAAATTCCCAATTTTCATCAGTTAATTTAACCCTTCGACCATCCGGCCTAATCATGTAATTAATGCCAGGAATGTATTTTTCAGGATCAGTAGGTACAAAGTTTTCTTTAATCAATTGTCTCATGAAAGAAAGATTATGGATATTAATTCTTACGGGAACAGTTAATTCTCTTGCAGCAAGTTCAGGTACTCCTACTTGATTAATACTCAAGTAAGGATCAGGCGTGATTACGGTACGGGCTGAGAAATTAACACGTTTTCCAGAAAGGTTTGAACGGAAACGTCCTTCTTTACCTTTTAACCTTTGAACTATAGTTTTCAGAGGCCTTCCAGAACGGTGTCTTGCCGTAGGAATTCCAGCAGTCTGATTATCAAAGTAAGTAGTAATATGGTATTGAAGTAGTTCCCATAAATCTTCTACAATTAATTGAGGTGCTCCGGCATCACGGTTTTCTCTTAAACGTTGATTGATTCTTAAAACATCTACTAGTTTATGCGTAAGATCGTCTTCAGAACGTTCCCCAGATTCTAAAGTAATTGAAGGCCTCATTGGGACTGGAGGTACAGAAAGTACAGTTAGCACCATATATTCCGGTCTTGTAATTTTAGGATTGAAACCTAGACACAATAAATCAGAATTAGGTATTTTTTCAAGCCTAGATCTAACTTCTTTAGGTGTAAGTTTTCGTCCTTCTTCTCTGAAGGTAGTTGGCTTATCCAATGTGACTTTGATTTTAGGTTCGCCACAGTGCGGACAGCTTTTAGATTTTGTAGCTTCCCTTATTGCACGGCTTGCAATACCTCCAATAGAAACAGTAGTTCCTGCATCGGAGTCCATAAGTGCTTGAATTTGTTTATCATAATGATCGATTCTATCTTGCGTTAGCATTAACCTTCCAGAAGCAGGATGTGTTGCATTTAGAATGTCTTTAACAGTTTTAGAATATCCAGAATGTATTACCGGCATAGCCAAGTCAATATGGCCAAAATGGCCCGGATCTTCATCCATCTTTCTTCCGCTTGTTTTACACCTTAGTCCAGGCTCTATGACTCCCATGTGCAAATCCATTAATCCCATAGGAATAGGGAATCCATCGTCATCATAGGTGTCTGCAGTTATCACTTTAGTGGCAGACAATTTACGAACTTCTTTTGGACCCATTAAAGCAAAATCAATTTTGCTGATTTTCTTTGGAATCATTTCTCTCATGATAAATCCTCCAGTCTTAATCTAGCAACAATTCCAAGTGATTTAAGTTCCTCTAATAATAATTTAAATGCATAAGACATAGCAACCGGATAAATAGAAGTATTATCTCCCATTGGGGAAGTCAAAACACCTCTTCTATCTAAATAACCGATGTGTCCGGATTGACTATCAACATATTGCACAGTCTTATCACTTTCATCAAGTAATCTATCTTTAATTACCATTGAAGCGCCATGTGCAATTAAACAATCACGTTCCATTTCACCAAATCTTAATCCTCCCATTCTAGCACGCCCTTCAGTGGGTTGCCTTGTTAGAAGTTGCACAGGTCCTCTTGAACGTGCATGCAATTTTCCAGACACCATATGGTGTAATTTTTGGTAGTAAATAACGCCAATAAAGATTTCCGCATCTATACGTCTGCCTGTTTGTCCATCATACAGAACTTCTCTTCCACTATGTTTTAATCCATATTGAGATAAGGCGCTTCTCAAATCAGTTTCTTTTTCACCAGAGAATGCACTTCCATCAACAGCTCTTCCTTCCATACTTCCAACTTTCCCACCAATCATTTCAAGAACGTGAGCAACAGTCATACGTGAAGGGATAGCATGAGGATTGATAATTAAATCAGGAGTAATTCCATCTTCTGTAAATGGCATACCTTCAGGAGGCACCATGTGTCCAATAACTCCTTTTTGTCCGTGTCTACTTGCAAATTTATCACCCATTTCAGGAACTCGCTGATCTCTAACGCGTATTCTAGCAATTCTAGAACCATTTTCAGTTTCCGAAAGCATAACTGAATCTACAGTTCCTTTCTCCCCGTGTCTTACAGTTAGCGATGATTCCCTAACTTTTTGAGGACTCAAAAAGTCAGTAGGTTCAGCTAAGAATCTTGGCGGGCTGGTTTTTCCGATAAGTACTTCTTTTCCTTTTAAATCAATTTCAGGATAAATTAATCCATCTTCTTCTAGATAGAAATATGCTTCTTCAGAACGAGCACCACGAACATCAGGTCCTGGAATTACGAAACGGTCTTCTTGACCGCCAGGATATCTTCTTTCTTCAGACATGTACGTTCTTACAAAAGTAGATCTTCCAGTACCTCGGTCTATAGATCCGCGGTTGAAAATTAAGGCATCTTCCATATTATATCCATGATAGGACATTACAGCAACAACCAAGTTTTGACCGGCAGGTCTAGAACGTAGAGTGTTGTATTTCATAGCTTCAGTTTGAAGCATAGGTCTTTGAGCATAATGTAGTAGGTGCCCCCTTGTATCGGGTCTGATTCGGTAATTTGCTTGACCCAGCCCTAGAGATTGTTTTGACATTCCAGCACCCATTGTACATCTTGGAGCTGAGTTGTGTTCAGGGAAAGGAACATTGGATGTTGCAACCCCTAAAATGGTTAGTGGATCTACTTCCATGTGCGTATATTTGTGAGTTTTCTTCTTTTCAGTTAAATAATCGGTATTTAATGCAATAAGACAATTTTCTTCTTCTTCAGCATCAATATATTCAATCACTCCTTTATCAATTAAATCTCCCCAAACAATTTTTTCATTTTTAAGAGCTTCAATATCATTATCTTTGATACTTAGTTTATTCCCTCTTTTCACAACCATCAATGGTCTTCTTATTCTTCCAGGGTCACTGTTAATAATAACATCATTTAAAGAATTATCATATCTGACGTTTACAACATTACTAATCATACCTTGTCTTCTTCTTTGTATGATTTCTTTTACGAGATCAGTAGGTGCTTTATGTGTGCCAATTAAATCCCCGTTAAAGTATACTTTACCCCAATCGGTACCAGTTTCTTCAATAGGTTGAATGTCTAATTTTAGTATCGAGCCCATGACGATATCATTAGGAACATTTTCAGAAACATCAACCATTAATGCTAAATTTTTAACCAAGCCACAATTTTGACCTTCAGGAGTTTCATTCGGACATAATCTTCCAAACTGTGTTGGATGTAAATCACGAGCTTCGAAGTGAGGTTGAGATCTAGTTAATGGTGAAATAACTCTTCTTAAATGCGATAATGTAGCCATATTACAAGTTCGGTCTAACAATTGTGAAACGCCAGCACGCCCCCCTGTCCAATTACCTGTGGCCATAGCATGCATAATTTTGTTTGTAAGAACATCCCTTCTTACAGCGTGGTGAACTCTATTTTCTTTTCTTTTTGAATATGAACGTTCCATTTGATATTTCATATCATTTAATAATGCTTGAAGACCAGAACGGAATAATTCTTCCATTAAATTTCCAGCTAATTTTAATCTTTTATTTGCATAGTGATCTTTATCGTCAGGTTTTCTATCCCCGACATGCAGTTCAAGAACTTCTCTAGACATACGGCCTAAAAATACAGCTTTCTTCATTCTAGAGTCTTCAGTTGTGCTTAAATGAGGCAGAAGTGTATTATCAAGAATATAATTAATTCTCTTTCTACGGTATTCTTTTGATTGTCCAGCAGCAAATCTTCGTTCTAGGTACTCCAGGGCTTCTTGAGTAGTATATATTCCTTCTTCGTTGTGAACTTCTTCAATATTTGCTAAAATTAAGTTTTGCAAATCTTTATTGTCAGTAATTGCAGCCATTATATCGTCTGCAGATTCCATTCCAAGAGCCATCAGTAAAATAGCCAAAGGAACTTGTCCAGAAGCTACAGGAATTGAAACATTTAGTATCCCATCCTTTTTCTTTTCAACAACAGTTAAAGCACGGAAACCTTCTCTCTGAGAGAAAACTTTTGCCAATTCCGTTTGTCTTTGGTATCTTTGTTCTTGCTCTACCATAACACGGTTTGGAGCTAAATCCTCAAGACAAACAAGAACACGTTCAGTTCCATTAACGATAAAATAACCGCCAGGGTCCATTGGGTCTTCAGATTTTGCTTTCAAACCATCACTGTATTCAGAATCAGAAGAACCTTCTCCAGTTAGGTAATTGCGGTGGAGGTTACAAAGCATAGATTTTACCATAACTGGCATGTTACCTACTTCTTCTTCAACTTCTTCAATTTCTATTCCTTCTTCAACGATTGTAAAGTTCAGATAAATTGGTGCAGAATATGTCATATTCCTTAGACGTGCCATCATAGGAATTGAATCAGTTTGAGAACCGTTTGCTTCATAAACCATAGGTCTTCCGATACGGATTTTTCCTAGGTTAATGACAACATCTAAATCTCCTAATTCTAAACGAATTGCACCCCTTAACGATTCATCAGCACCAACAGAAATATTGTCAACAACACGTTGCATCCATGGAGCTTGATTTTTTTCGTGGGGTAAAAAATCGTTGAAAGAACCCAATTGGTGATTGACTAAAGCCGCACTTGGTCCAGAAATACTACGGCTGTCAAAGAAACCTTTGATTAATGTACGGGAATTCATTCTTCCACCACTCTTCTGTATGCAATATTACTGCCTGCACTTTCACTAAATCGATGTACTTCAACAACATCATTTTGTTTAGCTTCCTCATCTAGAGCTTTCAAAGCAGGATCTTTTAGAAGAATTTTAGGCAATTGTTCTCTGGTTATATTCAATGGAGTTAATTTCCCATCAATTTCCGATTCCTTAAGCAAAACGTGTTTCGGTACGAGCTTGTTTAACCACAGTATATTATCGTTCATTTTGGCATCCTTTCCAAATCATCTGGCGGGCCTGAAGGGATTCGAACCCTTGGCCGTCCGGTTAAAAGCCGGACGCTCTACCTAGCTGAGCTACAGGCCCTACTGTTCGCTAACCGTTAGACTGATGATGTTGGAGCTTTTGGCCAGTCGGGTGGTTTATATAACATCTATTCCAAAACGCTCTTTTATTGTAGTTTAAACACGTTTTTTGCATCGTTTATTGACAAATATAGGGTGTATGACATATTTCACACTGCAAAAGCAAGAAGAGAGTATATAAAAAGCATTAGAAAAAGAAGACGCGGTAATATTTATGTTAACGCCTCTTGACCAATCATGCGAAGAGTAGCCATTTTGACAAGCGGAGGGATAGCTCCTTGCCTTTCAGCATCGATAGGAGGATTGGTTGAAAAATACAATCAATTAGATTCAAATATCGAGATCGTAGGATACATGCACGGGTACAGAGGCTTGTTACTTGGCAAATCAATTATTTTTTCAAAAGAGGTAAAAAAAAATTACCAAGTTTTGTACAATTTTGGCGGAACTCCCACTGGTAATAGTAGAGTTAAATTGACTAATGTTGAAGATTGTTTGAAGAAAGGTTTAATTGATGAAGGAGAAAATCCTTTAGAAATTGCAGCAAAACAATTAGAAAAAGATGGAATTGATATTTTGCACACAATAGGTGGAGATGACACCAACACGATGGCGGCTGCATTAGCTAAACATTTACAGAATTCGGGAAAAACGTTGACAGTAGTAGGCCTTCCAAAAACAGTAGACAATGATGTAATTCCTGTTAAACAAACATTAGGTGCATGGACTGCGGCTGAACAAGGAGCTAGATTTTTCCAAAATATAGTAAATGAAAATACAACAAGTAGGCGGCAGCTAATAATTCACGAAGTGATGGGAAGGCATTGTGGATGGCTTACAGCTGGAACAGCACTTGAATATAGAAAGTTATTAGACGATAATGCATATCTTCCAGAATTATTTATTTCCAAGGAAAGATGGGATATTCATGCAATATATATTCCTGAAATAGATATTGATTTTCAAAAAGAATCAATTAGACTTCGGGAAATTATGGACAAACATGACTGCGTAAATATATTTTTGAGTGAAGGTGCAGGAATGGACGCCATAGTTCGCGAAATTGAAGGCAGAGGTGAAGAAGTTCCAAGAGATGCATTTGGCCATGTACGTTTAGATGATATTAATCCGGGACAATGGTTTGCCAAACAATTTTCAGAAGCTTTAGGAGCAGATAAGACATTGATACAAAAAAGCGGATATTTTGCACGATCTGCAAAACCCGGCTCAAGAGATCTTGACTTAATTAAAAAATCTGCATTCATGGCAGCTGAATTTGCACTCAATAAACAGAGTGGCTTAGTTGGATTAGATGATAATAATGGTGGGGAATTAGGATTGATTGATTTGCAATTAATTGAAGGAGGCAAGGAATTTGATACAAGCCAACCTTGGTTCCAGGATTTATTGATAGCAATTGGTCAAAAATAACCCCTAATTGTTTTATTGAGGCCGTTTTGTGAGTTTATGAATCAAGAAAGTTTAGCTAAAGTCGCAAGCGATATCGTTGCGTCAGGGAGAGGAATTTTAGCAGCTGATGAGAGCACGCCTACAATGGGAAAAAGATTGGCACTAATCGATCAGGAAAATACAGAAGCAAACAGAAGAGATTTTCGACAGGCTTTATTCGATACAGAGGGTGTTGAGGATTTTATTTCAGGAGTTATTTTATTTGAAGAAACATTAACACAAGAAGCCCGCGATGGAACTAAATTATCTAAAATTTTAGAATCAAAGGCAATATATCCTGGAATCAAGGTCGATAAAGGCGCACATCCAATGGATTCTTCACCTTCTGAGAAATTAACAAAAGGCTTGGACGGGCTTTACGAGAGATGTTTAGAATATTACAAACAGGGAGCGCGCTTTGCAAAGTGGAGAGCAGTGATTACTATAGGCGCTGGAATCCCTACAGACGAATGTATTCAGGCCAACGCCTCAGCACTTGCTAAATATGCAAAAGCTTGCCAAGATGCCGAATTAGTTCCAATCGTCGAGCCAGAAGTCCTAATGGATGGAAATCACACTATAGAAAGATGCTACGAAGTCTCAGAAAAAACATTGAAAAAAGTATTCGAAGAGTTAGAAAACGAAGGAGTTTATCTTCCAGGAATATTATTGAAACCTAATATGGTCGTTTCAGGTAGCGAGTGTTCAGTTCAGGGAGATATGATGGCTGTTGCAGAAATGACAGTTAAATGCCTTACAGCGTCAGTGCCTGCAGAAGTACCTGGGATAGTATTCTTGTCAGGAGGTCAAACAGAAGTAGAAGCTACAGAACATTTGAATGCCATGAATAGAATGGGAGTTCATCCTTGGGCATTGAGTTTTTCTTATGGTCGAGCTTTACAACAATCTGCCTTGAAAACCTGGAACGGTCAGAAGGACAATTTAGAATCAACTTATGCGGTATTTCACCATAGAGCAGAAATGAATTCACTGGCTTGCAGTGGTGAATATAGTTCATCCTTAGAAATTTAGTACTAGTATGAAAAAAATGACCTTAATTGTAATCGCAATGCTCCTTGTCACAGGAGCAAGTGGAGCATTTGGTTATTTTTTCATTTATGAGTCTGATGATTCTGAAGTAATTATAGCAGATCAAGGTGATCAAACACAAGAAACTGATGACACAGTAGATGAAGAGCCAGAAGAACCAGAGTCCCCTCCAGCAGAAGATAATGATACATTTTTTAGGGGAATGAAAGATGAATGTTTTGAACACGGAGGCATCGAAAGATGTTGGAAACTTTATGTTCCCAACGAAACCGATGAAACTCAATCAATCCCTTTAATTCTGGATATACATGGATTAGAACGAAATGCAGAAAATCAATACGAAATGACTGATATGGATCGTATTGCTAAAGAAAATAATGCAATTATCATTTATCCACAAGGGTATGGAAATTCATGGAATTTTGGAGCTTGTTGCGATCCTGCAAAAGATGAAGGAATAGATGATATTGGCTTTATTCGTTCTTTAGTTACTTATCAGTTAGATATTTTCCCTATTGATTCCAATAGAGTTTACCTTACAGGATGGTCTAATGGTTGTGCTCTGTCTCAAGTTCTTGCAAATGAAGCTTCAGATATGTTTGCAGCAGTTGCCTGTATGTCTATGTATTTTATCGGAGATAAGGATTCAAGTTATTCTCCCATACCTGTAATGGAGATACATGGATTCCTTGATCCTGTAGCAATTTATTCTCATGTAGCAGCCACCTCTTTTTTCTTTCAACAAGTATTTTGGAATACAGGAGCTATTCAGAATCTTTATGCTTGGAAAGATATGAATGGATGTTCAGGCACGTTTCCAGATAGAAATGAGGAATCTTTGTATTACAACATTCAAGGTTTTACAGACTGTACAAATAATGCTGAAGTAGCACTTGTAACGATTCATGTAGGAACACATAATGTATATTCGAAAAATGATCCAGTATCATCTGAGCCAGGAACTCAAGGAACTGTAGATACAGCCCAGATTGCTTGGGATTTTATGAGCAAGCATTCAAAATAATAAATCTTATATTAACCGGTATAGTGAGCACATTCCGTGGTAGTAAACAAAAAGGTTAAGTTATCTGAAGGTGAAGCCTTGAAAAACAAGGATGGTAAAGGTTCAGACAATAAAATCCAAGTGTGGATTCCTAAGTCAACTATTGCCTATGAAGAAGAGAAATTAAAATTACAGATTGAACTTCTAAAATTACAAACACACGTTAGAAAAACAGGTCAAAGAATAGTAATGCTATTCGAAGGCCGTGATGCCGCTGGAAAAGGAGGTACAATTAAGCGAATACGTGAACATTTAAATCCACGAGGTGCCCGTGTAGTGGCTTTAGAAAAGCCAAGTGATACCGAGAAGACCCAATGGTATTTTCAAAGATATACTGATCACTTACCATCAGCAGGAGAAATTGTCCTTTTTGATAGAAGTTGGTACAATCGATCCATGGTTGAACCAGTTATGGGATTCTGTACGGATGAACAACATAAACGATTTTTGAAATA
>PBAM01000038.1 GCA_002716285.1 Acidimicrobiaceae bacterium
ATGAAAGCAGCCATAGCAAGAGATAAGAGCGCTGCAAGCCACACCGGCGGATCGTTCATAATATAAATCTCTACTGGGAGATTATTTATGTGTAGGGCTTTTAGGAAACCCCATTCTGGTATCGGGTCGAACCAGGGTAGAAAGATTGAACCACCATCATCTTTCACATAAGCGCCTCTCGTGGTATTTCGAAGTTCGTCCCATGTAAAAGCGGTGTAAGCAGCAACAGCTCCATGTGCAAAATTAATTACACCAGAACCCCGATATGCAACTACTAGACCCACTCCAAGAATGGCAAAAACAGCACCTGCTCCAAGACCTGCAAAGGCTCCAAATAATACATCCACTACTTAGATTTCCTCATTCCAACTAATAGACACATCCTGCAACGATAGTAAAAAAAAAGGGGTGGCCCATAAATGGGCCACCCCTTCTTTATAAATTTTTAAATACTTTTTACTTAAAAATTATTTGCATTTAACCAGTAACTCTTGGATTTCCTGCTGCCACTCTGGCTTGAATATCACCTACATCGATGAGTTCGCCATCTAGTGACCCCATTTCCCATTCACTTCCATTCCAGAGAGTGTATGTCAAAGTCTTCTTACAGACTGCAGGGAATTCTTCTGTGTTATCGGTACAAGTTACCGGAGGTCCACTGACAATGTGCTGGTTCACGAGCCCTACAAAGGCTGCGTTCACCGCCGCACGATCATCAACATCTCCTCCAGCAGCATGCAGTTCGTTTAGAACTTGATGAACCAAGATTCCTGTTCCATAACCAAGTCTAAGGAACGAAGATACAGGAGCTGTTCTAATTGAACTGTCCGCAAGCAATGCTTCACGAGTGTTTAACTCCCACGCAATGAAATCATCGTACAAGTCAGGACGTTCAGCTATCCAGTTCTGTTGACCGAATAGAGCTCCAGTTGAAGCAGGGTTAGCAAGCACTGAATCGTCAATGCAAGCACCCGAGCCAATGACCTGAGTTTCTAGACCTGCTGCGGTTATTGCATTCATAACAACGTTGCAGTCTGCTGACTGAATTCCAAAGAAGACTGCCGTGTTAGTCTCATCGCCGAAGAACTCAGCAATTTGCTGTACAACAGCATCATCATCTGTTGGATCACCTGAATTGTCTCCGAATCCTTGCCATTCGAAGTCGTCATCGTCTTCGGTAAGCAAGTAATCCCAGAACCTTTCCTCGGTGTCAGCAAAGCACTGCATACCTGGAGGTGTGGTCGAATAAAGAACAGCAATTTTAGCGTACTTCTGATATTCGACGGTAAATGTCGCAGCACCTGGGAAGGCAACTGGACAACCACCCCAAACAGACGTTCCATTTCCATCAACAATGAAGTCATCAACGAAAATTGGCACTGTCTGCAGCGTTGGTATACCGGCCGCTGTAAATGTCGGCCATAGTGCAGGAGTGAAGAACTCAATGCCGTTGATATTTACATGCGGATTGGTTTCTGCGATTTCATTACCACAGTTAATGGCAGCATTTGGATCAAATCCATGCACACAAGGTTGGAAATCAATGGCACGGCCACCGATACCTCCCAACTGAGTGTTGATCTGATCAATAGCAATTTCAAGCCCTTCACGAACTTCAGGGAATGAACCAATAGCATCACCTTCAAGGTTTGCCATTGTTATCACTATTGGATCCAATGAATCATCAGCAGCGCCAGCAGGATTAAGGACGGCATTTTCCCATTCCTCTGCTCCATGTCCGTGCACTGCATCATCAGCAGAACCACTGCTTCCACCTGATGCTGCTGCAATAGCTCCTGCTGTTGCAGATCCACCTGGTGCGTATGTGAATACGACATTGTTTTTACCAGCTGCGATGTCGCTGCTGTCGTTGTGTTGTACAACAGCAATTCGCTGTGAACCACAATCACCAAAGTCGTCACAAGTAATGTCACCAATGATTCCAGGCCAGCTTGAGACACCTGCCATGAACTCACGAACACCTGCACGATCAACTACGAGATCGTCACCATCTGTAGACGATGCAGCCTCGATAGCTGAAAGAAGAAGTGTTGTCGCGTCATAAGCGTGTGCCCAGAAAGCAGCAGATGGTGCCTCACCATGCTCTGCTTCGTAAGCGGCCAAGAAACCGTCACCGGTCTGACCGGTAGCAGCATTAGCGTTTCCTTCGAAGTTAAGGTCTGGACCTGACATGAACACACCCTCAGATTCGGGGATTTCCATGTAGTTGTCCACCAACATTCCGTCAGCGGCCATCAAGGTCGTGTTCTCAAGACCAGCTACTTCACCTACCTGCTGTGAAATGAAGTTACCTTCCGGTGGGAAGATAGGGAAGAACAAAAGATCAGGAGAACCAGCAGCCACCTCAGTGAGAACTGGAACCATGTCAGTGTCGCCCTTATTAACAGCAGTTATTGTCTGCAAATCGCCACCAAGATCGCTAAAGGAATTAGCGAACGCCGTAGCTAGACCCTCAGTGTAAGGATCACCATCATGGATGGTTGCAGCAGATGCAGCTCCAAGAACTTCATAAGCGAACTTCGCTGCAGCGGCACCCTGATACAAATCGTTGTGAGCGGTTCTGTAATAACCCTCACTCCAATTGTCACCAGCAGTACCAGCCAAGTCAGAAGTCAAAGCTGGGGAAGTGTTAGAACCTGAGATCAACACCATTCCCGCACCCGTGATCAACGGAGCTGCAGCAGTAGCAGCACCAGAACACGAAGTACCCAGAACACCAATCACGCTTTCATCAGCGACAATTGTCTGAGCAGCAGCCTGACCACCATCAGAAGAACAAAGATCATCCAACCATGTACCAACATTCACACTGAATCCATGAATGTCGCCGTAATCAGCAACAGCCATATCAACAGCACGAGACATAGGTACACCCAAGAACGCAACATCGCCAGAAATGGCGTGCAACGAACGGATCTGAATGTCTTCACCAGCACCAACTTCAACAGTGCCCAAAGATCCATCACCCAATGGGCCTAGATCTGGTCCTTCAATAATTTCTGGTGCTTCACCAGCAGCTAGAGAAGCTGAAGCTGAAGAAATCCAATCAGCAACATGGTCAGCGTTATCGGCCATCCATCCCGCAGCAAGCTCAATAACGTGAGCCTGTGAACCGTCGCCAGCATCCTGTTCAACTTGCATGAACGCAACGTCAAGAATTGATGGCTTGATTAGTGGGAACAAATGACGCAAGTACGGTGTCTCATTGAGACGTTCCGTACGCATTGAAACCTGAATATCTGCAGGTTCCCAACCTAACTGACAAGGCTGTGTGCACATAGAAGCGTCAAAGCCTGTGAAACCTTCTCCCTGATTGTGAGAAGCTCCACCTTCTAAACCGAGAGGGTTGGACGCATCCAACGGATTCTCGACTGAAAGCCAAAGAACATTCTCACCAGGAATAAGAACAGTCACATAAGCAGTAGGAGTCCATGTGTAAAGAATGCCAGGCTCACCGTTATTCACACGGTCGACCATCTCTGCGTACAGAGCGTCGTAACCAGCCTTGGTCTGTTCCATATTGTCCCAAGCAGTAGTTCCATTACCAAAAGCGATCTGATTCTCAATGGTGTCATCACAAGTCCAGTTCTCTGGGCAGCCAAGGATCTCTCCCTTGCCGTTGCCATCAGAATCCAACTGAGACCATAGAGCTTCATCACTGTTTATCTGATCAATGGTTGAAACATTGTTGTCTTCAGCCCATGACTTAGTGACCAAGAATCCCTGAACACCAGCATCCTGGAACAAACCAGGAACGGCTTCTACGTGGTCAGCAACAAGCGACCCGTCGGACAATTGGTTCTCAAACCATGAGTAGTGAACCGGATACCAAGAGTTAGCCCAGAAATCGCACGCACCATCAGCCATAGCTGTGAATGCATTCGATGGTCCAAGCTCGATCTCAGCCGGATCAGAAACCTCAAAACCAGCAGTCTGCAAAATCTGACGTACAATCTCGGCCTGGATATAACCAGAAGCCCAGTCAGCACGACACATCGCCAACGAAACACCCTCACCGGGCAAAGAATCGTCAGCAACAGCAGCAGCTGGAGCGGCAGTTGTTGCCGCAGCAGGCGCAGCAGTAGTAGCAACAGCAGCAGAACCGCTATCCGAACTACTCGCACCATCACTACTATCGTCACTTCCACCACAAGCGGTAGAAATCAAACCTAATAAGAGAAAGACACTAAAGGACTTTTTAAATAATTTCATTGTTCCTCCTAACAACTACTAAAAACATAACATTTTCTATTCAATCTGTCATATACGTAATCCATCATTAAGATTCCTGTAGATTTCTTATATGGCGAAAATTGATGTAGAGATCACAAGCCAACGCGAAAACGGTGACTGGACTTGGCGAGCAGTCGGGGCACGCGAACCCAAAGGAACCGTAGAAGCCTCGCTTTTACCGGGTGATTTAGTTGTCGGAGCGAAGTTTTCTGTCGAAACAGAGCATTTTTTAGATGGCATAGTTGTTACAAAGGTTTTCGATCAAAAGCAGGCAACAGAAAAAGGTGAAACTCTTGAAATACTAGGGTCAGGAAAGCAAACGGATCTAGTAACTACACAATTAGCAAAGAGTAAAAAAGGAGGAAAGTCTCTGAAACGCTCCCCTTCTTCTAATTCACGCTCAAATGAACGCAATAAGAGCAATAAGAGCAATAAGAGCAATGAGAGCAATAAGAGTAATAAGAGTTTCGTTAAGAAGGATACGCCCTCTTCTAGTACGAAAAGAAAGCCACGAAACGAAAAGAAAAAAAATAACTCTCAATTCCCAAAAAGTAAGCGGTTAAAAGCGAAGAAGCATTATCGTAATGAAGCTGTTAAGAACTTGCCTGACGACTTGAAAAGAGTTGCAGAAATCCTCCTGCAAAAGGGAATTCCTGGTTTGCGTGATTCCATCAGCGCTCAAAATGAAATTGCGAAAAAAGCGGGAGAACCTGAGATCCCAGAGAATCTTCTATTGAAACTAGCTGAGCGAGTCTACCCAGACCTGCGAACTGCAGAATGGCTTGATCGAGCTGACGGTGCCTTACGGGGAATAAAAACTGTAGATTTGAGGGATATAAGATCTGTAATAGTTGCTTCTGAAAACGTTCAAAAAAATGATGAAGTGAGATCTTTAGCTGAAAAGTTAAAAGAAGGATTCAATAAGAGAGTTGATACTGACCAAAAAAATTGGCTTAAAGAAGTAATTTCGACCCTTAAAGAGGGCAGAGTTGTTAGAGCATTGCGCCTCTCTTCTCGCCCCCCGAAGGCTGGATTTCCGCTTCCAGAAGATTTACTGAATTCTTTAACCGAAGCAACGAATGAGGCATTATCAGCAGACGTGACACAGTCCCGCTGGGGAACAATAGCTGAAGCCGCAGCTTTTTCGCCTGTTCATGACAGGGTTATTCCAGTAGGAGTCCCTAAAAACCCAAACGATGAGTTACTTAAAATCATTCGCAGGATCTCATCGAAGGCTCCTTCAATTGCAAATAAGTTTGACTCTTCAGTCATTAAGCAATAAAAATCTCACACAACTTACCGGCAGTGAATTTTCAATGTAACTTCTTGTAATGATTATTGAATACGAAAAAAGAGAGCGTATTGCTCTAATAACTTTGAACCGGCCTGAAGCACGAAATGCTGTTAATCATGAAGTAGCGGAAGGTATTGAGAAAGCTCTAGACGAATTTGAGAATGATGAAAATCTATGGACAGGAATTCTGTGTGCAAATGGCCCTGCATTTTCCGCGGGCGCAGATCTTAAAGCGATTTCAGCTGGCGAACTGAATTTAGCCACAAAAAGAGGGGGCTTCGGTGGGATTGTCGCTCGTGAAAGAATCAAACCTTTAATTGCAGCCGTCGATGGACCAGCACTGGCAGGGGGCACAGAACTGGCATTAGCATGCGATCTGATTGTGGCCAGCACAGCAGCACGATTTGGGCTTCCAGAAGTCAAACGCTCTCTAATTGCTTCAGCAGGTGGCTTAGTGAGGCTTCCACGCGTTTTACCAAAGAACATAGCCATGCAAATGGCACTTACGGGAGAACCTATAAGTGCTGAAGAAGCACACAAATTTGGAATGGTAAATACTTTGGTTGAACCCGGAGAAGCTTTGACAGAAGCAATTTCTCTAGCTGAAAAAATTAATGAGAATGCACCACTAGCCGTTCGATCCACTCGACGCTCTCTTTTAGAATCACTCACATTAAACGATCATGACGGCATGAAATTTGCTATAGAGGAGACAGCTGCATTAACCACAAGTGAAGATTACAAAGAAGGGCCGTTAGCTTTTATCGAAAAGAGACTTCCCATCTGGAAAGGCAAGTGACTTTTAATTTGATTCAAGAGGTCGATACACATGTATTAGACGGGCGACCATTCCTTGAGTTTCAAAAAAGTTCTTCGTTTCTCTATCTCCTGGCAAAGCAAATGAGTCTATTCCAATAGCATTATGTTCAATTGCTTCGTTAGTGATCGAATGTATAACAGACTCCCCTACACCCACGGAGCGCGCATCTTTTAGGACGAAAATTTCCTTTATGGAAGCAATTTTTTGGTTATCGTTTGTTTTCGAAAATTCCAAGACTCCATAAGCAACAACTGCGTCCCCAAATAAGCCGGTAAAGATACGGTGGTTTGATGAATCAAACCAGAAAGAGAAGTTTTCGCTGGAGTCTTCCGAAAAGGAGTCTAGATTTAGCAGTACTTCACCACCTCGTTTATTTTTTAATTCTGATATTGCTTCTTTGCGCAAGAAAATAAGAGTTTCCAAATCGTCGATTGACGCCAAACGTGAGGATTCTTTCATTGTTTCATTCCTCTGAAGTTAAACACTTCCCCCACAGTGGGGACACTCGCCAATTTCCTTAGCTATCTGTGACTCAATAATAAGGAAACAACTTGGACAAGTGACTTCACCTTTCCGGCGTGATTCAATTGAGTCCTCGTCACTTTGAACGGCTGTTTCTTTTTTTGGGGCTGTACTTTTACCACTTTCGTCATCCTCGTCTTCCTCAGAAGCGATTCTGTCTTTAAGGATCGCGTCAAGATCAGCTTCTACTTCCGCTGGGTCATTATCATCGTCGTCGTCTTCGTTTGAATCTGAAGTTGGAGCCGGGCCACTTTCGTCATCGTCGTCATCGTCGTCATCTTCATCTGCATCATCGTCCAGGGGCGCTTCTTCCAAATCCTCATCATTTTCAATGTCATCCGGAAATTCTTCTTCTTCGAAATCCGCAGGGTTTTCGTCTTCTATTTTTTCTTCTTCAGGCATTTTTCCTCACAAAGCAATAGGGGATGAAAAAACATCCCGCGGCCGGATATTAGACATAATTTCGCGCTGAGTGGTAGTTCTTCTACGATTTTTTTGAATTATTACTCATTCTTTCGTCACGCTTCAAATCACTTTTTTTCTCGGCTTCCAATCTTTCCAAATCAGAGCCTGTTGAATGGTCGACGAATTTCATCATTTCGGCGATAGCGAAATGTCCGGCTTTTTCAGCAATAAGGGTGTGCATCTCTTGGCAAACCTGTCGGTACGCAGGATGTCCTTGTGGGGTGGTACGTAATTCGAGCATGTGCATGGCTTCTCTTGCATTGAGATGCATCAGAAATCTAACTCGATATGCAAGGGAAACAGCGTAGGGAGCTTGTTCCGGGAAAGCTCCGACCAGCTCATCGTGCAAATTCATCGATCGTTCCATAGCAGATTCGAATTCTTGAGCGGTTCCAGCGTCGTTCAGCTCATCAGGTGACACAAATCCGTGATATGGGGAAAGTTTTTGCCATTCAATTGTCATCATTCGATGGCGTTGCAGGTCCCGGAATGCTCCGTAGTCAGCAAGAATATCAAATCTATAAGAAGGTCTTTCTAGTGCTCTTCCTGGTCTGTGTCTCCGGTTTTCGCGGTCACCTTCTAGTGCTTTTAGAACTTGTATTCGCTCGTCCACAGTCATGCGTCTTACGCGATCTTCTATGTCTCTGTCTGAGCGATCAGTGTGAGCATAGAAAGCAGAAGCAACGAGTTTTACCTCTGCATCAGGATCATAGTCAGTTAAATCTACTGTTGGGTGAGGTAACGGGAAATTAGTCTTTGGGAAGTAATGTTCCGACAGATCACCAAGTCTCTCATAACTGTCACTCATATATTCAGAGGTTTGTTGACCTCTATCAGGAATGTCGACACGTTTTAAAAACGATGGAATCACTTTACGTAACTCCAATAAAATCATTTCTGCGTATTCACGCGCTTCTGGTAGAGGATGTGATCGCATTCTCAATAAGAGTGCCTCGTATGCCTGTCCACTTCCGTATATTCCGACGTTTGAAAGTGAAGCAGCCGGTAGCACTCCTCTAACCGAATCAAGTGCTTTTGCTTTTATTGCTTGCACATACGCAAAGTCGGAATCACTGTCTGTCTTTGGGATCGAATTTGCGAAATATTCGCGCATTGCTTCAACTAAATTTGAATACGTATCGAATAGGTAATCCATATCAGCTATATAACGAGCAGCTAATGGTGATCCCATTATTTCTTGGTCTCGGTAATAGCGGTATCGTCCGTCTAAACGCGCGTTGTATGCAATGTATCTAGTTGATTGTTCCAGATAAGACATTAATCTGCCCCACTCAAGAACTTTCGTTAAAAGGTTAGATGCCTGTTCACAAGCCAAGTGGACGCCGCCTAATTGCGCAACGCTGTCATCACCATATTCGAAAAAAACCAAATCATATAATTCTTCTGCTCGCTTTAAACCAACTGTCGCATCGATAGTCTCATCACCCGAAATGTCCAGTTCGCCGACAAATTCATCAAGGAATAAGCGTCTTAAACTTTTCGCAGAGCGAGAATATCTAGCAAACAAGGCACCTTTGACAACTTCTGGAAGATTGACAAGAGCGAATACAGGTTGATCTAAATTTGTAAAGTACCGACGAAGAATGTCTTCTTCGTTAGGGTCAAACTGTTCAGAGGCATAAAAAGTCATTTTGACGATCGTAGGTGCTTTTTTTCATTGAGTCGCGGATTCTTATGACCGAAAAAACTCTTTTGCTTGTTTAAGCAAAGATGGATCATGCCAACAATCGATTACTGTCATTGCCATAGCTTTTGCCGAATCCAGTAATCCCTTGTCTGCTTCTGCGCTCTTTGCGCATTTTTCAAAATCTGTTGTATGAATAGCTGTTCCTTCGGGAGCTACCTTCACCATTGGGTGGATTGATGGAACTATATGGCTGACGTTTCCTAAGTCTGTTGAACCTACTATCCCATCACCAATGGGCGGTTTAACAACTCTGCCGATTGATTCAGAATTTTTCATATAGGCATCTAGTATCGGCGTGTTATCCAACACCTCAGCATATGGCTCATTAACCCATTCAATTTGTATCTCACACCCAGCAGATATTGCTCCACCGTTAAGTGTTTCGACTAAACGAGTTTTTAAAACTTCTAATCGTTCCATCGTTGAAGAGCGCGCATACCATATACTTACAGCTGTTTCGGGCACAATGTTTGCTTTTTGGCCCCCGTCAGTGAAAATGCCGTGAAGACGCTCATCCGGTGCGATGTGTTGTCTTAATGCTGCCACGCCCACATATCCAAGTACTGCTCCGTCTAAAGCATTAATGCCTTTCTCAGGCGCGGCAGCAGCATGAGCTGCTTTTCCTCTATATGTCGCTTTGAGTTGCTGAACTGCGAGGCTACTTATATTGGGTAAATCTGCATCAGCAGGGTGAATCATCAAAACCGCTTCCACTGATTCAAAGGCTCCCCTATTTAACATACGAACCTTGCCTCCACCACCCTCTTCAGCTGGTGTGCCGAGAATTCTCAACCGCCCATTAAAAGTTTCCGCCAAAGTCGAGGCTGCTAAACCCGCGCCGATACCGGCCGCCGCAATAATATTATGACCACAGGCGTGCCCGATTCCGGGCAAAGCATCGTATTCGCACAATAAAGCAACAACCGGCCCTGTCTTACCGGCTGTTGCTTCAAAGGCGGTATCAAGTTCATAGACGCCCTTAGAAACATCCAAGCCTTTGTCAATTAAGACCTTAGTTAGTTGTTCGTGGGCAAAATGCTCCTCGTAGGCGAGCTCAGGGTTTTCGTGTATTGCATGGGAAACCGCTATTAACTCGTCAGAAATATCATCTATGTAGGAACAGACTTTACGTTTTGCTTCAGCTAGATTCATGAGGTTTTCCTTTAGATCTCTCTGATCAATTTTACATTTTTTTAACCTCTGAGAAACCCAATTCAAGGTCAGCAATAATATCATCGATTGTTTCCAGACCAACCGAAAGTCTGACCAGACCTGGTTCAACTCCCGTGGATGTCTGCTCTTCTTCTGAAAGCTGAGAATGTGTGGTGGATGCAGGATGTATAACCAAGCTCCTTACATCTCCGATGTTTGCAACATGACTATGTAGACTCAACGAATTTACAAATTTCTCACCTGCTTCTGCTCCTCCTTTGATGACAAAAGCCGGTACAGACCCGAAACCTAATCCTGACCCGTATTCTTTGGCTCTGTCATGCCATGGACTTGATTCCAATCCAGCAAACTGAACCGATTCAACCATTTCATGGTTTGAAAGAAATTCCGCTACCGTCAACGCGTTTGCAAAATGCCTCTCCATCCTCAAACTAAGGGTTTCCAATCCTTGCAAAAAATTGAAGGAGTTTTGCGGAGTTACGGATGAACCCAAATCTCTTAGTAATTGAACTCGTGCCTTAATGATGTACGAGCCGTGTCCGAGTGCAGGCCAATAACATAACCCGTGATAACTAGGATCAGGCTCTACAAAATTACTAAACCGACCACTTTCTCCATAATCAAATGTTCCACCATCGATGATGACTCCCCCGATCGAGTTTCCATGCCCTCCAATGAACTTAGTCATCGAGTGAACAACTACATCCGCTCCCAAAGTAAGTGGGTTAAACAGGTAAGGCGTCGCTACAGTATTATCTATTATCAACGGGATTCCGGAGTCGTGTGCGACTTTCGAAATACCTTTGATATCCAGAAAATCGTTTTTCGGATTCCCAATGGATTCACCATAAAACAATTTAGTCTCAGGTTTTATCGCAGATTCCCACTCTGAAATATCATCAGGATTTTTTATGAAAGTTGTAGTAACACCCATTTTTGGGAGTGTGTAGTGCAAAAGATTGTATGTTCCACCATATAACGAAGATGAGGATACAACATGATCTCCCGATTCAGCCAAGTTTAGGATTGCGAGTGTCTCAGCAGCCTGACCGGAAGATGTTGCAAGCGCGCCGGGTATCCCGATGGCCGTTTTGGTGCCTTTTTCTAAAGCTTCCAATCGTGCCTCAAGAACCATCTGAGTCGGATTCATGATCCGTGTATATATATTTCCCACTTCTGACAATGCGAATAGATTTGCCGCATGTTCTGAGTCGCGAAAAACATACGAAGTTGTTTGATAAATCGGCACCGCACGACTTCCAGTTTCACTGTCTGGTTCTTGGCCAGCATGAATCTGAAGTGTTTCGAAACCAGTATAAGTATTCATAATTCTCCTTATGGGAGAAAACCAATACCCACGAGCCAAAACTCGGACACATAATTGTTCCAACGGAACCGCATCCTTGCTAAGCAAGCAGGCACCTTGGGTGTCCCCCCAGGTTGCCGGGCGCAAAAGCGCCTCTCTTAATGTCCTTACACTCTAACGGGAAGTGGCAAATATCACAATGCGTTCCATAATCGGTTTCTATCGATTATGTTTAATTGTTCGAAAAGATCGGTGAAAATTGAACAACTATTTATATGCATGGCAGTTAGAAGCACTTTCATCATGGCTTAGATGTGGTCGAACCGGGATAATTGAAGCAGTAACTGGTTCAGGTAAAACGAATGTCGCTATTGCCGCTATTCAAGATGCTCGTCGGCGTGGACTCTTCGTTCTAGTAGTGGTTCCAAGTAGGGTCTTGATGGAACAGTGGACTAAGCGTCTTGTTGAATCGCTTCCTGACTCCCGAGTCGGGCGTCTCGGAGATAATTTCAGCGACCGCTCAGATGATTGTGATATTTTAGTCACAACTAGACACTCTGCTAGTGCAAAAAAACCACTCCCTCCCGGTGATATGAATGGACTTATAGTAGCTGATGAGTGTCACGGTTTCGGTGGAGGTATTCTAAGGAAATCACTCCTTCATGAATACGAAGAACGACTTGGCTTAACTGCCACACTAGAACGATCCGATGACGCCGTCGATAAAACGTTAATTCCGTATTTTGGTGGAGTTTGTTACAGGTACGACTTTTTGAAAGCAATCGAAGATGGTGTCTGTGCTCAGCCAAGAGTTGCATTCGTCGCAGTTCCACTATCTAAAGAGGAGCGAAGCGAGTACGAAGACACAGAAGCGACGCTTGTAACAGCAAGACAAACATTAAGAGAAATAGAAGACATGCCACAGAGCCCTTTTAGCGCATTCCTTTCCGCTGTTAGTTATCTGGCTGAAAAAGATGCAGGTCCAAATGGAAAAGCCGCCGTTGCTTATTTAGACGCATTTAGCAGACGCCGTGAAATTGTTGCTGGAAGTAAAACTAAATACGAAGTGTTAAATAGATTCGCTCCTGTGATGGAGGGGTCAAATGGCACCATCCTTTTCACCCAAACAGTTAGCGCTGCGAATAATGCAATAACGAGATTGGATCCATTGCTTAAAATCGATCTGATAACCGGAGCTACAGGGAGAAATGAGAGAGAAAAACTCCTCAACTCTCTACGAGAAGGAACTCTGGATGTAATTGCTGCACCGCGAGTTCTTGATGAAGGAATAGACGTTCCCGACGCTAATTTAGGGGTAGTAATCAGCGCAAGTAGAACACGCCGGCAGATGATTCAACGAATGGGACGTATTCTTCGCCGTAAAGAAATAGGAAGCGGTGCCCGTTTCGTAATACTTTTCTCACGCGACACTCTTGAAGACCCAACAGCCAATGAGAGAGATGGCTTCATGGAAGAAATAGAAAACATTAGTGAAAATTCCAAAATTTTCGATGTAGATGAATACGACAAATTAACCTCTTACCTTGAATATGCAGGTCCAAAAATTCTCCCGGATATTAGAAAGATCGGGCCCATCTCTGACCTTGATCAAATACCAGATGGCATTGACCCAGTCGAAGAATATGCATGGCTAAGCTACTTGCCCTGGGTGGAGATCACTGAACGGCACCGAGAAGTTTGGAGTAATTCCCCGGTCAAAACTGTCACTCCGCCATATTTAGAGTTCGACACCCCGCTGTTGCCGAAAATCACAAAGGAAAAAAAGGCACGTGCCAAGTCAGAAAGACTATCTACAGGTGAAAACCCAGTTAAATTATTTGAAACAGACGGTGGATATATCCTTCAATGCACTGGCTGTGGTGCTCTCTCTGAACTAACTCCTTTCCGCTGGAAGGCGTTAGAGTCTGTTGTTGAATGCAGTTGCCTTTGGTAGGTAAGTTTTTTTAACTCCAGAAAGATTGGTTTGACTTGTGATACGACACATGAAATGCAGCGAATCAACTCAAAACATTCTTGAAGCACTAGAAACTGATGGAGCAGTAATTATCGACTCACTTATATCCAAGTCAATTACCTCTGAAATTACTGATGAATTAAGACCTTATTTAGATGCTTGTCCAAGAGGCATGAACGATTTTTCGGGAACTTCCACCAAACGTGTAGGAGCTTTAATGGCTCGCTCGGTCACATGCAGGGATCTAGCGTTGCACCCTTTAATAAATGATTTGTGTGCAAAATATTTGGAAGAATTCACTGACGGCTACCAGTTAAATTTCACGCAAGCAATAGAAATCTCCCCTTCTGAAACCAGTCAGTATCTACATAGAGATCGAGGTGTCTGGGGAGGATACATCAATAGAAAAATTGAAACTCAGTTCAGCACCATTTGGGCAATAACAGACTTCACGAAAACAAATGGTGCAACCTGTCTAGTGCCTGGTTCTCAGATTTGGGATAAAGACAGAGTCCCATTAGAAAATGAAATTGTCTACGCAGAAATGTCAGCAGGCTCTGTTCTGTTATATGGAGGATCAATTTTGCATGGTGGTGGATCAAACACCACTGAATCTGAAGATCGACTTGGTGTATTTATCCATTATTGCCTGTCTTGGTTAAGACAAGAAGAAAACCAGTACCTCTCTTGCCCACCTGAGATCGCAAAAGATTTACCCCCTGAATTAAGAGAACTAATGGGTTATTCGCTAGTCAGTCCGATCCTTGGATACTTTTCTCCCCACGATAAAAAAGGCGTCGAGCTCGTTTCGCCTAAACACATATTCGAATAATAAACTCTGCTTAAAGATAGGAGGAATAATGAAATTTGTTCAAATCATGGAATTCACTGGAAGCACAAAAGAAGCAATAGATTCGATCAATAACTATATAACTATTGCCGGGACCGAAACAAAAGTTAAAAAAGCTACGGTATGCGAAGATAGAGATAATCCGGGTCACCTTTTACAAATAATTGAATTCGACTCGTATGAAGATGCAATGATCAACAATGATTTAGAAGTCACAAAAAAAGCATCAGAAGAAGACACAAGTAGTTTTGGAGAAGTCCAATTCAAAAACTTGGACGTAGTGGAAGTTTTCAACCTTTAATCTGGATCTCACTCAATCACATGAAACGACTCGTAATCTCTCTTATATTCGTTATTTTTCTCGCAACTTCTCAAGGATGTTCAGCAAGCCACGATGATAACGGCGATCTAATAACTGTCACTACGGAAATGGCGGAGTCAACAACAAGCATCGACCAAAATGTCGTACTTGCAACAACTACTCAATTTGATTACAGCAGACTTGACTACAGCGAAGATGAACCGGATTTCCTGTTCGACGCACAGAATAATTCTAAACTAAGTACAGATTGGAAAGATGACCTTTTATCTGAACTCCGCCTAGCCTCTCCAAATTTTGATCTCCCTTACGTTCGTGAAGAATGGGGTCCCGGCTGGATAGATGATAATTACAACTGCATAAATACAAGGCATGAAGTGTTAATCGAAGAATCACTAGCGACAGCATCCCTTGATGATCGAGGCTGCAATGTGATCGCAGGAAAGTGGTACGACTATTATTCCGATGAGTTTTTCGACGATCCAGCCAAATTAGATATTGATCATATGGTACCACTACACAATGCGCATGTTTCTGGTGCTTCTAATTGGCCCTTGGAAACAAAAATTAGCTATTACAACGATTTAAATGATCCTCAACATCTAATTGCAGTCAGTTCATCAGCAAATCGTTCTAAGGGTTCTAGGGGGCCTGAGGTTTGGAAACCAGTAAACGATACTTACTGGTGTCAATATGCGTATTCGTGGATCGAAATAAAGGCGCGTTGGAATCTTTCTGTTAGTGAAATTGAATTAGAAGCACTAAAAGAAATGCTCAATTCCTGCGAAGGTTTACCTGAACAGACCTACTGGTTCTCAAATTGGCTATTACGTAAAGGCGCGATGTCAACTCAGGACATGTTACTCACTGAAAATGAGGAAAAAACAGAACTCCAAGGATCGTTCGACAAAACTGTAGATGCAAGTAATGATTAAAGCTGCTTGATGCTTTGGCATATTTGATCAAATGCAGATTTTCATTAGAACCTTCAATCATTTGTTCATCCTTAATTTTCAACTAAAAAGTTACAACACCTCGAGCGATCGTTCCATTTAGCATCTCTTCACATGCTTGATTGATCTCATCGATCTTGTAATGCTTGGAGATTAATTTGTCTATTGGCAGCATTCCAGAAAGGTACATTTGCGCAAATCTCTCAAAATCCACTCCAGTGTCTGCGCTCCCGTAAATCGTTCCCGTTAATCTTTTCTCTTGCCTGAACACATCAGTAGCGTCTAGTTGGATTTTTGAATCTGTTGGTGGTACACCAACTAGTAATGCAAAGCCTCTTTCACGGAGCGAAGGTAACAACATTTCCGCAATCTCTATATTTCCAACTGCATCAAAGGCATAATCAGCCCCTAGTCCGTCAGTTAATTCTTTTACGTTTCCTACTGTGTCTTTACCCGCTTTTATGAAATGAGTGGCTCCTATAGAACGAGCAATGGGTTCCTTCGCTTCTGATCTATCTACGGCGATTATTATCTCCGCTCCAGCAAGAACACAGCCCATGATTATCGAAAGGCCCACACCACCTGCACCGTAGATAACCACTGATGAACCTTCATGGACTGATGCTTGGTTTAACACTGCTCCTACACCAGTAGTTACGGCACAGCCGATTAATGCCGCAATTTCTGGTGGGGTTCCTTCAGGCATTTTTGTACAAGTAATATCGGGGACAACCACATGTGTAGACCAGCAGGCCAATCCTGATAGCTGCAGAATTGGTTTATTATTTGAATCTGTTAATCGAGTCGTTCCGTCTAACATTTTTCCTTGACCTAGCATTTCCGTATAGGTTTTACAATGATTCGTGTTCCCAACTAAACACTGTGGACATTGCTTACAATAAGGGAACCAATTAAGAAGGATATTTTGACCGACCTTAACATCAGTGACTCCATCCCCTATTTGGATTACCGTGCCAGCTCCTTCATGGCCCAAAACTACCGGCAACTCTTGCTTAGCTAATCCGGTTACAACATGATAGTCGCTATGGCAAATACCGAAGGCATCAACCTTTACTAAAACTTCGTTGGCCCTAGGATCGGACAAATTCAACTCTTCTATTGATAAAGGCTGGTTAAGTTCTCTAAGCACCGCTGCTGTTATTTTCAAAAATTATTTCCTGTTCGACATCCGTTTTTGAATAATTTCTTTATGAGCTTTCACGCTTCCATCGTGGAAAGTACCAAACCATTTGTCTAGTGGAAACAAAATGGTTCCATAATTACAGTCAAAATATTTATGGTGTAAATAGTGAAAATAGTCAGCGGCAGGAATCTCTTTGTTTGCGAATCGGTATCGATGAAACCCCGAATGGGATGGCGACGGAGCAAGAATCAGATAAATCAAGCTAAATGTAACGAGAAACGGTGAAGCTGGTATGAAAACGAATACCAGGGGCAGTGAGAAGTAAATCAAGTGTTCAAAAGGATGCATTGATATCCCGCTCCAAGGTCCGGGATTCACATTTCTGTGATGAACGGAATGAACAATTTCATATAACGGTTTGACGTGCAATAACCGGTGGTTTGCATAAAAGTGAATTGAGGAAAGCCAAAATAGTGAAACGGTTGTTAATGCTGTTGGAATAAACGAATCAACCCTTGCTATAGAATCGTTTGCGTGCAAATAAAACATAAAGACTTCGTACAAAGCTGCAATTCCACATCCACTAGCAAGACTCCAAAACATGTTGTCTTTAGTTTGATCCTCAAAGGTAAATGAGCGTCGTTTTTTTGCTATCCAACGATTGTCGTATTTAAAGTCTGCACCTTGGCTTTTTCGTGTGTACAAATACCAGTGCTGAAAACCAACAATTAGAAACATAATTGAGATATTGCGCAACCAGATCAACAAAAATGAATCGATTTTGAAAATTTTAAAGTTTGATAATTCAGGAGTGAAATAACTGTAACAGATGAATGAAATCAGAATCCAAAGCGCTGACTGATACCACATGAACTTAGAAACAAACCATTTGACCATTTCCAGCGGTTGAGGTGGTGATCTAAATAAAGGTGGAACGTCGAAAACCCCAGGATCATATCCAACTTTGTCGTCTCGATATTCAACTTTCATAAATGGAAAATACCACACAATATATTAACTGAAATATTCTGACGCTTATTTAAACAAGCAAGAATCTAGTAATTAGTAATAATCTTTTTAAATGCAGGAAAGTTTATGGCGAATCGATGATTTGAATGATTTGGAAGATTGTCGGATCACTCTCTATCGTGATCACTTTTCGCAAACTGAAGCTGATCGCTTCTTCTCGCTACTTCAAAAAATTCACTGGAGTCAAAACGAAATCATAGTTTTTGGGAAGAAGCACCTCGAGCCGAGACAAACAGCCTGGTATGGAAATTCTGGCATCAACTACAGTTATTCTGGAATAAAGCATGAAGCAAAAAACTGGACTCCGTTTTTAGAAGAAATTCGTGAAGGAATCCAAAAAGTTAGTAAATCTACTTTTAATTCCGTTTTACTTAACCGGTACAGAGACGAGAAAGACGGTGTTGCTTGGCATTCGGATGATGAACCAGAGCTCGGTGCATCTCCTACCATTGCATCAGTAAGTTTTGGTGCCACTAGAAAGTTCCAGATTCGACACAAAACCAAAGATGGAGAAATTTTTTCAACGTTACTAAATCATGGAGATTTGATGATTATGCACCCACCAACTCAAACCAACTGGATTCATTGTGTCCCTAAGAGCACTAAAAAGGTTTCCGAGAGAATAAATTTAACGTTCAGACGAATACTTCAAAGTTGATTAATTCATGTGTTCAAATATTTTTCCACCATTGGAGAAAGTTTGACTGTTTCTGTCTTGTAAGTTTTGATTTCATCGGGCAACTGTTTCAAAGAAATCAACAGGTCCTTTGCCAAGTCGTCATCGTCTCTAATGACACGTAATGGCCATCTATGGATCCGTATTGTGAACGCAATCGCATCTGAATTGGGTATTCTTCGCAAGGTTTGACGCTCCACCCTTACTATCAGCTCGGAGGGATCTTTTTCGACCATCTGTTTTTCATGATCTAAAGCCAAATCACTACAAGCTGTTAACGACCAACCTGTTCTTGCGACAATCATCTCATCCGAAATACGATCCATGAAATTGCCAGGACGAGGTGTCAAGTCTTCTTCATAGCGCGGTACGGGTTCATGTATACCGTCTAGAGGAAGTCCAATTTTCGAAAAGGGGTCCCAATGGGTTGGAAAGCACACACTTGCCGCTGTGAGAGTCCAGCATTCTGAAATACGCTCCATCAGACAGACATCTTCTTGCATTAGACGCCCACATTTATCTATTGGATGCAAATAGTCATCAACTATAGGGAGAGTAAACGACCTTTTAGTCAACCAACTCTCGATCGTCTGCAACAGTTTTAGACTCGTTGATTCGGAACCTTCCAAGTGATTGCCAACAGTTCCCTTTTTCTTTAACGACAGGTCTTCCCATCTACAATCATCCACCTGCAGCCATTCATTTTCTCCGATGGAACGTGTGTTCATTTTCCAGGTGAATACACCTGTGTCGAATGGTGACACTTCTAAAGCCTCACGCGGTTTCATACGTTTTTCTAAATTAAGCATTACGTAGCTCTGACTGCTTTTTTCAAATTTGTTTTTTGTAACTCGGATCCAATTGTTTCAAAAATTGATAGCAACGTTCAGCTTCCTCTATATCACCTATTGCATTCGATAGCTTCGCTAAGCCTTCCAAGGAAAGAAGGAATCCTAGATTCTCTTTCTTATCCCAAAGTACAAGACCTGAGCCTTTCCATCCACTTTGTCTTAGTCGATCCAATCCCCTGTGGTATCCAACTCTGTAGGCGGCATATGATTCCACTTGATCTCTTCCGAACTCACCCAAACAGGCCCATGCTTCTAGGTTATTTGGCCACTTTGCTATTACTTCTGCTATAGCATCTCGCTTTTGGTTGAGAGGTTTTTCTAACGCTTGATTCAATGTTTCAACAGCGGAGGGGTCCTCTTCGGGAAGGATGGTTTCTGGTGGACCGCTTTTACTCAAATTAACTGGGTGAATATTTTCCATATAAGAAACTTACTAAATCGTCTCCCTTTTATGAGGAATGCTTGAAAGTAAACATTTCTGGACTAAAGGTTCATCTTAATATTCGATATTCTTTGACAAGATAAAGCAAAAAGGTGACTAAACAGAAATGGCATACTTCGGTCTTCTAAGAGGATTCCCCGACGAAGAATTTGAACAAAGGGTAGATAGAGCACAGAGGTTGCTACACGAAGGGGGCATTTCAGCTCTCCTTGTATGCACAGAACCTGAAGTTAGGTACTTAACAGGCTTCCATACTCCTTTTTGGCAAAGCCCCACGCGCCCGTGGTTTGTAATTTTGCCGCGCTCTGGGAAACCCGTTGCAGTGATTCCCAGTATTGGCGAGGTTTCGATGAATGAAACGTGGATAGACGATATAAGGACTTGGAGTTCTCCTAATCCATCAGACGAAGGAGTTTCGTTACTTGCTGACACCTTGAGTGAAATTTTGGCTATTCCTTCTGAAATCTCAGATGAAAGATTTAAAATCGGACTTCCAATGGGGAGTGAGACGCATTTAAGAATGCCTTTGGTCGATTTTGAGCAACTAAACGAAAAGCTTTACCCACACATTTTCGTGGATGCTACTGAGATTATTAAAACTTTACGGTGCATTAAGTCTGAAAGGGAAATTGCCAAAATTACCAAAATATGTGAGATTGTTTCTGATGGGTTTGCCTCACTCTCAAACCTTCTCAATGTTGGTATGACCGAAAGAGAAGCGTTCCAATCATTTCGACTCAAACTTCTAGAACTTGGAGCTGACGAAGTCCCCTACCTTGTTGGAGCGACGGGCCCTGGTTTTTCCGACATAATTAAACAACCATCCGACCGCGTGATCCAACCAGGTGATCTCGTAATGTTCGACACTGGGTCGACTTATGACGGATATTTTAGTGATTTTGATCGAAATATGGCTTTTCAATTCGCTGATGATAAAGCAAAATCTGCCTACAAAATCGTATGGGAGGCTACAGAAGCCGCTCTTAAGGTGGCAATACCAGGAAATACCACCAGTGCCCTCTGGGAGGCAATGGCATCCGTATTGGAAACAGAATCAGATAGGAATGACTCTGTTGGACGATTTGGACATGGAATCGGTATGCAAGTAACCGAATGGCCGTCAAATACTCGCACTGATGGAACTGTTCTTCAAGAAGGAATGGTATTAACTGTCGAGCCCAATATCTTCTGGGGAGATGATCACATCATGGTCCATGAGGAAAATTTTGTTGTTCGCCCTGATGGCATCGAACTTTTATCAAAACGTGCCTCTTCAGAGTTGGAAATAATCCCTTAAGATTTTAATTCCATACGACTGGTGTGTTTGCCCCTAAAGCACGCCCTTCTGTTCTGACACCTTTAGGTGTTAACTTTGGTCCAATTTCTTTCCATAATTTTGGAAGTCGGTAATGAGGTACCCGAGGGAACAGATGATGCAAAGCATGATAATCATGTCCTCTAATTAACAGAGTTGAACCGGGAAAAACTGCGACTCTAGTGTCAACATATCGGCCTTGCTTCTCCGCAGGATGATGCGGATACCATGCGAAAATAAAAATCAGCCACGCGTTTGAAATGCGTGCCGGTATATACCACAGCAAGATCGAATCCCATCCAATCCCAGAAAAAAACCCTCCAAATAGCAACAAATGCATCATGACCCAGTAGCGCAATGTGTACTTTCCGCTTCTAATAGATATAGATTTCGATACTTCCCCTTCCCCTTCTGCTTGAGTGATGAAGACGTTCTTCACTTTCTTTGGTAAAAGACGAAATGCATGTTTAGAGAAAGCAAAAACAGGGAAAAAGGTACTGATAATTGCGACTCCCCACCAGGAAATCGGAAGTTCCCAAATGGGTCCTTTTGTGTAATAATCCGGATCACGTTTCGGATCATTAGTAAATGCATGATGTCTCATGTGCTCAATCCTGTGAGCCCAGTAATCAAAGCCTAGGGGGATCGAGGAAATCGTGCCAATTAAATCCTCTCCCCATCGATGCCGTGATTTCTTACCCCAAATGTTCCCATGTGTAGCCTCATGCATAGGCATATAGAAGGTCGTCGCAATAACTATGTTGCAGCACAACCCCAACCAAAGTGGCATCACTCCTTTGACTCCCAACACAAAGATTAAGACCCACAAAAAAAGCGACATTAGAAATTCAGCAACAATCCGTGATTCAAACCTGTCTCGATACGGGCTTACTATCAAACGCTCGTCTCGTTTCTCCATTTGCTGGGAAGAGAACTCAGTCATAAAGCACCCTAAGTAGATTTACCATTACTGTACCACCCAGTTTATGACTCCTTTCTATATGAGAAGTAAAGTCAATTCAGTATGCGGAAAACTACACCGACTATTAAAGAGATCCGTGTTTACAGAATGCCTCTCCCTGCTAAAACCCTCTATAACATGTCTAGTTCGGCTGTTTTAACACCAGAATCTACGATCGTGGCCCTAATTGATAGTGGCGGAGTAGTCGGTTATGGCGAATCTTGCATGGCGACTCCTCAAGCGCAAAAGGCGAATAACGACAGTATCCGTTCTTCTTTATCCGTTCTCTCCCCTTCTGTCATCGGTATTAATCCGATGGAACTTGACTTAATAAACTCAACAATGGAAAATTCGCTAAAGGGTGAGACTGAAGCGAAAGCTGCAATCGATATTGCGTGCTGGGACTTGATTGGGAAAAGACTCGGGAAAAGCGTAGCTGAGCTTTTAGGAGGAAGCATTGCAGATGAAGTAACCACCTACCATGTGATTGGTATCACTTCTCCGGAAAGTGCAGCAGCAGAAGCAGAAAGACTGCAATTAGATGGGATATCCAGACTTCAGTTAAAAGCTGGAGGTAGAGCTGTCGAAAATGACATTGAAGCAATAAGAGCTGTGTCAAGAGTCCTTAAAGATGGGACAGTTTTAGATGTAGATACGAATCGCGGGTGGAAAGAAGATGAAGCCATAAAGGTGTCTACGGCATGCTCGGACGTCTCTATGTCAATGGAACAACCTTGTGCTACCGAGGAAGAGCTATACAGACTTAAATCAAAAATTTTTCATCCTCTAATAGTTGATGAAAGTGCAACTGACATAAAGACAATCTCTAAAATGGTTTCCTCCGATATTGCTGACGGTTTTGGGTTGAAGATTACGAGAATTGGTGGGTTAACCCCTATGAAAGCCGTGCGTGACTTTTGCGTTGAGACTCAGACCCCTATGAGTTCAGACGATGCATGGGGAGGCGATATTATTGGAGCGGCGGGTGTCGCCCTCGGGTCGACAGTTCCAAGTTCTTTGAATCGTGGAGCTTGGCTTGCAAATACATATCACCAAGTCCACTACGATCCTGTAAATGGACCGCGAATAGAGAATGGCATGATCAAACTACCCAAAGGCGGTCCAGGATTGGGTCTTGTCATCGATGAAGAAATCTTCGGGAAACCAGACCAAGTCCATAATTAAACCCTTCCTTGTTTTGCCTTTTTCAGAGTACGTGCACGCTCACCTGAGTCGAGAACAGTTTTTCGCAAGCGTACGATTTTCGGAGTTATTTCTA
>PBAM01000039.1 GCA_002716285.1 Acidimicrobiaceae bacterium
TATGCTTTGTCTAAAATTTTAAAAATAAAAGAAAAATCTTTTATAAAATCACTCAAATCTTTTAAAGGATTGTCTCATAGACACGAGATTTTCTATAAAAAAAATAATAAAATTTTTATAAACGATTCTAAGGCAACAAGTTTTGAAGCTAGCAGATTTGCTTTAAAAAGTAACAAAAATATTTTTTGGATTGTTGGTGGCCTTCCAAAATTAGGAGATAAATTTCGATTAGGAGAGGTTAGAAAAAATATTATCAAAGCATATATTATTGGGAAGTATGCAAAACATTTTAAAAGATGCTTGAAAGGTAAAATTAGTTTTGAATTATCCAGGACTTTAAATAATGCAATAATTTCAATATTTAAAGATATAAAAAATGCAAAGGGAAAAAAAATTACCATTTTATTGAGTCCCGCTAGCGCATCCTATGATCAGTTTAAGAATTTTGAGGAGAGAGGTAATAAATTTAAAAAATTAACCATGCATTATGCAAAAAGATATTTTTAAAACTAGAAATTATTGGAGAAATCTTGACAAGAATATACTTGTAAGTTTTATACTGCTATTTGTTTTAGGAATATTCTTTTCATTTTCTTCTACATCTTTCTTGGCTGACGAAAGGCTTAATAAAGGTTATTATTTCTTTTTTCAAAAACATCTTTTATATGCTCTTCTTTCTTTCTTTTTGATGATTTTTATATCTTTAGTAAATACTGATTTAATTAACAAAAGTTTGTTTCCCATTTTCTATTTTTTTTATTGTTGCTTATACTTGTGCCATTCGTTGGAGTTGAAGTAAAAGGTTCAAAAAGATGGTTAAATTTCTATATATTTCGCTTTCAGCCCATTGAGTTTGTAAAACCATTTTTTATTTTAACCATTGTCCAGATTATTACATCTAACTGGATAAAAAATTTGAACTTAGCTTATTTTGCCTCATTTATATTATTGTTATCAATTATCTTTCTTCTTGTGATACAGCCAGATCTTGGACAATCTATTTTATTAATTTCTACTTGGATTTCATTAATTTTTGTTTCTGGTGTTAATATTTTTTATCTATCTTTTATATTAGCTTTTGTTGTATTTCTTTTTTTTACTTTGCTTTATCTAGCTCCAGAAAAATTTAGTTATATAGTTACTAGGCTGACATCTTTCATGGATCCTGCTAAATCAGGAAACTTTCAATCTCAAAAGGCTACTGACGCAATAAGAGAAGGCGGCTTAAAAGGACAGGGAATGGGAGAAGGTGTGCTTAAAGAGAGCGTTCCAGAAGCACATACTGATTATATTATTGCAGTGGTGAGTGAAGAGTTTGGTTCTATAGTTTCAATATTAATTATTGCAATTTTTTTATTTGTTGCTTTTAGAATAATTAAGAGAGTTGTAAATTTTTCAAACAATTTTTATAAACTTTCTTTAAGCGGTTTAGTTTCCTTATTAATTTTTCAAGCTTTTATACACGTTGGCGTTAATGCAAATTTATTACCAACAACAGGTATGACACTACCATTTCTGAGTTATGGTGGATCATCTTTGTTATCAAGCGGAATAATTGCAGGAATAATTTTAAATTATACATCTTTGACAGAAAAAATTGAATGAGTAACAATAATAAAAAAATTCTTATAGCAGCAGGGGGAACCGGAGGTCACATTTTCCCATCATTAAGTTTGGCAAATTTTTTAAAAAACAAATACAAATTGTATATAATTACAGACAAGAGAGGCTTAAAGTATTTAGATAACAAGGAAAAAATTAATATAAAAACGATCAATTCAGGCACGATTTTTAAAAAAACTCTTTTCCAGGCTTTTGCAGGCATTATAAAAGTTTTTTTTTCTTTTATTAGTTCAACTTTTTATTTGATAATTTTAAGACCTCAATTAGTTATTGGAATGGGTGGTTACCCTTCCTTCCCCGTTTGTGTAGCAAGTTACTGTCTTAGGATTCCGGTAATAATTTATGAAAATAATTTGGTTATAGGAAGAGCAAATAAATTTCTTCTGTCAATATCAAAAGCAATTTTAGTTGCTACAAGTAATGTTCAAGGAATAGACCAAAAATATAAAAAAAAAATATTTTCTTCTGGCTACTTAATTAGGAGTCAAATTTTAAATTTAAAAAAAAACGAAGTACAGAAATCAGAAAAAAAAGATTTATCTATTTTGATAACAGGGGGCAGTCAGTCAGCAAAAATTTTTGGAGAAATATTACCCAATATAATAACAAGATGTTGTGAAAAGGATATTAAATTTAAAATCTACCAACAATGTTTAGACAATCAGATTGATCAGATCAAAAAACTATACGAAAAATCAAAATTAGAATTTGAATTGTTTTCTTTTTCAGATGATATTTCTAAATATTTTAAGAAAGCAGATTTAGCAATTACAAGATCAGGAGCCTCATCCTTGGCTGAACTAGTGAACTTAAGAATCCCATTTATTGCAATACCCCTGCCTTCTTCGGTAGACAATCATCAGTTTGAAAATGCAAATTACTTTAGCAAGAAAGGATATTGTTTTTTGTTAGAGGAAAAGTTTGTTTCCGATAAATTGTTTGAAATTCTTGTAGATTTAAAGAAAGATATCAAAAAATTATTTTTGATGAAGGAAAGAATGAGAGAACATTCTGATAAGGATGTATTTTTAAAAACTGAAAAGGTAATTAAAAAAATTTTAAATGAGTAAAATTGAAATAGGATTGAACGAAAAGGTTCACTTTGTTGGAATTGGTGGTATAGGCATGAGTGGCTTAGCCCAAGTCATGAAAACCATGGGTTTTAAAGTTCAGGGGAGTGATTTAGTAAATAGTAAAAATGTTGAAAGATGTAAAAAAATTGGAATTAAAATTTTTAATACTCACGAGAAAAAAAATATTAAAGACTCAACAATAGTAGTTAGGTCATCTGCAATTAAAAACACAAATCCTGAAATTAAGGCCGCAAAAGAAAAAAAACTAAATATTTTTAAAAGAGCAGAAATGTTGGCACAAGTTGTTTCTCTAAAAAAAAATATTGTAATTACCGGTTCTCACGGAAAAACAACAACAACTTCATTAATATCTAAAATATTATCAACAGCAAATTTGGACCCAACAATAATAAATGGAGGCGTGATAAATTCTTTTAATAGCAATGCCAGGTTGGGAAAAGGGCAGTGGGCAGTTTTAGAAGCCGACGAATCTGATGGTAGTTTTTTAACCTTTCCAGTAAATTATTCCATAGTTACAAATCTTGATAAAGAACACATTGATTTTTATAAGAGCTTTAAAAATTTAAAAAATTCATTTATAAAATTTCTCAATAAAACCCCTCCCATTGGAAAATCATTTGTTTGTATAGACGATTTGGAAATTAAAAAAATAATCTCAAAAATAAAAAACAAAAACTTTTTAACCTACGGTTTTTCCAAAAAAGCAAACTTTCAAATTTTAAATGCTATTTATAGAAAAAGTCACTCACTTTTTGATTTAAAAATATCTTTATCTGGTCAAAAAAAAAGAATTATTAGAAATATTAAGCTAAACCTCATCGGACGCCACAACGTTCTAAATTCTGCAGCAGCTATTGCCTTGTGTCTTCACATAGGAATAAAGATTAATTTTATAAAAAATTCATTAAAAAAATTTAGTGGAATACAAAGAAGATTAACAAAAGTCTTTTCAATCAGAGAAAGAGAATTTTTTGATGATTATGCGCATCATCCAACAGAAATTAAGTCAGTTTTAAAAAGTTTAAAAGTAACCTCTAATGACAGAAAGATAGTTTCTGTTTTCCAGCCTCACAGGTATTCTAGACTAAGATTGTTAAAAAAAGAATTTGCATCTGCTTTTAAGGACTCAAACTTAGTTATTTTATGCCCAGTTTATCCCGCAGGAGAGAAAGTTGATAAAAAATATAACGAAATAGACTTTGCAAGATTAATTTCCAAAGATTCTAAGGTGCAGGTAATAATGATTAAAAATGAAAATGACTTGAAAAAATATTTTGTTAAAAATTTATTAAGCAATGAAATAGTGGTATGTATGGGTGCCGGGTCTATTTCAAAGTGGATAAGAGAAATGGTTTTATAGGTTAAATCATGATTTATAAAAATGAAAAACTTTCAAAATATAATTGGTTTAATTTAGGAGGTCCGGCAAAATTATTTTTTAAACCAGATTCTCAATTTGATCTTGAAAATTTTTTGAAAGAGCACGGTATAAAAGAAAAAAATATATATGTGCTAGGAGCTGGATCCAATACTCTTTTTAGAGACTCCGGTTTTAATGGAATCGTAATTAAACTTGGAAAACCTTTTGTGTATATAAATATGTTAAAGGATTGCAAAATAGAAGTTGGGGCTGCTACTTTAGACAAAAAGGTTTCAGACTTTGCTTTGGAAAATTCAATAGCTGGATTTGAATTTTTATCTTGTATACCTGGTAGCGTTGGCGGGGCAATTGTAATGAACAGTGGCTGTTATGAAAATGATATATCAAAGATTTTTTTTTCTTTAAAAGCCATGAATTTTAATGGAGAAATAAAATCATTTACCAAAGACGAAGTAAAATTTTTTTATAGGGGAAACAATCTTTCTAAAGACTTGATAGTTTTAAGCGTTACACTTCAAGGAAAAGTTTCAAATAAAAACAATATAGAAAAAAAACAAAAAGATTTTATAAATAAAAAAAAAGAAAGCCAGCCTAGTAAAATTAAGACCTGCGGTAGTACGTTCAAAAATCCTGAAAATAAAAAAGCCTGGGAGCTTATCAAGATGTCAAACTGTAAAGATTTGACTGTAGGTGGAGCGAGTATATCACCAAAACATAACAATTTTTTTTTAAATAACGAGAATGCCACTTCATTAGATATTGAAAATTTAATTAAAAAAGTGAAAGAACAAGTTTTTTTGAAAACAGGTACAAATTTAGAGCTAGAAATAAAAATTATTGGAGACAAATAAAATTGCCGAAAAAAAAGATCCTTGTTGTATTGGGTGGCACCTCTAGAGAAAGAGAGGTGAGTTTAGAGTCCGCTAAGTCATGTATAGCGGCTTTAAAAAAAACAGGTTATCAAGTATCAAAATTTGATCCAAAGTTTTTGCCAATAAGCGAAATTGGAAAAATTGATGTGGACGTAATATTTAATGCTCTTCACGGTAAAGGCGGGGAGGACGGTAGAGTACAAAGTTTTTTTGAATATTTTCGTATACCCTATACACATTCAGGAGTTTTGTCTTCGATGATAACGATGAACAAGTATTTTTCAAAGCAACTATTCATAAAAAATAGGATTAGGACTCCAAACTATTTTTTTTTAAACAGAAAAGATTATTTAAGCGTAAATTTAATGAAAAAGATCAAAAAGAATAAATTAAATTTTCCAATAGTAATTAAACCAAACGATGAAGGATCAAGTATTGGAGTAAAAATATGTAAAAATCTTAATTCATTGAAAACTCAATTTAAAAAATCAAATAACAATTACGATAATTTAATATTTGAGACTTATATTCCCGGAAAAGAAATTCAAGTTGCTGTTGTTGGTGGTAAATCAATTGGAGCTATCGAATTAAGACCGAAAAGGAAATTTTATGATTACAAGGCAAAATATAAAAAATCAGCAAAAACTCTACACATAATGCCCGCTGAAATTTCTAAAAAAAAATATAGAGAAGTATTAAGGATTTCTAAAAAAGCTAATAAAATTCTAAAATGCAAAGGAATTGTGAGATGTGACTTTAGGTTTTATAAAAACAAATTTTTTCTTTTGGAGGTCAACACTCAACCTGGAATGACAAGTTTGTCTCTCGTTCCAGAAATAGCCAAACATTCTAAAATTTCCTTTGTGCAGTTGGTAAAATGGATGGTAAATGATGCCAGTATAAGTAGATGAAAAAAAAAAAAAGTTTTTTTTTATGGGTACTTTTATTTATTTTTCTTACTACATATAATTTTGATTTTACTGCAAATATAGAAAATTCAATTTTTCCCATAAGAGAAATAGAGTTTACAGGGATTAAAAATTCAGATGAAAATAAAATTAAGAAAAAACTGGATGAGTTTAAGGGTAAAAGCATAATTTTAATTAGCACCAAGAAACTCAAAGAAACAATTAAAGACTTTGATTTCATTAGAGAAATAAAAATAAAGAAAATTTATCCTGGAAAAATAAAGGTAGAAATAAATGAATTCAAACCTTTAGCAATTTTTATGAATGACAATGGAAAGTACCTCTTATTACTAGATGCAGGAAGGATTGCCAAATATAAAGAAGTAAGCGACAGCGATTCATTGACCCCGGTATATGGCAAGGGTGCAGAAAAAAATTTTTATATACTCCATGCATCTTTGGAAGAGTTGGGCCTCAATAAAGAACTAATAAAAAAGTTTGATTACTTTGATATTAATAGGTGGGATATTGTTTTAAAGGATGATAAAATAATAAAATTGCCAGTCGATGGTTATGAAGAATCGCTTAAAAGATTTTTATCTATTTATAAAAAAGAAAATTTTAGCAACTTTCAAGTTTTTGATTTTAGGATTAAAGGACAGCTTATATTAAAATAGAGAAAGATGATCCAAGAAAAATTAATTGCTGAAATAGCTGATGATCAAATTCGATATATTCTTTATCAACAGAATACAGATTCAGAATATAAAATTTTAAATAAAAAAATTTCTACAAATATAGGAATTAGGAAAGGAAAAATTTTAGATTTTAATTATACGGCAAAAAAAATAAATGAAGATGTAAAAAATATAGAAAAAGAATCTAATAAAATTTTTAAAGATATCTCAATTGTTATTAATGAACCTGAAATCTTGTGTACAAATCTTACAGGCATAAAAAAACTAAATGGCTCGAAAGTTGAGAAGAGAGATTTGGATTATATTTTAAATGAAGCCAAAAATTCTGTCGCAAAAAACCAAAAAAATAATTCAATATTGCATATACTTAATTCAAATTTTATTCTAGATAAAACCAAACAAACCAAAATACCCTTGAACCTGAATGGGGATCAATTAGGTTTGCATATGACATTTGTCTCTTTTCCAACAAACAGTTTAAAAAATATTACAGCTCTTTTTAGCAATAGTGATATGGAAATCGACAGGTTTGTTAGCAAGCCTTTTGCTTGCGGTATAGATTTATTAAATAAAAATAGTAATTTAAAAAATTTTGTTATAATAAACCTTGATAAAGAAATGAGCAGTGTTTCTCTTTATGAAGACTGCTCGCTTGTTTTTTTAAGAACTTTTCCTTTTGGAACCAATTCGATTTATAGAGATATTGTTCAACTTTGTTCATTAAATGAGAATGAAGTAAGAGCAATTATTGATCAATTAAATTTGGATAGTGTTACAGGAGAAAAAATTAGTTTTTTAGAAAAAAAATTTTTTATAAAATCTAAATTTAAAAGACTAAGCATCAATCACCTAAAAGATATTATTGATGCAAGAATTAATGAGATGACAAATCATATTTTTAATAAAAATAAAAATTTATATTATTTGAATAAAGAAATTTTAAACATTTATTTATTTTTTGAAGACGTAAGTATTTTTAAAAATTTATGCAATTTGTTTGAAAAATCTCTAAAAACTAGTTCACAAGGTATACAAACGGAGTCGTTACCACTTAATGATTTTACCGCATTATCAGGGGCAGCCGAACTGATCTTTAAAGGATGGCACAAAGAGGCTATTCCATTAAGTCATAGAAAAAAGTCAATAATTTCAAGTTTTTTTGAGCGTTTTTTTTAATAAACATTTTGTTGTAGTTTTTTGTAACATTAGTTGTTTTCAATTAAATTTTTAGTTTTTGTATAATCTTACCCATGTGGGAAAGGAATCAAAAAACACTAAAAAAAGAAGCAAGTTTCTCCGGAATAGGCTTACATTCTGGTGCAAATATCAGTGTTACCTTGACCCCAGCAAATTCCAATTCTGGAATAATTTTTAAAAGAACTGATTTGGAAAAAAATAATGAAGTTATAGCAAATTTTAAGAACGTCTCTTCAGCAAAACTATGCACAAAAATAAAAAATGATTTTGGAGCAAGTGTTTCAACCATAGAACACTTGATGGCCGCACTTTACATCTGCGGTATTGACAATCTGGTTGTAAATTTGAATGGTCCAGAAATTCCAATAATGGACGGGTCTGCAAAAGATTTTGTTCAGATTATAAAAAATTGTGGACTTAAGAATCTAGAAGGCAAAAGAAAATTTGTAAAAATTAAAAAGAAAATAGAACTGAAAGAAGATGAAAAATTAATAAATATAGTTCCAACAAACAATAACTTTGAAGTTAAGTTTACGTTAAATTATAAAAAAAATCCTTTAATTCAAATTCAAACAAATAGCACAAATTTTGAAGAGAAAAATTTAGAAGATATTTATACCGCAAGAACTTTCTGTTTATATGAAGATATAGAAAAAATTAAATCTATTGGCCTAGCAAAAGGTGGTTCGTTAGATAATGCCATTGTAGTTCAAGGAGATAAAGTTCTTAACGAAGGCGGACTTAGATCTAAAAAAGAATTTGTAAATCACAAGATACTTGACTTGGCTGGAGACTTCATGCTGTCTGGCGCAAGGGTTATTGGGTCAGTAGAATGTATTCATGGCGGTCATGCTTTAACAAATGAATTTTTGAAAAAGATTTTTTCAGATAAGAGCAATTACGATATCGTTGAAAATGAATCTTCTTCAATAAACGTAAGAAAAATCGTTCCTCTTCATAAGAGACTTGCTGTAAACGCCTAAATTTTAACATCATTTTACGCGGAGTATTTTTTTTGTTATTAATACTTTATGCGTATATTTTTAATTTTATTTTTTTCGCTTTTTTTATTTTTTTCATGTTCGAAAAAAAATCAGGTAGTTGAGCTCCCGCCTTCTACCAAGAATGAAGCAATAAAGGTTTACAGGGAGGCTCTACAATCTTTAAAAGATGGCCAATACTTTATAGCTAGAAAAAAATTTGATCAGTCTGAAAGTTTACTTCCCCAAACTGGATGGGCAGCAAAATCAGCTTTAATGTCTAGCTACTGTTTATATTCCATGAATCATTATGACGAGGCTATACTTAATCTTAAAAGATTTATAAAAGTTTATCCCGCAGATTCTAACGTAGATTATGCACATTACTTAGTCGCTATAATTTATTATGAAAAAATTCTTGATGAAGAAAAAGATATCGAACCACTTCTTTTATCAAAGAAAACAATTGAAGAATTTTTAAAAAAATTTCCAAACACTGATTATGCAATGGATTTAAAATTTAAATTAGATCTTATCTTAAATCAGATGGCCGCAAAAGAATTATCCATTGCGAGGTATTACATGAAAAATCAAAAATGGATACCAGCTATTAATAGATTAAGAACGGTAGTGGATGAATATGACAAAACAATTTTTGTTGAGGAAGCTTTATTTAGATTAGTAGAGATATATTACAGGATCGGTCTTGATGGCGAGGCCAAAGCTGCAGCTGCTTTATTAGGTTATAATTATAATTCAAGCGAATGGTACGAAAGATCTTATAAAGTTTTGAATTCGGACTACAAACCAATAAAAATTCAAAAAGATGAAAAGGAAGATAGTTTAGTTAGGAGAACGCTAAAAAAAATATTACTTATAGATGACTGATCAGGAAAAAGTTAAAAAGTTGTACACTAAAAAAGTCGAAAAATTATTGAAACTCAATAAAGCATACTTTGAGAAGGATAGCCCTATAGCGACTGACTCGGAATTTGATGAACTAAAAAAAGAATTATTAACTTTGGTAAAAGAGAATCCGTTTCTGAAAAAAATAAAAAACTTAGATAGTCTTGTTGGTCACAAATCTTCAACAAAATTTGAAAAAATAAAGCATGCTAGACCAATGCTTTCTTTGGGCAATGCCTTTGACAGGGAGGATATGATAGATTTTCAAAAGAAAATAAAAATTTTTTTAAATATCACATCTGAAGTGGAATTATCTTCAGAACCAAAGATAGACGGTATATCTGCTTCCTTGAGGTATGAGAAAGGGAATCTAACTTATGGCCTGTCAAGAGGCGATGGTCTTTTTGGGGAAAATATAACTGAAAATTTAGTAACCATAAACGAGATACCTAAAAAATTAGTTAATGCTCCTGAAGTTATTGAGGTCAGAGGAGAAGTTTATATAGCGAAAAAAGATTTTGAAAAATTGAAAGATAAATTTGCTAACCCAAGGAATGCAGCAGGGGGTTCATTAAGACAAAAAGACTCAAAAGAAACTAGAAAAATACCTTTGAGATTTTTTGCTTATGGAATTGGAGAAGTAAGTTCTCAAATTTTTAAAAATCAAACTGATTTACTAAAAAAACTTGAAAATTGGAAATTTCCAATCAATTCTCATTGTAAAACAATTAAATCAATTGATGAGATAGAAAAAAATCATGAAGAGCTAGAAAGTCTCAGATCAAGTTTGGATTATGATCTAGACGGAATAGTCTACAAAGTTAATAATTTACACTTTCAAGAAAGACTTGGTTCGACATCTAATTCTCCAAGATGGGCAATTGCTTACAAATTTTCTTCAGTTAAAGCTTCTTCTAAAATCAAAGATATAGCAATCCAAGTTGGAAGGACTGGGGCTATTACTCCGGTGGCAAAAATTGATCCTGTTACAGTTGGCGGAGTTGTTATTTCCAATGCAACTTTGCACAACGAAGATGAAATTAACAGAAAAGATATAAGAGTAGGTGATGTTGTTACCATACAACGGGCTGGTGATGTAATTCCACAAGTTGTGTCGGTAGATAAATCTAAAAGAAACGAAAATAGCAAAAAGTTTATTTTTCCAAACAAATGCCTTTGTGGTTTTCTTACAAAAAAGGAAGTCAGTTTGACCACTAAAAAAACAGATGCAGTTAGAAGATGTACCAGGGGTTACGAGTGCAATTTTACTGCAAGAGAAAAGTTAAAACATATAGTTTCAAAAGATGCTTTTGATATTGAAGGTTTGGGAAAAAAAGTAATAGATAATTTTTGGGAATTAAAATTTATAAGAACACCAGCTGATATCTTCCGTTTGAATTATGGCCAAATAGAAAAGTTAGAGGGTTGGGGGAAACTTTCCATACAAAATTTACAAAAAGCAATCAAAGATTCAAAAGGAATAGTTTTAGACAGGTTTATTTATTCAATAGGAATTAGGCATATAGGACAAGAAAACGCAAAAATTTTAGGAGCATTTTTTAAGACAAACAAAAAATTCTCAAAATTATTTAATTCCAAAAAAAGAAAAGATATTTTAAAAAACCTACATGATCTCGATGGTATCGGGGATACACAAGTGAAGTCCATAGAGGATTTTTTCTCAAACGAAAAAAATTCCAATATTATTCAGTCTTTAATAGCTGTTCTCAATATAGGTGATTTTAAAAAAATAAGTAAAAAAGGAAAATTTAGTAATAAAAATATAATGTTCACAGGCGGATTTGAAAAAATGAGCAGATCTGAGGCTAAAGCTTTAGCAGAAGAAAATGGAGCCAAAATTCTTGGCTCCGTCTCTAAAAAATTAGATTATCTTGTGATTGGAAATTCAAAGCCAACAAAAAAAAAAATTGAGAAGGCCAAAAAACTCAAAATAGATTTGATGACAGAAGAAAAATGGTACGATCTATTAAATAGGTGAGCAGGCTTTTGTTAGATCTGTTTTTTCTTGAAAATTCATAAATTTAGATAAACTTTTCTGCACTTTTTTGTGATAGCTGTTGATCCATTTTATTTCTATTTTATTTAAGATTTTTTTGTTTATCAGATCTTTTTCAATTGGAGCTACAGTTAATTCCTCAAATTTATTTTTTTTTATATAAAGAAGATTCTCAATTCTTATACCAAAAGCTCCTTCTTTATAGTATCCAGGCTCATTAGATACAATCATGCCATCTTTTAAATTTACCTTGTTATTTCTTGACAGGGATTGTGGGCCCTCGTGAACGTTTAAAAAATACCCAACTCCATGGCCAGTTCCATGCGGGTAATCTAATTTTATTTTTTTTAAAAATTTTCTAGCATCTTGATCAACCCGTGAGCCTGTTGAATTTTTTTTAATTTTAAAATTTGAAACAGCAATATGTCCCTTTAAAACACGAGTATAAATTTCTTTTATATAACTAGATTTATTATCTAAAGAAACTGTTCTGGTTACATCAGTAGTGCCAAAAGAATATTGTCCTCCTGAATCCACCAAGTACAAGTCGCCTTTTTTTAAAGCCCTGTTTGTTTTATTGGAAGCTTTATAGTGAATAATAGCACTATTAGGTCCCGATCCAGAAATTGTATTAAAACTTGGAAATTTATATGAACGATGCATTCTTCTAAAACTTTCTAATTTTTTTTGTGCCGATATTTCTGTAATTTTTTTCTTTTTAAAATTTTTCTTTACCCAGAATAGAAATTTAGTTAGTGCTATGCCATCAATTAAATGGCTCTTTTTCATATTTTTTATTTCGGTATTATTTTTAATTGATTTAAAAAAATGAATTGGATCTATTTTTTCTATGATGTTATTTTTTTTGTATAATATATTTTTGTAATAAAACGAACAAGATAAACTATCTAACCAAATCCTTTTTTTTGATATATACCTGAGTATATTTTCAATTTTTCTTTCGTCATGAGTACGTATTTTTTTCCCTAGAGTTTTTTTTATCTTTGTTATTTTTTTTGGGTTTGTAAAAAGCTCAATATCTCCTTTTTTGCCCACCAGTAGTCTGGTGTTTGGAATAGGAGAGCAAGAAGAATCGTAACCTCTAATATTTAAAATCCAAGCAACATTTTCAGGAGCGGTTACTAATAAGTAGTCAACATTATTTTTCGAAAGGATATTTTTAACTTGTGCAATCTTTTTTTTAGTGGTTGCACCCGCATTTTTTTTTGGAAGAGAAAAGAAGTGCTTTGCCAATTCTTTAGGTTTATTAGGCCAAACCAGGTCTACTAAGTTTTGATTAATAGATCTTAAGTTTATGTTTTTAATTTTAAAGATAAAGTTTAGTTGTTTTTCCGTATGTAATTTCGGATCAAAACCAATAACAGTTTTTTTATTAGGTTTAAGTACATCTCTAGGAAATTTATTAGGCAGTGTGATAACTTTGAATTTTTTACCTGATTGATAACGGGCCTGAACCGTGTATCTTCCATCTACAAATAGGTAATTTTTTTTTTTTAAAATTACAGCAAATCCAGCCGAACCAGAAAAACTTGAAACAAATTTTAATCTATCTTTAGATGAATGGACATATTCATTGAAATATTCATCATTCTTTGGAACTATGTATCCATCAATTTTGTATCTTTTAAATAATTTTTTTAAACTTTTCATTATTTAAGTAATTTTTTTTTTAATCTGGCCCATCCAGGACTTCTATATTCTTCATTATCATCAAAAAGTTTATCCTGATTAAAATCAAAATCATCAGAAACTTCTTTTACAGGCTCTTCATTTTTTTTTATGCTGTCTTCAGGAAGTTCACTTACAAATCTAGATGGCAAACTATCCATCCATTCACCATACCACGATCTTTGAATGGCAAAAGAAATGTGGGCCTTTTTTTTAGCTCTCGTAATTCCAACATAAGCCAATCTTCTTTCTTCTTCTAAGGCAAAGTCACCTTTTTCTTCTAGAGATTTTTGATGAGGAAACAAACCCTCCTCCCATCCTGGTAAAAACACCATATCAAACTCCAAACCTTTTGCGGCGTGCATTGTCATGATATTTACTTTTTCATCTTCCCATTTTTGATCAATGGATGTGGCCAGAGCAACATGCTCCAAGAATCCCTGCAAATTATCATAATCATGCATTGCTCTTAACAGTTCTTTTAAATTTTCTATTCGATTTTCATTCTCTAGATCTTTTTTATTTTTTAGCATTGCAGAATAACCAGACTCATCTAAAACTATTTTTAATAGATCATAGTGTTTGTTTTTTTTAAGATCAGACCTCCATTTATTTATCAATTCCAACAGATGTTTTATTACAGATTTTATTTTTGGTTTAAATTGATTTAGCTGAAGAAGTTTGTGTGCAGAGTCTTCTAAACAAATTTTATTTTTAGAAGAAAATTCATGCAATTGTTTTATTGTGGCTTCTCCCAAGCCTCTACGTGGCATGTTTATAATTCTTTCAAGAGCTAAATCATCAAATTTTTGATTTATAATTCTTAAATAGCAAATAGCATCTTTTACTTCTGCTCTTTCATAAAATTTAATACCTCCGATAATTCTGTAATTTACTCCTATTTTGAGAAATCTCTCTTCAAACTCTCGAGTTTGATATATGGCTCTGACAAGTATTGCGATATCATTTAAAGAATTGTTTTTTTTTAGACTTCTCTCAATAATATCACCAATACCCCGGGCTTCTTCTTTGCCATTTTTATAACAGTTCAATTTAACCAAATCACCCTTTTCACTTTCAGACCAAAGTTTTTTTCCCAAACGATCTTTGTTATGTGAAATTAAAAAGGATGCAGCATCCAAAATATTTTTGGTAGATCTATAATTTTGCTCTAATCTAAAAATTTTACAGTTAGGATAAACTTTGTCAAAGCTTAGAAAATTTTTTATTTCAGCGCCCCTCCAACTATAAATTGATTGATCATCGTCACCCACGCAACATATGTTTTGATTTTTGTTTACAATTAATTGCAACCATTTATTTTGAATAAAATTTGTATCTTGATATTCGTCTACAAGTATATATTTAAAATTATTTGCGTAAATTTTTCTTATATCAGGATTTTTTTCAAATAATTTTACACAATAAAGAATTAAATCTCCAAAATCACAAGAATTTAAATCTCTAATTTTGCCTTGATAAATTTTATAAACCTTTAAAATTTGGTTTTCGAAAATATGTTTTTTAGACAACCTAACTTCTTCAGGAAGCAGCCCTTTATTTTTCCATTGGTCAATTAAAGCTAGTATAAATTGTGGAGAGATTTTTTTTGCATCAATGTTTTCTGCTTTCGATATATTCCTAACCAATTTTTTTTGATCGTCAGTATCCAAAATTGTAAAATTACTTTTTAGTCCTATGGCTTCAGCATGACGTCTTAAAAATTTTACACTAATTGCATGAAACGTTCCAAGCCAAGAAAGAGAGCTTATTTTACCGCCTAAAATTTTTAAAACCCTGTCTCGCATTTCTTTCGCAGCTTTATTAGTAAATGTCACGCAAAGTATCTGATTTGGCCAAGCTTTTTTTTCTTCAACTATGTATGCTAATTTTGATGTCAAAACCTTTGTTTTACCTGAGCCAGCGCCTGCGACAACTAAAGTCGGTCCGCCAATATTAAGAACAGCAGCCTTCTGTTGTTCGTTTAGCTCTTCAAGGAAATTTCTTTTTTCTTTCATTATAAAGCGCTTTATTTTTACATTATACTGCTTATAAAACAACACAATGAAAACTTCAGCATTTAAAATTATCAAATCCAGGTTGAATAAAAGAAATTTTTATAATTTAAAAAAGCATTTAAATAAAAAGACGATTTTAATTGGAATTTTAATAATTTTTGTATTGCTAGTCTTTTCTTATTTTGCAAGACCATTATATTTTAATTATCAGATAGAAAAAGAAAACTTTGAAAGTAAAATTTACAATGATTTCAAATTAAAAACAAAAATTAATGGCGATATATCCTATGAATTTTTTCCATCACCAAGAATTGTAGTTAATAATTTAATTGTCAATTTAAGCAAAAACAAAAAAGAGAGAATAAAAATAAAAAAATTATATATTTTAGTTTCCCCGTTAAATCTAAAAAATTTAGAGGGTTTAAAATTAAAAAAAATTTTAATATCGAATCAAAAAATAAGAATTTATCCTAAAAATTTAAAAAACCTTTTTATGTATTTCTCAACTCATGAGAAAAAAAATTTAGAAGTTTCAAACTCAGAAATTTTTTTTCTAGATGAACAGAAAAACCAGGTTACATTTGAAAAATTTAATTTAACTGATAATTTTTTTAAAAATAAACACAAGATAAATGCAAATGCTAATTTTTCTGAAAATAAAATTAAAATTAAATTTTCAAACAATATTAGCTCAGAAAAATATCTCAAA